>JAHJRI010000469.1 GCA_018830885.1 bacterium | reverse complement strand
TTCTCGACAGCAAAGATATCCATCTCCCGGATTTTCTTGCAGGGAAACAGCTTCATGGACAGCTTGGTGATAATGCCGGTAGAGCCGTTCCATCCCAGAAACATGCCCAGGTCAGGCAGCGGGTGCATGGTATACCAGCCCGAACCGATCGCACAGGAACCGAAATGGCATATCTCTCCTGTGGGCAGGACCACCTCCAACCCATTGATCATATCGGTATTGAACCCATACGGATGCGCCAGGTCCCCCTGTCCATGAATCGCCATATTTCCGCCAACGGTTGCGGCCGGCGGAGCACCCGGCTCTGAGTGCATCAGACGCGGGTGATGCTTTCTCAGGTAGGAGGTGATTTTTCCCTGTGACACCCCGCCTTCCACAACAATATATCGCGACGCCTCATTCACCTCGATGATCCGGTCCAGTCGCTTCAGGTCAATACAGATGCCGCCCTGCAGGGGCAAAGCCAGGCCAGCCAGCGACATCCCGCCTCCCAGCGGAACGATGGCGACTTTCTTCTGGTTTGCCATCTGCACAATGCGACTGACCTCTTCCGCCGTCTTCGGTGCGGCTACAAAATCAGGCCACTGAGGATCAGAGGTGCCCAGATCTTTGGAATAGGTAAACAGGTCTTCCCGGTGGGTGGACACATGGTCCTCCCCGACAATTTCAATAAGCGCGTTGTAAATGGAATCCATAAATACCCTTTAGTTTGTGGTTTTTTCACCAATCGCCAGTCGGCAGAGATCGCTCATGAACATGGGCATGATGCCTTTTTTGGCAACGGGTTTCCCTATTGTCTGCATACAGGCTGGACAATTGAAAACACAGATTTGAGCCCCGGCGTTTTTCATATCCTCAATATTGCGGTTTTGAATCTCCACGGCAAATTGACGGCTGCCCTTCTTCTTCAGTCCCAGGATGGTGCCCCCGCAGCAGAGCGCATTTTCATCGACATATTCCCTGTCAACAGCCTCCACACCAATCAGGTCGAATATTTTCTGCACAAAAGGATGCTTATCCGATGAAAGTCTGGACGAACAGGGCCGTTGATAGGCGACCTTATACCCCAGAGGCTTAATCTCATCTTTCAGTTCCAGCAGCCGCTTGTACAGAAATTCAAACAGATGAATCGATTTGAATGGGACATCAAAACCGAAAGCAGGCGCATAGGAAGTATAGGTTCCATAGCACTCATCATGAAAATGGACCACTTCATCGACCTTGTGTGCGGCAATGGTCGCAATGATTTTCTCCAGGCGGTCATTGATGGTCGAGGTTCGCGCGAAATGAAGATACATCAGCTGGCAGAAATAGTGGAACATCTTCCGGGAATCTTCGGACATCAAAGTCGTACCTTCGAAGAGTTTTCCCTGCGTCAGGTTGGAAAGCTGACTGAACACCCCCAGATTCAGGGCGGTGCCTTGAATCTCGTTGATCACCGGTTCTCCCCTGAAGGGAATTCCGACCTGAATTCCCCGTTTGATCAGAGGATCAGGCAGGGGAGCCAGATTCAGCGCTTCCTGTTGACTGACGATTAAATAGAAGGGATGGTTTCCGTTCGGGCAGTATTCCTCGCAGGCATAACAGGTCACGCAATCCTTCAAAACAAATGATTCTTCACCGTTGATGATTTTTCCCATCTCTACCTGTGCCGTATCGATATCTATATCCAGATACTGGCACTTGGTCAGGCAGTCATAGCTGTTACAGGCAAAACAGGCATTTTCGTCAAATTGTAACTGGTGCATATCTCACTCCTTTTTTTGACGTCTGTGTTAATATCTTAAATATAACGGTTTTTCATTCCATCAGCACCCTGTCGTCATCCTGTTTCGGACCTTATTTCCCAGAGTTGACAGGGCATAACATCCGGGGGTGACAGGTGGTTTCTTCAGCAGGCAGGGGCAGTGTAGTCGTTGATCCTGTCTTCGTCAACAATTGAGTAAGACAGGGTGCACCAAATATGTGTGGATACCTGACAGCGGAAAGAGGTTGTTTGTTCAGAAAACCTTGGAAGCCAGGGATGGATTCCAGGAGCTCCAAGGATGGATGCACGCGTTTTTCTGAAGAAATAACCTCTTGAAGCGGTTATGATCACAACCCCACATGTTTTTGGTGCACCCGTAAGACATGCATGGGGGCAGGGACAGACTGCCGACCAGATGTGGACGCCTCAACCCGAAGAGGCTGCTCCGCGAGCCTTGATTAAGCTGACGCAGCGGACAGAAGTTCGAGCATCTTCAGATAGGCGTGGTAACAGGCATCGATAAACTGATCAACCGTTTCCCCCTCTTCACGGCTGAACGATTCGTACATTAACGTCCCCTGGTAACCGTTCTTCAGGAGGGCCGAACAAACAGCCGGCCAGTCGATTTTACCCCGGAAGGGGATCAGATGATCGTCATCTTCCAGCCCGTTATCATGAATGTGAAAACCGAGCAGGCGGTTGCCACAGAGCGCCAGTTCATCCTGTGCGGTGCTGTACAGTGCTGCATGGCCCACATCCAGACAGATGCCCACCAAGGGATGGTTCACTTCGTCGAGCAGCTTGTTGATCTGTTCAATCGTCCAGTCATGATAGAGATTTTCAACAGCAATGGATGTGCCGGTTCTTTCGGCTTGGGGTAACAGTTGGAGCAGGGCTTCTTTTGCGTAGAACAGGCTCTCTCCCTTGGAGCGTCGAACTTTTTCATTAAAGAGATGCACGACGACATAGCTGGCCCCGATCTCTGCGGCGGCCTCAAACATGCCTGAATTCAGCTCGATTGCCTTTTTCCGCACTGCCGGATCCACATCGGTCATATCATGCCCCAGTTCAGCCAGATAGAAAGCGTGGATACTGTTGGGTCTGACCCTGTATTTGCGACAGAGGTTGATAAAAGCCTGTGTGGATTGCTCATTGCCTACTTTCCAGGATTTGTTGTCCGTGACAATGGGCGTTGCTTCCAGAATCCCGATGCCATTCCTGGCATAGCGGGACAGGTGCCCAAAATCGTCCAGGTCCATTGCCGTGCTGGCGAGTCCCATGGGGTATTGCTTTTTCAATACTGCTAGATCCATCGTTTTCCTCTGTCTGTTTTCTGCCAGATGGCCACCGGGAGGCGGGTGGTATGTGATTGTCTCGAAACATGCTATATCGTCTTTGGGATTTATCTGTAAAGGGATTAAATTATCACAGGTTCAGCCAGATTCAAAAACCGGTTTCCGTCTTCTGGCCGGGTAATTTATGCTGGACAGCATGCGCTGAACATGCAAATCTGTATTGTCTCAGTTACAAAGACAATCAACACAGAATTTCGAAAAAAATGGGAAGGGCAATTTTTGGGGAAACCGGATTCCCTTAAACGTTGCCGACATCCTGTTTTTTTTCCAGCTCGATCATCACTTTATGATTAGAACCGGAGAAACAAACCTGATCACCGATGTCCCCGGGATTCAGGTAGGGAATGCACAGGACGAAGCACTGAGAAGCGGGGTGACGGTGATTAAACCGGATCAGCCTGCCATCGCATCTGTCGATGTTCGCGGTGGTGGTCCAGGGACGAGAGAAACCGAAGCACTGAATGCCGATTGTCTGGTGGACTTTATCCATGCCATCGTCCTCAGCGGCGGTTCGGCCTATGGTTTGGATTCGGCCAGTGGCGTGATGGCTTATCTGGCGGAAAAAAAAATTGGATTCGATCTGGGTGGCGCGATTATCCCGATCGTGCCAACAGCCATCCTCTTCGACCTGTTGAATGGGGGTGATAAAAATTGGGGCCGGTTTGCACCGTATCGAGATCTTGGGTATGAAGCGGCTGCCAATGTGAGGCATACCACCCGGCTGGGAAATATCGGCGCTGGTCTGGGCGCAAGTTCAGGCGGGCTTAAAGGCGGATTGGGAAGTGCTTCGCTGGTATTCGATGATAACGGGACGGAGATAACGGTGGGGGCAATCGCCGCAGTGAATGCTTCCGGCAGTGCAACCATCCCCGGTAGCCCGGTGATGTGGGCGTTTCCATTCGAACGGGATAACGAGTTGGGTGGACAACCGGTCGCAGAGATCAAACTCCCTATCGATATGGATTTCAACCTGGATCTGCAGGTGGGAACCAATACGACCCTGGTGACGGTTGCAACCGACGCAATCCTTACCAAACCACAGGCCCGACGAATCGCCATCATGGCGCAGGATGGCTTGGCAAGAGCCATTCGATGGGTGCATTCGCCGTTCGATGGCGATAGTGTATTTGTTTTGGCCACAGGAAAAAACAGACTTTCGGATCCGGATCATGCCCTGTCAAAGTTGGGGATGCTGGCAGCTGACTGCGTAGCGAGAGCCATTGCGAGGGGTGTCTATGAAGCTGAAAGCCTTGGCGATATGGAAAGCTATCGCTCCCGTTATGGCCGCTTTCTTTTACATCAATCAGGAGAGCACAATGATTAGTCTAAAGCAGGTTATTAAAGGTTTAGCCGTCGCACTTTGTTTTTCATTTATTGCCTCATCCGCCATGGCGGCGAAAACCAGTCTGATCCTGGGAATGGTGCTGGAACCCACCCATCTGGACCCAACCGCCGGGGCGGCCGCGGCTATTGATGAGGTGGTCTACGCCAATATATTTGAAGGCCTGACCCGCATTGATCGCTGGGGGGTGGTGAGACCCGCGTTGGCCAAGATCTGGACCATCTCAAAGGATAAAAAGACCTACACCTTTGAACTCAGAGAAGGGGTCAGGTTTCATGATGGGTCTGAATTTGATGCTGACGATGTGCTCTTCTCGCTCAACCGGGCCCGGGGAGATGACAGCACCAATGCCCAGAAGGGCCTTTTCAGACCGATTGATAAAGTCGAAAAGATTGGCAAATACACGGTCGCGGTGACTTTGAAACAGGTCACGGGCAGCTTTCTGTTCAACATGGGCTGGGGGGATGCCGTAATGGTGGATCCGGCCAGTGCCGGAAGCAACAAGAGCAACCCGATCGGAACCGGACCCTTTAAATTCAAACGCTGGGTGAAAGGAGACCGGGTCGAGATGGTAAAAAACCCGGACTACTGGGGAACACCGGCAAAGCTGCAAAAAGCGACCATCAAAATCATCCCCGATCCAGCAGCTGCAACCGCAGCTATGATGGCCGGTGATGTTGATGCCTTCGCCAATTTCCCGGCGCCGGAAGCCCTCTCTCAGCTGGAAACCAACCCTCGGCTGAAGGTGGTCATCGGCAATACGGAAGGGGAGACCATTCTTTCCACCAACAACCAGAGGGGCCCTTTTAAACTGCTGAAAGTCCGGCAGGCGATGGCCTATGCCATTGATCGTCAGGCGATCATTGATGGTGCCATGTTCGGTTTTGGTACCCCGATTGGAACTCATTTTTCACCCCACCATCCGGCCTATGTGGACCTGACTGCCAAGTTCGCCTATAACCCAGAAAAAGCAAAGCAACTGCTGGCGGAAGCAGGGTATCCCAACGGGTTCAAGGCCGTGATCAAACTGCCGCCCCCGAGTTATGCCCGGCGAGGTGGAGAGATCGTCGCCTCCCAGTTACGGAAAGTCGGAATTGATCTGGAGATTGTACCGGTTGAATGGGCCCAGTGGATTGATCAGGTGTTCAAGAAACGGGACTATGACCTGACCATTGTTTCCCATACCGAGCCAATGGACATTGGGATATATGCCCGCAAGGACTACTATTTCAACTATGACAGCCCGAAGTTCCAGAAGGTGATGGAAAAACTGAACGAGACGGTTGATCGGGATGCACGCTATAAGTTGATGGGTGAAGCCCAGCGGATTATTTCCGATGACTGTGTCAATGGATACCTGTTTCAACTGGCCAAAGGCGGTGTCTGGAATAAGGATCTCCGGGGACTTTGGGAAAACAGTCCGGTTCAGGCCAATGACCTGACGGAAGTTTATTGGGTTAAATAAGCGATGTAATGAGTGTATTTCTGGCAAAAAGGATAACAACGCTGGTCATCACCCTGATGCTGACCACCGTTGTTATTTTCGTTGTACTCGAAATTCTTCCGGGGGACCCTGCATCCATCATGCTGGGAATCAATGCCGAAGCGGATACACTGGCGGCATTGCGGGCTGAACTCGGATTGGATCGACCGGTTCATATCAGATATATCCGCTGGATTCTGGATCTGCTGCAGGGCAACCTGGGAACCAGCCTCACCTATGATGTGCCTGTTTCTGAACTGATTGCAGAACGTATCGCGATCAGTCTGCCCCTGGCACTGATGGCGATCATCCTCTCAACCGTGATTG
Source organism: bacterium (assembly GCA_018830885.1). Lineage (GTDB taxonomy): Bacteria > SAR324 > SAR324 > XYD2-FULL-50-16 > XYD2-FULL-50-16 > JAHJRI01. Next base: position 5,234 of record JAHJRI010000469.1, on the reverse strand, counting down.
CGATTCCCCTGGGGATTATTGCGGCTTCCCATCACAACCGACCCCTGGATTTTTTCGTGATGGGATTTTCGCAGTTGGGGATCGCTATCCCCAATTTCTGGTTTGCCCTGCTGCTGATCATTTTTTTCTCTATCATGTTGAAATGGGTTCCTGCCGGAGGATTTGCCGGTTGGGATGCGGGGATGTGGCCGTCCCTGATGTCCCTATTTCTGCCGTCCATCGCCCTGGCATTGCCGCAATCGGCTATTCTGGCGCGGGTGACCCGCTCATCGCTGCTGGATGTCTTGAAGGAGGATTATATTCGCACCGCCCGGGCCAAGGGGGTGAGCCAGAGACGAGCCCTCTGGGGGCACGCGTTGCGAAACGCCCTGATTCCGGTAGTTACCATTATGGGGCTGCAGTTTTCTTTTTTGCTGGCGGGTGCCATTATCATTGAAAACGTGTTTTATCTTCCCGGCTTGGGTCGTTTGATATTTCAGGCCATCGCTCAAAGGGATCTGATTGTGGTCAAGAACATGGTCCTGATTCTGGCGGTAACGGTGGTCGTGATCAATTTTGTCGTAGATCTGCTTTACGCGGTTATTGACCCTCGACTGCGGGGAGGAGAGAATGGCTAGACGCCTGGTGGAAATATTCACCCACGGTCTCAAGAACAGGAGTTTTGTCATCGGTGGGATCATTACCCTGCTGTTTTTCCTAATCGCCCTGCTCTCCTATGTCTGGACACCCCATGCCATTGAAAACATCAGTATTGCCAATAAGCTGAAACTGCCGGGCAGTGTATACTGGCTGGGAACGGATCATTTCGGGCGCGATATTTTCTCCATGTTGATCGTCGGAGCCCGGAATTCGGTGATTGTGGCTTTTGTGGCCATCGGTATCGGTCTGGGATTCGGGGTCCCGCTGGGATTGATTGCGGCAGCCAGGAAGGGCTGGGTGGATGAATTCATCATGCGCTTCAATGATTTTACCTTTGCGTTTCCATCGATTATTTCGGCTATCATGATCACGGCGATTCTGGGTCCGGGAGCCGTGAATTCAATTATTGCCATCGGCATCTTCAATATCCCGGTTTTTGCAAGGGTTTCACGCGGGGCAGCCCAGAGCGTCTGGAAACGGGAATTTATCCTGGCTGCCCGCAGTTCAGGCAAGGGTGCGTTTAAAATATCCCTGGAACATGTCCTGCCCAATATTTTCAGCATGCTGATTGTACAGACCACCATCCAGTTTGCCCTGGGGATTCTGGCGGAAGCCGGCTTGAGCTATCTGGGTCTGGGGACGCAGCCGCCGGCGCCCAGCTGGGGCAAGATGCTGAACGAGGCCCAGACATTTCTCTACCTGGCCCCTCAACTGGCAATCTATCCCGGGGTGGCCATTGTCCTGACGGTTCTGGGCCTCAATCTTTTTGGAGACGGTCTGCGGGATGTCCTGGACCCCAAGCTGAGAAGGAGCCGGTAGCCCATGACACTCCTGAATATCCAAAACCTGACGGTCACCATCGACACCGTCCATGGCCCGATCAATATTATTGAGCAGATCGATCTGAGCATGGCTGCCGGGGCAAAGCTTGGGATAGTGGGGGAATCCGGTTGCGGCAAATCTATCACGGCACTGGCGATCATCGGACTGTTGCCGGACAAATCATCCCTCAGTGGAAAAATACTTCTAAATGGGGAGAATCTGCTGGCTTTCACTCCTGAAGAGATGTGCCGGGTAAGGGGGAACCGGGTCGCCATGATCTTCCAGGAACCCATGACCGCCTTGAATCCTGTTCAAACCATCGGGAACCAGATAGCGGAGAGTCTGATTCTGCATCTGAAACTGGGGAAGAAAGATATCCGGGACCGGGTCCGTCAGCTGATGGAGAATGTCGGCCTGCCCGTCCGCCGGTTTCCGCTGGATTTATATCCCCACCAGCTATCCGGTGGGCAGCGGCAGCGCGTGATGATCGCCATGGCCATCGCCTGTGAACCGGACCTGCTGATTGCCGACGAACCCACGACCGCCCTGGACGTGACGGTCCAGGAGCAGATACTGGATCTGATACTGGACCTGGTGGACCAGTCGGGTATGGGTCTGATCATGATCAGCCACGATCTGGGGGTGATCGCCCAGACCACTGAGACAGTGGTGGTGATGTATACCGGCAACCTGTTTGAAACCGGTCCAACCGTAGAGGTTTTCAAACATATGGCCCATCCTTATACGGATGGGCTGTTTTCGGCCATTCCAAGACCCGGGATCTCGTTGAACAGTAAAAGAGACCGACTCTATACCATCCCCGGTCAGGTTCCTGAAATTCATCTGCGACCGGAGGGGTGCAGTTTCGCGGATCGCTGCCACAGGGCCCTGGACCCATGCAGAACCCAGGCTCCGCCGGTCGTGGACATGGGGAAAAACCATGTGGCCTGGTGTTTTAACCCGTTGGACAGGAATTGAAACGGATGAAACCACCGCTTGTCAAAGTTGTCAATCTCACCAAGGATTACCATCTGCCCAGGCAGAAACTGTTTGCGAAGGCCCCGGTCTTCAGGGCATTGAATGGCATTGACTTTGAAGTGGCCCGGGGCTCCAGTTTCGGGATTGTCGGCGAGTCCGGGTGCGGGAAATCCACCCTGGCCCGGATTGTCATGGCGCTTGACAAACCTACCGGCGGGGAGGTTTACTTCGAAGGCAGGGAGCTGTTCAGCCTTTCTACAAAAGCGTTAAATGCGCTGCGCAAAAATTTTCAGATGGTTTTCCAGGATCCCTACGGGTCCCTCAATCCCAGGAAAAAAGTACTCGCCATCGTAGCCGAGCCGCTGGATGTCCTGCCTGAGAAACTTACAACCGGCCGGCGGCAGGAACGGGTTGAAGATACCCTGGAGGAGGTCGGTCTGAACCGCAGGGATGTCGATAAGTATCCCCACGAATTCTCGGGCGGTCAAAGACAGCGGATAGCCATTGCGCGGGCCCTGATCACCCGGCCGTCACTGATTGTCGCCGATGAGTCCGTTTCCGCCCTGGACGTTTCTGTCCAGGCCCAGGTGTTGAACCTGATGATGGACCTGCAGGAAAAATACAACCTGACCTACATATTTATCAGCCATGATCTGAGTGTCGTGGAATACGTGACCGATGTCGTGGCGGTGATCTATCTGGGGAAAATAGTGGAACAGGGCAAAACCCGGGATCTGTTCCGGATGCCGCTGCACCCTTATACAAAAACGCTTCTGGCGGCTGTCCCCGATATCGACCCTTCCAAAAAACGGCAGAGAACCGCCCGGAAAGAGGGGATTTTTACCGATGGCGCGTCCGGCGCATGCCCCTTTCAACCCAGATGCCGGGAAGCAACAGAAATCTGTGGACAGGTCAATCCCTCACTGGAACTTAAAGGAAACCAGCGGGTCGCCTGCCATCATGTCTGACCGGCGATCAACACCCTATTGGAACCTAGGCGATGCAAACACAACAGCTTCTGATTGACGGGAAATGGCTCGATGCCCATGAGGGTGGTACCATCCCGGTGATCAATCCAAACACAGGACAGCAATATGGAACCCTGGCCCGGGGCGGCAGCCGGGATATCGACAGGGCGGTCACCGCAGCCCGCGCTGCGTTTCACGGGCCCTGGGGGAACCTGCCGGCGCTTGAAAAAGGCCGGCTGCTGGATCGACTGGGGGAACTGGTGCTCAAGCATGAAGATGAACTGAGCCATATCGAAGCCAATGATGTCGGGAAACCCCTGACCCAGTCGCGCAACGATGTCAGGGCGCTGGCGCGCTACTGTGAATTCTATGCCGGGGCCGTGGACAAAGTCCACGGGCAGACGATTCCCTATCAGAAAGGGTATACGGTTCTGACCCTCAGGGAACCCTTTGGCGTAACGGCCCATATTATCCCTTGGAACTATCCGATGCAGATTATCGGACGCAGCGTCATCGGTTCCCTGACTGCAGGGAACACCATCGTTATTAAACCGGGAGAGGATGCGTCGCTGACGACCCTCTTTTTTGGAAGGCTGACGCTGGAGGCCGGTTTCCCGGAGGGGGTCATCAATATTGTGACCGGTTATGGGGAGGAGGCGGGGGCTCCCCTGGCCGCGCATCCGGGAGTCAACCATGTCAGTTTCACCGGGTCCAGCCGGGTGGGCTCGCTGATTCAAAAAGCGGCTGCCGGGAACACCGTCCCGGTGACACTGGAACTGGGCGGAAAATCCCCGCAACTGATATTTGCCGACGCTGACCTGGACGCTGCGCTGCCCTTTGTAGTGAATGCCGCCATCCAGAACGCCGGTCAGACTTGCTCTGCCGGCAGTCGCGTGCTGGTGGAATCGGATGTTTATGACGACTTTACCCGGATGCTGGCGGCCCGTTTTAAGCAACTGATCGTTGGACCCGCTGAAGGGGACTATGATACCGGTCCGCTGATAAACCCGTCACAGCGTGCCCGGGTAAATGATTTTCTGGCGAAAAGCACCGACCTGGAAATTCTGGCAAGGGGAACCATTGTGGACGATGCGCCAGCGGGTGGCTACTACGTTTCCCCGGTTCTGATGGGTGAAGTCCCCCCGTCTCACAGGCTGGCCCAGGAAGAGATTTTTGGACCGGTGCTGTCCGTGATCCGTTTTTCAGGTGAAGCGGAGGCCATCGAAATCGCCAATGGCACCCATTATGGTCTGGTGGCCGGTGTCTGGACAAAGGATGGGGCCCGTCAGCTAAGGGTTGCCAGGGCCCTGCAGTCGGGGCAGGTGTTTATCAATAACTATGGCGCCGGCGGTGGTGTGGAGCTACCATTCGGAGGGGTCAAGGGCAGTGGCTACGGCCGGGAAAAAGGTCTGGAGGCCCTGAACAGTTTTTCAACCCTGAAAACCATTGCGATTTATCACGGCTGATTTTTAAATATAAGGAGAACTATGCGCTTGGAAAATAAAGTCGCTGTCATTACCGGCGCTGCATCCGGCTTCGGTGAGGGCATGGCCAGACGGTTTGCCGCAGAGGGAGCAAAGGTGGTGGTTGCCGATTTGAATGAAGAAGCTGGCCAAAGCATTGCTGGTGAAATCGACGGGCTGTTTGTTAAAACGGATGTCAGCCGGAACAATGAAATGGCCGATCTTGTCCAGAGCGCGGTCCGGAAATTCGGTGACATCGACATCTTTATCAATAACGCCGGCTATACCAGCCGAAACAGTCCCATGCTGGATGTGGACGAGGAAACCTTTGACCGTATCTATGCCGTGAATGTGAAGGCGGTTT
>JAHJRI010000468.1 GCA_018830885.1 bacterium | reverse complement strand
TGACCTTTATGGATGTGTCACCCCGGTGAAAACCGGGATCCGTTAAAACAACGCACAGGGTTGAAACCTCGACCGTCAATTCACCTTCTGCTTGCGGTTACGAATATCCAGGATCAGGTTGAACAGGATCTGGAGCCCGTACAGGAGCAGGCTGATCGCGATGATGGTTCGAATCGGCGCCAGGGGCAGCGGGTACTCACCGGCAATGGACTCCCCGTCGCCGATGGACTCGGCGGCCTTGAGATAGGCGGCGTAGGCCGTCAGGCCGATAACAAACAGCCCCACGACGCCCCAGATAATTTCCAGCCAGCGGACAACCTTTGCCGGCAGCCGGCTCAGAACAGCGTCCACCTTGATATGCGCCCGGATCTCTTCGGTGTAGGAGAGCCCCAGGTAGGCCGCCGCAATGGTCGTAAAGACGGCCAGTTCGATCATCATGGGTATCTGGAATCTCACCAGGTATCCCAGCGTATCGATCAGCAGCAGCAGCACAATCAAGGCGATCAGGTAGCCGGAAACCTCCGCAAAGAGGCGGTTTATTTTGCGAAAGACCGTATAGAGCGATTTCATTGCTTCTCCCGTTTTACCTCTTCGGCCACGATGGTCTGGATCCGGTCAAGCAGGCCTTTGGCATCTTCCACCCCGCCCTTGCTGACGGCTTTCACCCAGAAGGCTTCGTTGCGCTGGTGGGCCTGGACGCCGGCCCAGCGATCGTAGTCGGCATCGCTGGCAAAGGTGACCGTGGCGCCACTTTTTTTCATATCACTGATGATCCGCTCCCACCACTGGTCGTATACCTGGGAAAACCGCTTTTCGGCGTTCTCTGCCGCCATTGCAAAGGCGGCTTTGATTTCGGGAGAGAGGGACTGCCATTTCTTTTGATTGATATTGATCTGGTACGGGATCGGCATCCAGATCCGGTCCATGATGAACATATGGGGTGCCACCTCGTACAGTTTGGCGCGGTGAATGGAGTCGGTATTCGTGAGAACGCCCTGGATGGCGTTGGTCTGCAGCGAAATATAGAGGTCTCCCCAGGGGAGAGAGACAGGGGTGGCCCCCAGGTCCTTCAGCACCTGAAGCGCAAAGGGGCTGGACGAGCGGATCTTGAGATCTTTGAAATCATCGATGGTTGCTGCCGGTTTCGTCAGGCAGGTGCTGATGCTCGTCAGCGTATACATATAGACAGTCTGCTGCTTGTATTTGTTGAACTCCTCGTTCAATTCCGGAACTTCGGCATAAATCCGTTTGAACGTTTTCATCTTGTTGGGATAACGGACCGGTCCCTCATTGGTCAGCAGCAGACCGGAGTTTCGCATCAGCCGTTTCCAGGAAAAGGCGATGTTCACCTGTCCCATGTCCACGATGCCATTTTCGACACCTTTCAGAATCTCCTTACCCTTGAGCAGGGACTCGGCCCAGAACGGTTTGATGGTCAGTTCACCACCGGCGGCCTTTTCGAGTTCCTCCAGGAAGATCTTTTCCGCATCTCCTTTGAGACCGGATGGGGGAGAGTTGGAGGCAAAGGTCAGGGTGACGGCCTCTGCAGTCGTGGCAGAAACAGAAACGATGCCGATCAGAAACAGGATGGCGGCAAGCATGCCAGCCATCGTTTGCAGGGGATGGTTTTTTTTCATCGGAAACTCCATCTTTGACGGGTTCTGGAAAAAGGGAACGGTTATGATGACAAAATGATATCCGGTCTCAGTTTTATTACCATGGGGTAAAGGGTCCATTTTTCAAGATTAAAGACCCCAGTTTTTGAAAACTCTCGCTTCATTGATTTTGGCAGATGGGTTGATTATCATGAATCATTCAGTCGATAAACGGCAGCTTCGGGTCAGCCACCCGTTGGTGAACAGCCCGGTGCCTGCCGGAGGAAACGCTGACAACTGGCCTGAAGAAACGGATCACATTTTAGCATGGAGTTTTTTATGAATCTGGCACAATTTCCCCGCAGACGCTATACCGAAGGATCGACCCCCATCCAGAAGCTTTCCAATCTCAGCAGCGTGCTGGGCGGACCCACACTCTACATCAAGCGGGATGATCTGCTGGGTCTGACGGCCGGCGGCAACAAGACGCGCAAGCTTGAATTCCTGGTGGCAGAGGCCCTGGCCCGGGGCTGCGATACGCTGATTACCTGTGGTGCGGTGCAGTCCAACCATTGCCGGCTGACCTTAAGCGCAGCCGTCAAGGAGGGTCTGAAATGCCGGCTGGTGCTGGAAGAGCGGGTTCCGGGATCCTACACCCCGGACGGAAGCGGGAACAATTTTCTCTTTCGGTTGCTGGGCGTGGAGACAATCGAGGTCGTGCCCGGGGGATCGGACATGATGGCTGCCATGCAGCGGACAGCAGACCAGCTGGCGGATGAGGGACGCAAGGGGTATATCATCCCGGGCGGGGGATCGAATGCCCTGGGAGCGACAGGTTATGTCGCCTGTGCCGAAGAGATACTCACCCAGTGTTTCGAGCAGGGTCTCGCCATCGACCGGGTGGTCTGTCCCAGTGGCAGTGCGGGAACCCATGCGGGTCTGGTCACCGGGTTTTATGGCAATAACAGCCAGATCCCCGTTGTCGGGATCAATGTCAGTCGCACCAAAGCCGAGCAGGAGCGTATTGTCTCGAAACTGGTGGGAGAGACATTCATCCACCTGGGTGTTGACATGCCGGTTGCAGAAGAGGCTGTGCGCTGCTTTGACGACTATGTCGGACCCGGATACTCGCTGCCCACAGCTGAAATGGCGGAAGCGGTGCGATTGTTTGCCCGCACGGAAGGCATCCTGTTGGATCCGGTCTATACCGGAAAAGCGGCTGCCGGTCTGATCGGGCTGGTCCGGCAGGGATATTTCAGAAAAGAGGAAGCCATTCTTTTTGTCCATACCGGCGGATCACCGGCCCTGTATGCTTATATCCCCGATTTGCTGGATTCGTCATCCGCTTGAATGTCATCTGTCATGCTGCCCCGGTCTTTTCAGGCGATCTCATCCCAGGACCGGGAGAAATTCATGAATTCATTCAGCAGACTGCTGATGTATTTGTTACGATGCCAGATCAGGTAGAATGGCCTCGTAAAACTCATATCCTTGACCCGCACGCGGTAAAGGCTTCCGTGTTCCAGTTCGAATTTCACGTGGTAGCGGGACATGCAGGCCAGGGTATCGCTGTTCCGCAGCACCGACTTGACCCCGCCGGTGTTGTCGATCTGCATGAAGACATTCAGGTTCTGGGTGTGGGCCCCCAGGTGCCTGAGAAAGACTTCCCGGGTCCCCGATCCCTTTTCCCGGAGTATCCAGCGTTTCTGCAGCAGCTCCTCCATCCGGTAAGCCTTTTTGTCGGCAAGCTTCTTGTCCCCGGTCACGATATAGAGCTCATCCGTACCAAAAACCTCCTTCTGGATATCGACACAGTGGTACTCCCCTTCGATAAAACCGATATCCACCCCCCCTTTTTCGATCAGATTGACCACGGTCTGGGTATTCCCGGTTTCGGTCCTGAAGGTCACGCCTTCATGCAGTTCAATGAACCGGTACAACATCCGTGGCAGGATGCTTTTAGCGATGGTGCTGCTGACCCCGATATTCAAACTGCCGTGTAGGTGGGCGTCTCTGAAGATATTTTCACACCACTGCAACTGGGTAACCAGCGGCTCGACGCGGCGGAGAAACAGACGGCCGTCTTCGTTGAGAATGATTTTTTTATTGGATCGATCGAAGAGTTTCGTTTCAAGTATCTCTTCGAGGTTTTTGATGGCGGTGGAGATGGCGGACTGGGAGAGGTGTTTCTCCTGTGAAACCTTGCCCAGGTGGGGCGTTTCGGCCAGAGCGATGAACAGCTCCAGCTGTTTGATGGTCATGCTGGTCTGCATACCGGATTCCTTACCCGATCGTTAATCGTTTAGAAACGATTCAGCACTTTTTCCGAGTTAATAGGGTCGTGACCTGTATGTGATTGAACGGATTGGGAGTGGTTAAGCATCGCCAGGATGGCGATGTCAACGACCGCCCTCGGAGACAGGCAAGGATGCCTGCCGAGAATGAGTTCAATTATATACAGGTCTCGGCCTATTAGCGATATTCAGCTGAATAGTTACATCGTTTAATAAAATCTAACGATATGTTAAAAACATTAAAATAGACGAAATGAAATAGCTGTTTTAATCTAGCTATAGTACAGAAGAGAAAAAACGACAACACCCAAATAACCATCGGTCTGATCCTTATGGTTGGGAGGGGTCGTTTTGCAGTTTGGTAATAAACAATTCCCGGTTTACATGAGTAAAATGGCAAACAATATCACATGGTTTGACCAGTTGATGATGACAGTCACATTTGCGGAAGCGGGTGTGACCGAGTTGCCAGCTGGCGCTGTTGAGCAACCGGCAGTAAAAACCGCCGGCTATCAACGCCTCAGAAGGTCTGGCAGTAAATACATGCGCCGATTTCTCCCGAAAATCGCATAACCGGTCGGTTGTCGCGTCCCCGGCAAGGGTCGCCGTTGTGCATCGGAGGCATTTCAGTGCATAGCGGGATCAGTGCCGGAGCTTGCAGCCAAAGACAAGCGCTCGCTGTCCCCGGGAACCCTCTCCCTCATCCCGGGGCAGTACCCCAACAACAGCGCTATCTGCTTTGGGGATGACTTCTCCTCTTTCCCCAAAGCAGACAAATACCGGATCTTTTGGCACCGGTGTCCGAAGCATCCCCACTCCCGGCCCTTGTCATCAGCCTTGCCTGTTTTTCCATTGTTTTGAATCGCCCCCCCTCGACTTGAATCACACCATCATATGGCACAGAACACTGGCAACAGCACAGCAGCACCCCCTTGCAGAAATGGTTTTTTTTGAAAATGGGAACGAAAGCGGGGCTGCGTCCGGGGGCCATCCGGCGTCACACGGCCTGAAATGGCTATTGTGTCGACCACCAGTTGGACGGGAGCCATCCTGCCTGTGGAAGAGTTGACCGTTTCCCGAGATCTGATTATCATGAACCGAAATGAGCGTAACCCGACACCAGGGGATTTGATTTGCATTTCAGGGAGGAAACGATGGAAAGGACGGCACTGGGCGGTGTGAAGGTTCTGGAGTTCTGCAGCCGGATCGGCGGCGCCTATTGTACCAAACTTATGGCGGACATGGGGGCCGAGGTGATCAAGGTTGAACCGCCGGCCCGGGGCGATGATGCCCGCAGGCGGGGTCCCTTTCAAGGGGACAACCCCCACCCGGAGAAAAGTGGGCATTTTCTCTTCCTCAACAACAACAAGCTCGGTATCACCCTCGATCCCAGAAAACCCGCCGGTGCTGATATATTCAGGTCACTGGCCCGGGATATCGACATCCTGGTGGCGGATACCCCGCCCGGGATGATGGAGGCCCTGGGACTCGGTTACGACGACCTGAAGGAGATAAATCCGGGGCTGATCATGACATCCATCACTGCATTCGGGAACACCGGTCCCTACAAGGACTTCAAGGCTGCCCATCTGAATATTTCCCATATTTCCGGGCAGGGCTACATGCTGCCGATTCCCTCCCCCGATATGAGCCGGCCGCCGGTCATGCCGGGCGGCAACAAGGGGGGCTACGATATCGGGATTACCGCCCTGGTGGCCGTGCTGGCCGCCTATTACTGGAAAGTCGTTTCCGGTCAGGGGCAGTTCGTGGATATCTCCCGCCAGGAGGCGCTGATCGCGCTGCAGCGGATTGAGGCCTCCAATTTCCGCAATGCAAATCTGAACCTGGATCGTTCCCCCAAACATCACAGCCGGCGGGTGGGCGGGATGATGGCCTGCAGGGACGGCTACATCACCCTGATCGTTCCTCTGGAACACCAGTGGGCGTCCCTGCTGGAAATGCTCGGTCAGCCGGACTGGTCGAAGGAACCGTATTGTGAGGATAAGGGGGAGCGACTGGACCATGCTGAAGAGATCAACCGTGCCATCGCAGATTTTGTCAAGGACTTTACCCGCCGTGAGATTGTGGAACTGGGACAGTCCTTCAGCATTCCCATCTCCCCGGTGAACACTGCCCGGGATATTGTGGAGTCCGAACAGTTTAATGCCGGCGGTTTCTTCCAGCCTGTCACCCATCCTGTCATGGGTGAGGTGAAATGTCCGACGGCACCCTACCGGTTTTCAAAAACGCCCTGGGCGGTAAAACGCGCGGCCCCCCTGCTGGGGGAGCACAACGGGGAAATTTACGGCAAACGGCTGGGATTCAGCAATGAAGACCTGATCAGACTGCGACAAGCGGACATCATCTAGGAGAGTGGATATGAAAAACGGACCCTTGCAGGGAATCCGGATTACGGAATTTACATCGGCCTGGGCCGGGCCCTATGCCACCTGCCTGCTGGGCTTTCTGGGGGCAGAAGTGATCAAGGTGGAGAGTCGCAGACGCATCGATCATTCCAGATTCATTGCTTTCAGCATGGGTAAAACGTTTGCGGGTCCCGATGCATCATCTGTTTTTGCTGGTCTGAACCTGAATAAAAAGAGTGTCTGCCTCAATCTCTCCAAACCGGGGGCGATCGAGATTGCCAAACGGCTGGCTGCCGAGAGCGATGTCGTTGTCGAGAACATGCGCCCCGGGGTGATGCCACGGCTGGGTCTGGGATACGAGGTCCTCCGTGCGGTCAAGCCGGACCTGGTATACCTGTCGTCCTCCGCCTGCGGTCAGGTTGGACCTGACCGGGAATTTATCGGCTACGCACCCAATTTTGCGTCCATTGGTGGTCTGTCCCATGATACGGGCTATCCCGATTGGCCGCCCAGCAACCTGATGGGGTTTATCGACCTGAAAAGCGCCACCACAGCGGCCTATGCCATTCTCATGGCACTCATTCACCACCAGAAGACCGGGGAGGGGCAGTATATCGATCTGGCCTCCCAGGAAACCGTGGCCATTCTCAACAGCGATATGCTGCTGGACTATATCATGAACGGCCGGGTTAAGATGCGTGAGGGAAACCGGGACGAAATCATGTCGCCCCACAACTGCTATCCCTGTCTGGGCGAGGACCGTTGGATCAGTATCGCTGTCAGTTCTGATGAGGAGTGGCGCTCTCTCTGCGGTGTGATGGACAGACCGGATCTGGTTGGGGACGACCGCTTTGCGGATATGTATAACCGCTGGGTGCACCAGGAGGAGCTTGACGGGATCATCGGCGCCTGGACATCGGGACAGGAGGACTATACGGTGATGAAAAACCTGCAGGCGGCCGGTGTGGCAGCGGCGCCGTCCTTGAACAGCGAGCGGTTGTATGCGGATCCCCATCTCCAGGAACGAGAGGTGTTCCAACCGGTGAAGCATCCGGTGATTGGAGAGAACTGGGTTGTGGCCCCCCCCTGGCGTTTGTCTGAAACACCGGCGTCCATCAGACGTCACTCCCCGCTGCTGGGTGAGCATAACGAGGAGGTTCTGAACGGCCTGCTGGGCATCTCCAGGGAGGAGATCGAACGGCTGCAGAAAGAAGAGGTGGTCTACTAGAAGGTTGTCTGGTTTCTGAAATAGTCCGGGTTGACGGTATCGATGTCATGGATGACATGCTGGTTGATCTGGGTTTTCATTTTGCCGAACGTGTCCCGCCGTTTCACCATCAATCTGGCAAAGTTCATCGCTTCCGCCATTGTTTCCGCCGTATCCCTGCAGGCCTTTACGATCACACGGGCCTTTTCCAGTTCCGGGGCTGTCATGCGCCTGCCGGTGAGCATGAGATCGTTGACCACCGGGTTGCTGTATTTGTGAAAGAGCATCGATTTCATGGCGGGTGCGAACTGGATATGGATATCCACCTCGGGCAGGCAGTAAAATCCCCGGTCGCTGCGCATAAACCGGAAATCACAGGCGGCGGCCAGGATGGCGGCGTTGGCGAAACAGTGACCGTTGATGGCGGCAATGACAGGCACGGGGAAGGTGAGCAGTTTTCGGAACACTTGGTCCATGGTGAGCAGAAAGGTGACGATCGCCTCTCTCTTCTTCTCTCCGATTTGTTTCATCATCCATTCCAGGTCGATCCCCTGGGACCAGTTCTTTTCGTCGGTCGATGTCAGGATGACTGCCGTGACCGTTTCATCGGCCAGCACCGTTTCCAGAACCTGATTCAAAGTCTGTGCAAAATCCAGGTGATGCCGGTTTTCGCCGTTGTTCATTTTGATGACGGCAACGGTTGCATCCATTGCCAGTTCGATAATTGCCATTTTCCATTCCGTTTCGTTGTGGGGGTAGCGTCTTAAAGTATCGTACGTTATCAAACCCGGAAAATTCTGTATACCCTTGCCGCTGCATGGGTGCACCAAAAACATGTGGGGATGTGATCATAACCGCTTCAAGAGGTTATTTATTCAGAAAAACGCATGAATCCATCCTTGGAGCTCCTGGAAGCCATCCCTGGCTTCCAAGATTTTCTGAACAAACAACCTCTTTCCGCTTACAGGTACCCACACATATTTGGTGCACCCCGCTGTATCAGCATGGTAAGCGGGTTGCGTCGGGGTCCTGAATCCATCTTGCCCGTGATAGATAAATTCGCTAGACCTCAGCCGAAAAGCATCGGTGAGATGCCGAAACATGGCTAATGAATTATCAAGACGAGCATTTATTCAACACCCGTTGGTTTTTCACTCAAAAACCCAATAACACAGCTAATGCAGCCGGTT
>JAHJRI010000467.1 GCA_018830885.1 bacterium | reverse complement strand
CTGGTGATGATTATTAAAACCTGGGCGATCTATATGGTTTCGATTGTCGTGGGGGTGGCATTCCCGAGGTTTCGGACAGAGCAGGCAATTCGATTTTTCTTCAAATGGCCAACACTGATCGGCATCGTTTCGATTCTGGTCGCACAATATATATTCTCTTAAGCGGTTGAAAAAAGGACCCTGATCATGAGTCGAAACCTGGATGAATTTGACAAGCTTGCCAACGAAGGGCTGAGCTACCCGGATACAGAATATTTTTGCAATGAGAGACCCAAACCCTATGAACCCTATCCGAGAATTCTGGAAAACTTTTTAAACTGGGCGCGTGCCAATTCACTCTGGGTGCTCGGCTTCGGAACCGGTTGCGGCGCTGTTGAATTGAACCCACTCATGACGGCGCGCTTTGATGCGTATCGTTATGGCATCGCCATGCGACCGACGCCGAGGCAATCTTCGGTCTTTGTGATCGGTGGATACGCTTCCGTAAAGACACTGAAGCGGATTGTCCGCAGTTATGAGCAGATGCAGGGACCCAAGTTTGTCATAGGACTTGGCAGTTGCACGATCAACGGGGGCATGTACTACGACAGTTACAATACCATCAACCGCCTTGATCACTATATCCCCTGCGATATTTATATTGCAGGCTGTATGCCCCGACCCGAGGCCCTGCTGGCTGGTTTTGCAAAATTGAAGACCTTAATAAAATCCGGAGAATGCGACGGCGCCAACATTTATGCCAGGAACTTCGACTGGTACAAGGCAAACCAGAAAAAGGTGATCAAGGATTGGAACATGCCGGACTACAACTGGTAACAACTCAATGTCGTTGCCTTGATCCAGAATGATGACCCATAAGCGCTGAGCTGCAAGGTCTTTTTGTCATCCCCGCGAAGGCGGGGATCCAGGTGTATCAAACGTTTCAATACAGCTTCAAATATGTATTATGTTCACATATTCGCGCGTCAACAGAACGGAGCCTTATGCACTGGGATGACGAATGATCTTATCAGGCGAGTGTATGAGCATAAGCAAAATATGGCGAATGGATTTACAAAAAAATATAGCGTTCATAGTTTAGTTTATTATGAATCCACAGGCGACGTAAAATCAGCTATCAATAGAGAAAAACAGCTTAAAAAATGGAACAGGGAATGGAAAGTTAACCTTATCGAAAGAAAGAACCCCAACTGGGTGGATTTGTATCAAATGCTTCATCCAGGCTAAACGGAAAGTAACTGTAAGAAAAATGAAAAATAAGAATAAATGTTTCATACACCTGGACTCCCGCCTTCGCGGGAGTGACATAGTGGAACAGATGGAAATTCAGATGTGCGGACGATAATCATGAATGAACTAATCGAAAGACTGCAAAAAAACTTTGACGCATATGATTTCAAGGCTCAGAAACCTGCCCTGGGATTTATTCATGTCCCGAAGGAAAAGGCGGAGATGATGATCCGTCATCTGCGTGACTTCGAGGGGTACGTTCACCTCTCGTTTTTCACAACTATTGATTACATCGAGCAGGGAATCTTTCGGTTGCTTTACATGCTGCATAATTATGATACCCGGCATGATCTGGGGGTTCATGTCGATATCGATCGTGAAAATGCAACGATGCAATCCATCCATCCTCTCTGGGCACAGGCGGCTGACTATCAGAGAGAATTGAAAGAGATGTTCGGTATCGACTTCCCCGGCAGTCCCCGCGTCGATGAGTCCTTCATGCTGGAAAGCTGGGTAGATATTCCCCCCATGAGAAAAGAATTTGACACCCATGAATACGTCCAGCGGACCTTCTTTCCTCGGCCCGGCCGGGAAACAAACGAACCGCGGGTATACATGAAAAAGAAACTCTATCCGGATGCGGAGGGCTAATCGTGTTGGCAAATAAAGGCGTCAGTAGATATCCAAAATTTAATCAGGATCGAACCCGATATCCGGATTTTGTCGATGGTAAACCTGTGGTCGATCTGGACTCCGGAAAGTTTCAAAAAATATGGCACGGTCCCCAGCACGCCGGGATTACCGGAAACATGGCCCTGGAACTGATTCTCAGCGGTGACGAGGTGTATGACTGCAAAACAAGGGTGGGTTACCTGCATCGCGGTTTTGAGAAGTTGATGGAACGAAGAACCTTCATTCAGAACTTTCCGGTCGTCTGCCGGATCGCTGTCCCCGAGCCCGCCTTTAATGAATATCTTTATGCATCCGTTATTGAGGAGCTCTCAGGGATTCGGATACCTGAATTAGCGGAATGGATACGGACGTTTAACCTCGAACTGATGCGGCTGGCAAGCTATCTGATGTGGCTCGGCGGTATTGCAGGGTCAGTCGGACACGGTACGATCTATCAATGGACAACGACGCACCGCGATTACATTCTCGATCTTTTTGAAGAGATGACAGGTGGCCGTATCTATCACATGTATATGATTCCCGGCGGCGTGAGAGCGCCGCTGCCGGACGGATTCAAAGGGCGGACCCTGAAGGTGCTGAACCTCTGTGAGAACATCCTCAACGATATCGAGAAAGTCGTCTTGAACAATGTGGTTTTCAAGCAGCGAACGGTCGATCTGGGGATAATCACGCCGGATATGATCGACCGGTACGGTGTGACCGGACCGAACGCCAGAACGGCCGGCGTTAAACGGGATATACGGAAAGATGAGCCATACGGCGTGTATGATCAACTGGATTTTGAGATGATCACGGATACCAAGTCGGATGCCTACAACCGAACCGTTTGTCGTTACCTGGAAATGCACCAGTGTATTGATCTTTTAAGACAGATGCTGAGCAGGATGCCCAAAAGCGGCCCCTTTTTCACGGAACTACCCAATGTGCTGCACTGGAAGATCCCGGAAGGGGAAACCTATACCAAGGCGGAATGCACTCGGGGCGAATATGGCTATTTAGCAGTAACAGACGGATCAAAGTATTTAAGACGAATTTATGTGCGGGGCCCCAGTTACACCCATGCGATTGCGGTATTGGAAAAACTGGCGATCGGAACGAACATTGCCGATATTCCAGGCCTGGCAGTCTCACTCCATACATATCCACCGGAAATTGAAAGGTAAGGCATATGATTCTGAAAGACCTTGTTTCGCCATTTTATGTCTGGAAAAGGGCCTTTTCCAAACCCTATACCGCCAGAAAGCCGATCGATGAAAGACCCGGGGCCCCAAGCTATCGTGGATTTCATATCAACGATCTGGATAAATGCATCGGTTGCGGCACCTGCGAATCCATCTGCCAGAACGCCGCGATCGATATGGTACCGGTTGAAGGGGTGGAAACAACAATGGGTGACAGCGGTCTGAGACCCAGAATCGACTATGGTCGCTGCTGCTGGTGTGCACTCTGTGTGGATGTCTGTACGACGGAATCCCTCAGGATGTCCAATCACTATATCTGGGTGGATACCGATCCGGACAACTTCCTGTTTGTGCCGGGAGCTGAAGAAAAACCCTGGGACAAGGAAGAACTCGGGTATCGCCGCAGCAAAGGCTACCAGCTCTTAAATTTCAAACGGGCCGAGATGGGCATGATGCGGGGAGAGGAGGGGCTGACCTCATTTAATGAAATGGTCTTCGGATTTTCAAGGGAGCAGGCCCTTTACGAGGCCCAGCGGTGCACCGATTGCGGTCTCTGTATAGCGCAATGTCCAGCTCACATGGATATTCCCGATTATATCAGGGCAATCCGTGATGAGGACTATGAAGGGGCATTCCGGATTATGTACCGGACAAATCCGTTTACGGCCACTTGCGGCCGTATCTGCACCCATCGCTGTGAAAACGTGTGCAGTGTCGGACACCTCGGAGATCCGGTGGCTATTCGGTGGTTAAAACGGTATATCACCGACCAGATCCCGAAAGAGAAAATGGGCGACGTCCTGGAAGATGAAATAAAAACCAATGGAAAAAAGGTCGCCATCATCGGCGCTGGTCCCGGGGGCTTATCCTGTGCCTATTACCTGATGCGGATGGGATATGAGGTGGAACTTCACGAAAAACAGCCAAAAGCAGGAGGTGCCTTGAGATATGGGGTACCGGCCTATCGCCTGCCTTACGACCAGTTGGACAAGGATATCGATTATATCGTGAGTCTGGGGGTGAAATTACATACGGATTCAACTGTTGATCAGACCTTGTTTGAGGAAATGCTTGATAAATTTGATGCGGTCTTCTTCTCTACGGGTCTTTCGATCCCTTCAGCACTGCGGGTGGATGGTGAGGATCACCCCCGGGTTCTTTCCGGTCTTCAGGTACTGGAAGATGTGACCAAGGGGAAAGACCCGCATGTCGGTAAAAATGTTGCCGTCATCGGCGGCGGCAACGTAGCGATGGATTCGGCTCGGGTCTCTCGCCGGATGGGGGCGAATGTCACGATCCTTTACCGAAGAAGGATTGTGGATATGCCGGCTGATACGGATGAAATCCATGAATCCCGCGAAGAAGGGGTGACGTTTGTCACCCAGGCGATTCCGGTGAAGATCGAAAACGCCGCTGACCCGAATCAGGTTGTTATCCACTGGGGCGAAGCCAAAATGGTACCCAATGAAAAAGGAGGTCGCCCCCGTCCCGTCCTGATAGAAGACAAAATCCATGTCGAAACCTACGACAGCATTATTTCCGCCATTGGCCAGACTGCGGATTACTCTTTTCTGACACCGGAACATGAAACCGGCATCCAGTTTAAATGGGGCAATGTGATCTCGAATACAAATAACCAGACCGGAATTCCAAAAGTATTCGTGGGCGGTGATATTGCCAACGACACGGCAGACGCCATCAGTGCGATTGCAGATGGCCACAATGCGGCCCGGGGAATTGACAGGTTCCTGTTCGGCAAATAACCATCAGGATCGATACCTATATGATTATTCAGCATTACTGACAAGGCGATCTTGTCGCAATTCGAAACCGTTACATGGAAATTCGGCGAGCAGCCATGATCAATCTGTCATTGAACTCAATCTCGACAGGTGAGAAACGAGGCACGCAGCTTCGATCATGCCTGTCTCCGAGGGCGGTCGTTGACATCGCGATCCTGGCGATGCTTAACCACTCCCAATCTGCTCATGAGAAGCGAGACGTGCAGCTTCAAAAGTCCTATTATAACGACAGTGAGTTAAGTGAATATGTGGCTCAAAAGAAAATCAGGGAACCATTCTGAACAGGTAGAAAATGAATACGTTTGAAGAGATTATTCAATTTGCGATCGAATCCGAGTATAAAGCGGCAGCGTTTTACCAGCACATGTTGACACTGAACCAGGCAGCCGGTATGCGGTCGTTTTTCGAAAGGCTGGTCAAACAGGAAATGGGTCATGCAGCGAAACTAAAAAATATTTCAAAACATCAGGTGAGCCGCAGTGATAAAACAGACCAGCCCGACCCCGGTTTGTCCATGGCGGATTATCTGGTCGTATCGGTTGATGACGAATCGAATCTCAGTTACCAGGACGCCGTGATTCTGGCGATGAAAAAGGAAAAGGCTGCGGTTCAACTGTATCAGGATCTCATGAATAAAACGACGGATCCGGAATTGAAAGCGCTGTTTGCCTTCATCATGGAGGAAGAAAAAGGTCACCAGGCTGCTTTTGAAGACGAATACGACAAGAGAATCCAGTCTGACAATTAACACCGGATTCCCCCTTCCAGACCAAAACCGATTTCAGCCACGAGCACCATGTCTCCGGGTCTGTGAAGGGTGCCCGCCTCGCTTTTTTCTGCTGTTTTTAACTTTCTGCACTGACAGGATCGTTAATTCCATCTATCCTGAATGATCAGTCTCTCATATTACCCACGCCTTTTTTTTCAACCATGTCAGCCAGGATATTCATTGAGCCATTCATCAGCCGTTTTTTCGGGTCTCGGTCCCGATCAGATTATCAATGCCGTTGAAAAAGCGATCGGGCAGAGGATGACCGGATTCACCGCACCCCTTCCCAGTTACATCAATCGGGTATACGAACTGCAGACGATGGCGGGGGAGCGTTTGATCGCCAAGTTTTATCGCCCAGGGAGGTGGAGCCGTCTCGCCATCGAGGAGGAGCATGAATTCATGCAGGATTGCGCGTTGGCTGAAGTCCCCGTCGTTCTGCCCCTGGATTTGGAAAATGGTTCGACACTGGAAGAGGTCGACAGGATTTTGTTTACCGTTTTTCCAAAACGGCTGGGCCGTGAATTCGAAATCATCAAGGATGAAGACTGGCAAAGAATAGGGACCCTGATTGCCCGCATTCACAACGCGGGGCAGGCCCGGGAAGCCCCAAACCGGGTCCGTCTGCACCCCCTCGAGTCAACCCGGGCTGACGTCCAGCAATTGATCGAAGGCGGTTTTCTCTCTTCTCAATTTGTATCCGATTTTAAAAACGTGTGTGACCAGATTATCGATATCTCCACCGATCTTTTTAAAGACACCGAAATCATCCGGATTCACGGCGATTGCCACAGTGGCAATGTCATTTATCGACCGGAGGATGGTATCCGGCTGATCGATTTCGATGATATGATGATGGGACCTCCCATCCAGGACTTATGGCTGCTGTTGCCTGAATATGCCGATAAATGTCGGTGGGAAATCGAAATGATCATTGAGGGCTACGAAATGTTCAGACCTTTGGACAGGAAATCCGTTCGCCTCATAGAGCCTTTGCGGGCGATGCGAATTATCTACTTCCTGGCCTGGTGCAGTCGGCAAGCCAACGATTTCCATTTTAAAAACAACTTTCCCGGCTGGGGGACAGAAAGCTTCTGGTCAATCGAGATCAATACACTCACCAACCAGCTGAATGTCATTGTTGAATCGTTGGAAACTGCGTAGATCATCATCTTCCGGTTTACCGTTCCAGGGTTTGATAAGACCTGCGAAGGATCCGGCCGGGAACGGGTCCCCTTTTTACCTATGCTTGCGTGTTTGACAGGATGGGAGTGATCACCAGGCCCAGACCCAGGCCGATAATCAGACAGGCGACGAAGGCCAGCGGTGATATCTTTAAGAAAATGAAGGCAACGCCCAGTCCCATCAATAGGGTGCCACCGATCGCCCAGACACTCCTGTTTTCTTCCCCGTTCCGTATGAGCTCAGTCAATCACCTGATATTATGAGATATAAATGACGTTTTCGGATATGTTTGAAAAATGATATCTTAACCATCATTCAATGATTGAAAATGAACGACAGCATCAAGCGGAACGTTCAGACGATTCCCGGATAAAAACCGGACACATAAAAAAATCGCTATGCAATGCCCTGGTCAGGATACCCGTTATTGGACGTTTGAAGACATTTTCAATCTTGCCTGCCCCCAATGTGGGAATTCCGTTGAGTTTTTCAGAGATGATGGTTTCCGGAATTGTGACCGGTGTGGGTTCAGATTGGCCAATCCCAAAAAAGATTCGAGTTGTGCCCAGACCTGTTCTTTTGGAGAACACTGCAGACGCACACTGGCAAAAGATCGCTCCACTTAAAAAATCGAATGACCGGGGTTTCAGATCTTTTGCCGGCTAATTCGCGGGGTTTTGCCACTTGGCTTTGATATCACCCATGTCTCCCCCGGATGCTTCATATTTCTTGATAATGCTGACGATCAGGCGGGTCTTTTTCTCCTTTGGTATTTTCAGTCTTCTCAAAATAGTCACATCATTTAATAAACACCACTTTGCCCCATCATCGTACTTAATTCTTTTAAAGGCTGCGTAGTATCTGTGATATGTTTGAAAGATCTCTTTCACGTAAAACTGATTGTTGTCTCTTACAATCTCCAGGCCACTTTCGACCGCTTCTTCAAAGCAGTTCTTTGCGATTTCATACTTTCGGTGGCTGATGCAAGCCAGTGTTTTTCGCAGACTGGTGTTAAAATCCTTAATCTTGCCTATCCTGTCACCCTGGTGCACTTTTTTTTCATTCATAACGGATTGCCGGAAAACATGTCGGGTATCGGGTATAAAAGCTGTTAAAAAGTTATGGGTCCACCGATCAGTCATTGAACAGCCGCATATGCTATTGGTAAATGCAGCGATTCAATGCTCAACAGGTTTCGTAATTCAACATTCATTCCCTTTTACCATCTTTAGCCGTTTGGTACTGATTCACCGCCGTTATCGATCTGAGGGACCTGAGACCTGGGAGACATGGATGGCGCACCCATGTCAGGGTGCTTGAGATTCCTGAACCACCGAGTTTATCTTTTATTTCTATCTGATAGTCAGCAGCGTCGTGCCAGATTTTCTGTCTTTTCATCGTGATATTCCTTCGTCAAAAATAGTCATCCACCTTCAGCAACGATATCAAATAAACTCGCTGTTCCAGCTCATGGCGTTTTGTCCGGTTAATGTCCTTTTACGATCGATGGGTATGGTTGCCGTTTTCAATGGGTTTCCTGGAAAAGCGATCATTTGTTAAAACCATTTTAACCATTCTGTGTCCCCTGTCATCGTTCCAAAGGATGATTTTCAGGCATGAGTGGTTATTTCTGACGCTGGCGGTCCCTGGCAAAAGTCTGGGACCGCCAGCATTAACCTGGTAGTCCGCGCAGCAAGAACCTATTGCGAACCGATAGACAAAAGGTTGGGACAGCCATACCATTGCGCTTGTCATTGCGAAGCAGATTGAATAAGATCAGCAACAGCCAGGAGATGAAAGAGTGTCATGTCTTTCTTCCTGTCACATTAAAACATCATGCGTTCCCACTCAATCCTGTCGAATCGATCCGTAAATACGTTTATCGCCGATCTGAAGCTGATGTGAGAATGGAATTGCACAAAATCATTTCCCGGTACCATTTGAATGAAAGTCGCTTTAATTGCCCCCCCGTTCCCGCTGGCGGAGGCTCCGTCTGCCCCACTGGGTTTGTGTTATGTCGCTGCTGCTTTTGAAAAAGCAGATGCCGAAGTGATCATCCTGGATTATATTGTTCGTCAATACTCAACCGAAAAACTTCAAACAGAGCTGAACGCCTTTCAGCCGGATCTCATCGGCATCACCTCCGTAACCTTGAATTGCAACCAGGCCATTGAAATTATAAAAACAGCCCGGTCGGTTTTTCCCTCGGCGGTAACCGTGATGGGTGGACACCATGTCAGCTTTGAATATGAATCCACACTGCGGCAGCATCCGGAAATCGACCTGGTTGTGATTGGTGAAGGGGAGGCGACTATCGCTGAATTGTCACCCGTCATCAGGGATCGGCGTTCCTGGCGGCAGATCGCCGGCATCGCCTTCATGGACGGCGATGAACTGGTCGTTACCCCTCCGAGGGATCCGGTAAAGGACCTGGACATCCTGCCGCTGCCATCGAGACATCTGCTGCCACTTTCCAGGTATCTCGCCCTCGGGTTTCCCGTCAGTATTATCACGAGCAGAGGTTGCCCCGGACGATGTATTTTCTGTCAGGGCCGGCGAATGGTCGGAAGTCGTGTGCGAAGCCGCAACCCGATAAACGTGGTGGATGAGATCGAAACCCTGCTGGCATGCGGATTTCCCCGTATCAATTTCTCCGATGACTTCTTTACTGCCAAAAAACAGCGGGTGGAAGCGATCTGCAGGGAAATCCAACACAGGGGATTGGATTTTGCCTGGACAGTCTTTGCGCGGGCGGATTCAGTGACACCAGAGTTGCTTCAGGTGATGCGGAAGGCGGGTTGTGATACCGTATTCTTTGGCATCGAATCCGGAAATCAGCAGATTCTGGATAGGGTTCGGAAGGGGGTTAAACTGGATCGAATCCGCCAGGCGGTGGCTGATTGCAAATCCGTCGGTATGAATGTTTTTGGATCATTTATTGTCGGACTGCCTGGTGAAACCTGGGAAACCCTGATGGATTCCCACCGTTTTGCCGAAGAGCTGGGCATCATGTACGGATATCATTTTCTGGCACCTTTCCCGGGTACAGACGTCAAGGAAAACCTGGATCAATTTGACCTGGAAATTCTGACGGACAACTGGTCTGATTTCGACGCCAACCGGGCTATCGTGAGAACTTCTGGATTGTCGGCCGAGGATACCGAATCCTTTGTCGAGGAATATTACATGAAAATCGTTCGGGAGGTGGAATCAAGGATCGAAAAAGAGTACCAGGAGGGTAGCCTGAATAAGGCTGAGAAAATGGTCTATATCGGTAATAAACGCCTGGATATTGTCTTCAAGCTGCTTTCAGAGGATGTTATCGAGAATATGCCACTGATGCCGGTAACCATCAACGGCATCCAGCCGGAAATTCAAATCGCAGAAATGATCGCGGCTCATATCGATCGGCCGGCTGATTTTGCGTTGCCAGCGATCAAAAATCTGTTTGAAAAGGACCTGCTGCAGTATCGAATCGTCAATGATCAGGCGATCTGCAGCTGGGCGGACTCCCGGCACTTCCCCCGTCTGGAATCAACCGGGTAAACCGGAGCCGTTAAAAAAAACAATAAAATTAGGGGGAAGAGAAAAGTGAGTAAGCAGAAAAAGCCCTGGTGCATTTAGGGGAAATTTCTCTTTTTCATTTACTGTGGCTACTTCTTAACTGCTTTTACAATATCCTCGGTTTTTTCTTTTATGGCTCCGTACGTCTCACTTGCTTTATTGGAGGTTTTTTCAATTGCCTGGTCGATTTTTTCACCGGCTTTTTCTGCTGTCCCTTTTGACTCACAGGCTGAAAATGAAAATATGCTTAGAATCAAAAATGAAAATATGCTTAGAATCAAAACGGTAAACAGGATTAGCTTTTTAAATATCATGGATACTCCATTTTTTGGCATTTTTGATGATTATATTCTGGTTTCCCGGAATAACATATAATAAGCACTCAATGTCGTTCACTTAAGGTGCTTTTCTAAATTGTCAGAGCACCATAGGGGTGTCATTGCAAGAACCTTGGAAGCCATGGATCGCTTCCCGGAGCTCCAGGATGGATTTATGCGTTTCTTGAAATGACATCCCTATGGTGCG
>JAHJRI010000466.1 GCA_018830885.1 bacterium | reverse complement strand
TTTGAAGCTGATAGCCTCGAATTCCGAAGGCATGAAATAATAAACTGGTTGACATGAGACCTCCCTGAATAATTGAGAGGTGATCTTGTCAGATTTCAATGAAAAAATCATTGATAAGTACGTGTTATCCGGTAGAACCATAATTTTGCATTTCAAAAAAACTGGTTAGACAACCAATCAATTTGATGAGAGCCAACAGTGGAGCTTCTGAAAGTAGACTAGCAATCACTGGCGATCCACCTCTTCTACAGATAAGATATCAAGCTGCTTTTTGAGTTAAGAGGTCTGAAAATATCATAACAATGTTAGTTTTTAAAAACACACTCTTAGCAGAAGTGCAGATTTCATTAATCAACCCGAACAATACTCTAGGAACGTAAAGAAACAAGATGACAGTCAAAGTAGGTCAGCAATCACCTAAGAAATCGGGGATAGTTGTGGATATTTTGGGGGTTCTTACCCTGAAGCTTGATTTCATGCTTTAACAGTGCAGCTTCAAACTTAATATAAACGCTGTTTTGATATTCTAACATTTTGTCTATAAAAATTTACAAAATAATTCAAAACTTCAACGGCAGACTAATTTTCCAGATAATGTTCCAAATGATTAATACTCTGATATTAAAATCTATGGTACGATCGACAGTAAGCCGATTCCGGTCTGGTCCGGAAAATGCAGAAGTAGCACTTATTAGTTGGATAACTGCAGGTTGGGACATTTTTTCCGCTTTTGGGAGGCAAACTGGATTAGCCAGCTGCAAAATCGCGGAATGATTTTGAGGATTGAAAAAATCAACCAAGACTTACCGAGAAAGATTAAAATAAACCTGGTGTTTAACAACAGCCAGAAGAAAAATGGTTTGAACGGTCAGACGGCGTTGAAATAAATGTAAATTGACAAAGTGTCCCTGATTGTAGATTCCTGGATCTATTGTCGAGAATTGAAGGAAAATGCTTGAAGTTCATATTCTAGTATTTCTGATAAAACTCTCCCTGGATCCGCTCCTAAATGTTTATCACTGGTGGCATGATTGCACCCGACTTTTTGCTTGTTGAAAATTCCTTCGGGGAGGAAAATACATGAAAAAAAACATTTGGATTACAGTCTGTGCCTTTACCACGGTTATGTTGCTTTTTGGGGCTTCTGCAGTTACTGCGAAACCCAAAGGAAAAGTAACCTTTGCTTCAGCTCATGGGAGCATGGATCTGAGGACAGTTTACGATCCGCATACAGCGACCGGCTCTGCCCCCACAACCTTTAAATCCTTGGTTTTCGACAGTTTGGTACATAAAGATGAGAATGGCAAGGTTGTACCGGCGCTGGCGACAGAATGGAAAATTGGACCGAACTGGTCTTACATGATCTTTAAGATTCGGCGGGGTGTCCAGTTCCACAACGGTGATCCATTAACAGCCGATGACGTGAAATTCAGCTTCGACAGAGCCATGCGGAAAGATATACCCTTCTTCTTAGGTGGTGAAATGCGACGCTTCATCAAATCCGTTGAGGCCACCGGGGACTATGAGATAAAGATCAACTTCAACGAACCCTATTTGTCATTTTTTGATCGTTGTTATGATTACCTGGCGATCGTTCCCAAGAACTATTTGGAAAAGGTCGGTGACGAAGGATTCGCTGAAAAACCCATCGGGACCGGCCCTTTTCGTGTTTTAGAATTCAAGCGGGATGTCTTTATGGATTTCCGCGCAGTGGAAAACCATTATCGTAAAACGCCTTACATCAGGGATTTTCGCTTCCTGAATGTTAAAGAGAATTCAACTCGGCTGGCTATGCTGAAGACCGGTGAGGCAGATATAGTTACGCTGCATGCGAGTCAGATCCCTAACGTGAACAGGGACAAGGAGCTTAGAATCATCTGGAGCAACATGACGTATCTCCAAACCCTGGTTTTCTTTGATCTGAGCCATCCCGAAGACAGTCCCTTCAAAGATAAGCGGGTTAGACAAGCGACCCAACTAGGCATCGATATACGAGGGATAGCCGATGCGATTGGCCATGGTACGATTACTCCTTGGGGCAGCTTTCTGGCCTCATACCACCCGGGATTTGATCCCAATGCCAAACCGTCTCTACATGATCCGGAAAGGGCAAAGCAACTGATGGCGGAAGCCGGTTATGCCAATGGTTTTGACACGGTGATGGTCAGTCATCCAACTTCGGTCACGTTGTTTGAACCCATGGTGCAGCAGTTGAAGGAAATTGGTATCCGATGCAAACTAAGTGTACCGGAAAGCGGAACCTGGTCAAAGACATTTGTAGCTGGAAATTTCAGAGGTATTGGGCTTGGCGTTGGACCCTATTGGGCCGGCAGTACGCATCCGGCTTCAGCTACGCAAGGCGCAGTTACCGGCGCATGGTCTCATAATTTGGCCACACCAGCTATTAAAGAAGCCATGGTCAGGTTACAGCAGGCTACCGAAACTGATGATATCGCCGCACGGGCAAAGGAGTTAAACGATCAGTTATTCGAAGATCTGGTTCGCATACCGCTTTGGTCCAGAAATTTGCCTTTTGCAGTCAACCAAAGGATCAAGTCCTATCCAGGTGTTCCAGGGGTACTTTACCCCAGGAACTTCGAATATCTGGAACTTCAAGACTAATATCAGTTTACGGAGGGCGGGTTAGTGAAACTAAAAAATCCGCCTGCGCATTTTGATACATAGCACAGCTCCATGCGAGATAAGAAATGAAAACCCGCGTGAGGTTATTTTATTTAATAAATTTCAGAGAGAAATAATTCGTGCAAAGATATATCTTGAGACGTTTGGTACATGCGGTAATCTGCCTTTTTGCAGTAACAATCATTGTTTTTTGTTTGACTCATTTAAGCGGTGATCCGGCGGTACTGATGTCATCTCCTGACGCTTCCAAAGAGGATATTCAGGAGATGAGAGAAACGATGGGTGTAAACAAACCCCTTCATGTCCAATATGGAATATTTTTGTCTGAAATTCTGCAGGGCCGGTTCGGGACCTCCTATAAGTGGGGTAAATCCTGTATTGAAGTCTGGGCAGAGCGGTTTCCAAACACCTTGCTGCTGGCAGCGGCCGCAATGGCTTTTACTCTTATTATCGGTCTACCCGTTGGCATTCTCTGTGCTGTTAAAGTGGGGACATGGATTGATAGCATCGGTAAGATTTTCGCGCTACTGGGCCAGTCGTTACCGGTATTCTGGGTAGGTCTGATGCTGATGCTGCTTTTTTCAGTGAAATTGGGCTGGTTGCCAACTTCCGGAACAGGGACTTTTTGGCATCTTTTGATGCCGGCGTTTACCTTGGGCTGGTATTTTGCCGCAGCCATTACCCGTCTGACCCGATCGTCAATGCTGGATGTGCTGGACCAGGATTATATAAAGATGGCACGAGTCAAAGGTGTAAAAAAATATAATGTTGTTATCAGGCACGCATTCAAGAATGCTTCTATTCCAATTTTAACATTCGCCACCATGAACTTTGTTTTCATGCTGAACGGAACGGTGATCACCGAGACGGTATTTAACTGGCCGGGTGTAGGGAAAATGGTGGTTGAGGCCATATCCGCAAGGGACTTTCCATTGGTCCAAAGTACCGTATTAATCGCATCGTTTTTTTTCATTTTTGCCAACCTTACAGTTGATATCCTCTATTCGTATATAGATCCACGGATAAGATACCAATAAACCATTACGATAATCAAAAAGGAATGAGTTTGACTAGTCTGGTTTTAGATAAAGACATTGACCGAGGAACCGAAGACCGTCATCAGTCCATCGTCCGGAAAATTCTGATATGGATGCGGCGGTTGCCAGTTTTTCCCGTGCTTATTTTAGGAATTTTCCTGATCTGCGGTATATTCGGTGATTTCTTAATATCGCAGGATCCTTTGAGAAATAACCTCAAACAAGTATTGACACCGCCCTTCTGGCAGGAAGGTGGATCCACTGATTTCCTCCTGGGTACAGATCATCTGGGGCGGGATATACTGAGTCGATTGATTAGCGGGGCTTCGGTTTCGTTGCAGGTTGGTTTTGTGGTCGTAATATTTGCCGGAGCCATCGGTGTTATCTTCGGTCTGATCGCCGGTTATTTAGGCGGCAAGGCTGATACCATCATTATGAGGACGTGTGACATCGTTCTATCCATGCCTTATATGATGGTTGCCATCGCGCTGGTGGCTATTTTGGGACCTAGCAAGAACAACCTTGTCATAATCCTGGTAGTGTTAGGTTGGGCCGGGTACGCGAGGGTGCTGCGGTCCGAGGTACTGCGGGTGAAAGAGGGTGATTTTGTGCACTTGGCCGTCCTGGCTGGTGCCAGTAAAATCAGGGTCATGGCGGTGCACATTTTTCCCAACATCGTTAATACCTTGATTATTATGGCAACATTGCAGTTGGGAAGCGTTATTATTGCCGAGGCCGGTCTGAGTTTTCTGGGTCTTGGTGTTCCACCCCCGGAACCAGCCTGGGGATCAATGTGTGCCGACGGCAGAGACTACATGTTTGACTCGTGGTGGATTTCGTTTTGGCCGGGGCTGGCGATTATGCTAGTTGTGTTGAGTTGCAATCTTCTCGGGGACTGGTTGCGGGTTCGGTTGGACCCTAAATTTCGACAGACGTAACTATGAAAGGGTTTATGATATGACGCATTCCCATAATTTACTTGAAGTAAAGGACTTGAAAACGCATTTTTTCACCCGGCGTGGTGTTGTCAAAGCCGTGGACGGCGTCAGTTTTCACCTGAACAGAGGTGAGACGCTGGGTTTGGTCGGCGAGTCCGGTAGCGGGAAGAGTGTCACCTGCTTTTCTATAATCAGGCTTGTGGAAAAACCGGCTGGGGAAATCGTAGGGGGTGAGGTGCTTTTCGGGGGGGATAACCTATTGGATCTTTCTGAAAAGCAGATGGATGCACTCAGAGGAAAGAATATATCCATGGTTCTCCAGGATCCGATGACCTCGTTGAACCCGCTTTTTACAATCGGTTTTCAGGTCTCAGAGCCGTACTTTATTCATCAACAGTTGGGTAAAAAAGCGGTTCGGCAAAAAGTCCAGGAGATGCTTAAAAATTTGAGAATTCCCTCTCCTGAGTTGAGAGTGCATGAATACCCGCATCAGATGAGCGGTGGCATGCGTCAAAGGATCGTTAGTGCCATGGCCTTAGCCTGTCGACCGCAAATTCTTATCGCTGATGAACCGACAACGGCTCTGGATGTGACTATCCAGGCACAGTATATAAGATTGCTTAAGGAGATTCAGCAGCAGTCGGATCTAGCGATGATCATCGTTACGCACGACTTCGGTATTGTTGCCAAGGCCTGTGACCGGGTAGCAGTCATGTACGCCGGTAAAATCGTGGAGAGTGCTTCCACAATGGAGCTGTTTGATTACCCCACACATCCGTATACAATTGCTCTGATGAATTCTCTTCCAAAAATGGGTGCAAAAGTGAAGCGTTTATACACGATAGAGGGACAACCACCTGATCTCAGTGCACTACCCCAAGGCTGCAGTTTTGCACCGCGATGCCCGCAAGCTATTGATATCTGTTCGAAGGAATATCCGCCGCAATCAATCATCAGAGACGGGCACACTATGAGCTGTTGGCTATTTGAAAAAGGAAATTGACAATGGGTGAAGCCATACTTGAAGTAAAAGGGCTGAAAAAGCATTACCCGGTTACGAAAGGGATTATCCTGATGAAACAGACCGGAGCTATAAAAGCGGTTGACGGCATCGATTTTACCATTAAAAAAGGAGAGACCTTCGGGTTGGTGGGTGAATCGGGTTGCGGAAAGACCACCACGGCTAAAATGGTTCTGCTTCAGGAAGAAGCAACCGAGGGAACAATCCTGTTTCAAGGTAAAGATATCACACACTTGCCCCCGGCGGAGAAGAGAAAGCATCGAGGATTGGTCCAGGCCGTCTTCCAGGATCCCTATAGCTCACTAAGTCCGCGAATGAAGGTAGGCCGTATAATTGCCGAGCCTATTGTGATTCAAGGGAATGCTACCAATGGAGAGATCAAGCAGAGAATTGCGGAGCTGCTTGATCTGGTCGGCTTACGACCTGATGCAGGCGACCTTTTCCCCCATGAATTCAGTGGCGGACAACGTCAACGCGTTGCTATCGCTAGGGCGCTGGCGTCTAATCCAAGTTTCATTGTGCTGGATGAACCGGTATCAGCGCTGGATGTATCCATCAGAGCGCAGATAATGAATCTACTAATGGATATCCAGGAAAATTTAAAAGTGTCTTACCTGCTGATTGCACATGACCTGGCGGTAGTTCAGCACATGAGTGAGACCATTGGGGTCATGTACTTAGGCAAACTGGTTGAAATCGCCGGCAGCGAAGATCTACATCTACATCCGACCCATCCTTATACAAAAGCGCTTTTGTCAGCCTCCTTGGCTGCTCATCCCCGGGATCTAAAGGAAGAGATCGTTCTTAAAGGGGAGGTTCCCTCGCCCCTCAATCCACCAACCGGTTGTTGGTTCCACCCGCGCTGTCCGGAAGCCCGGCATATCTGTGCGGTAAAAGTTCCGCAGATGATAGAGGTCGGAAGCAACCATAAAGTTGCCTGTCACAAACTCTAAAGTTAGAAATATTTTGGATCAGACACCGCCATTTAAATCCCCGTCAATCCATAGGATTAGCCGTAGATTGATGGTCAGAACGGAGTTTTATTATGAAGAAAAGTGAGTGGGAGAAGGATTTAGCTGAGGATTATCAAAAACGCGGGAGAAGGAGATCCATATTTAAAACTGATTCCAATATTGAGTTGGTCGATTTATTTGATCAAAAGGTTTTGAATGAAAAGGATTTTGATCCGGAAAAAGATCTGGGGAAACCGGGGGCTTTTCCTTATACCAGGGGGATTTACCCGGGCATGTACCGGGCGAACCACTGGTTGATGGGTCAATATGCGGGATTCGGAAATCCTGAAGCGACTAATGAGAGGTTTAAATACCTTATTGCAAAAGGACAAACCGCATTGGCATTGGCTTTGGACTTGCCAACGCAACTAGGTTTAAGTTCAGATCATGAACTAGCGGACGGTGAAGTGGGAAAAGCGGGGGTTGCGATAAATTCACTCAGGGATATGGAGGAGATATTTGATGGAATTCCTTTGAATAAAACCCGCCAGATATTTACGACCGCCAATGGAATAGGCCCCATCATGTTGGCGCTATTTCTTGCTTGCGGAGAAAAGCAGGGTATCGATCCAGCTGACTATTCAGTCGTCATACAAAACGATATTCTGAAAGAATATGTTGCCAGGGGGGCATACATATTCCCGCCGGAACAATCACTGAAGTTTTCCGTTGATGCCATCGAATATTGCGCCAGTCATCATCCGAGTTTCAGGCCGATCGTCATATGCGGTTCGCATATGCGTCAGGGGGGGGCAACGGCAATCCAGGAGATTGCGTTTACACTTTCCAATGCGCAGGCATATATCAATGAAGCGGTCAGCCGCGGTATTCATATCGATGACTTTGCACCGGGCATGGAATGCCAGCTTTCGGTTCCGATGAATCTGTTTGAAGAAATCTCCAAATTCCGGGCATTTCGCCGCATGTGGTCCAGGATGCTGAGTGAACGATTTAACGCCCAGAATCCTGAGAGCTTAAAATGCGTCATTCGTGTATATACGACAGGCTATACCATGACTGCTCAACAGCCAATAAACAATGTCGTACGCGTTACAATCGAGGCCCTGGCCGCGATTCTCGGAGGCGTACAAAGCCTGTCGTGTAATGCGATGGATGAAGCGGTTGGTATTCCGACCGAAGAAGCAGCTCATCTGGCTCTGATGACACAGCATATTCTGGCAAATGAAACCGGCATAGCGGACGTTACAGACCCCTTAGGCGGTTCTTACTATATCGAATCGCTAACGAACAGACTCGAATCGGAATCTTTAAAACTGATGAAGGAAATTGAAGAAAAAGGAGGAGCCCAACGAGCGATTGCCGAGGGATTCTACCAGAAATTGTCACGGGAATCGGCAAGCCGCTATCAGCAGGAAATAGACAGGGGCGATCGTATTATTGTCGGGATAAACAAGTTTCAAAATCCGGACGAAGAGACAACTATTCAGTGTTTTAAAGTTGATGAGGCCATACAGAACAGATGTATTGAAAAGCTTCATAAGCTCAAGGCTGAGCGGGACGAGCCGACTGTTAGGAAGATACTGGACGAACTGGCCAAAGATGTGAGTCTGGAGAAAAACCTGGTACCAAGTCTAATTAATTGTGTGAAGGCCTACGCAACAATTGAGGAAATGTGCCAGACGATTGGACAACAATGGGGATTTTATCAAGAGGGGGCTTCCTGGTTATGAAAGGAGAAAATCAAGTGATACGGGTACTTGTTTCTAAAATCGGATTGGATGGTCACAATCGGGGGGCATATGTTGTTGCTCATGGATTAAAGCAGGCCGGCATGGAAGTCATCTATACTGGTATCCGCCAGACCCCGGCCTCTGTTGCAAAGGCTGCCGTGCAGGAGGATGTGGACGTAATCGGGGTATCCTCGATGGTAGGCGCCCATTTATCGATAATGACAAAACTGAACCAGGAACTGGCAAAACTGGACGCTTCTAATATTCCTATTATCATTGGTGGTATCATTCCCGACAGCGATTACGACAAATTAAAGGAACTGGGGGTTAAACTAATCTTCAGGCCCGGATCAAATATGGATAAAATTATAAACCAGGTCAAGGCCCTTGTTGAGGATAAGGAATGGGTTCCTGAAATCAAAGGGACACTTACGGGTGATGATATTGATGACATATCACTAATGGGATCAAAATGCGATAAATGTAGCAATGTGTTTTTCCCTTCCCGAAGAAGATGTCCAATATGCCTGGATGAAAAATCTATTACTGATATTCGCCTGAGTGATCGTGGAACATTGAGTACATTCGCCATATGCCAAACGGCACCCTTAGGGTATGAAATCCCGCATGTGCAGGGTTATGTGGAATTAAATGATAATGGTCCACCGGTTTTTTCACTATTAATCAGGGATGATGAGGATCCTCCGTTGGCAGTTGGGTGTTCTATGCAACTGGAGATTATAGAAAGGGGAACTGATAACGACGACAAAAAAATAATGGGATATCGTTTCAAGCCTCTTACACATACATAACAATACTATACGGAGGATGTAGTGAGAGACACATATGTTCTTGGTGTTTCCATGACCCGGTTTGGAAAACATCTGGAAAAAAGCTTATCGGAGTTGGCCTATGAACCAATATGGAATGCCATTGAAGAGTCCAATATCGACCCGTTTGATATTGGAACTGCATTCGTCGGGAATGCCTATGGTGGATTGATAACCGGCCAGGAATCAGTTCGGGGGCAAGTTGTCTTAAGAGAAGCAGGTTTTTCCAATATTCCGATTATTAATGTCGAAAATGCCTGTGCTTCAGGATCGACAGCATTCAATCTGGCCAACCTAGCGGTTGCTGCCGGACAGACCGACATTGCATTGGTCGTCGGTGTTGAGAAGTTGTTCTGCGATGATACAGCTAAAAGTCTTCAAGCTCTGTCCACTTCCAGCGATTTGGAAAGGGAAGGCAAGATGGGGATTCTTTTCGCCGGTATATATGCCATGAGAGTACGCAGTCACATGGAAAAATATGGGATTTCGAAGGAACAGTTAGCCCAGGCAGCTGTGAAAAATCATACGCACGGATCCCTGAATCCCCATTCACAGTACCAAAAGCAACTTTCCATTGACGAAATTCTGAATTCCAGAATGATTGTCGATCCTATAACCCTCTACATGACCTGTCCATTAGGCGATGGTGCAGCAGCAGTCCTGATTGGGACTCGGGAAATGGCCATGAGGATGAAAAAACGGCCGGTTAAAGTCGCTGCGAGTGTCATAGGAAGCTTTGGCAATCCTGGCATAAGCGAGCATTCTATTGCCGCCAGGGTTTCCCGAGAAGCATATAGAAAAGCTGAAATCGGACCGCAAGATGTTGAGATTGCAGAGGTACACGATGCCGTGGCTGCGATTGAATTATATTTATATGAAGAACTTGGCTTTTGTGGTCCCGGTGAAAGTGGACGTATGATTGATGAGCGTGAAACCTGGTATGATGGACGGCTGCCTGTAAATACATCCGGTGGTCTCACGGCAAAAGGTCATCCGGCCGGGGCTACAGGCCCAGCTCAAATTGCTGAAATCGTCTGGCAACTACGAGGTGAAGCCGGAATGCGGCAAAAAAAACAGACGCCGACAATTGGGATGACTGAAAACGGAGGTGGAAATGTCGGGAACGAAACAGCAGTTGTTGCTGTCAATATTTTGAAAGGCGATCCCTGACCTGCCATATAACAATATTAAAGCCAGAATTATTCACCATTGTACGACTAACGCGATCAAGCGCATTGGATCCGTCAAATCGATTTCATGCTACGATTTCTTAAACTAGGAGAATCAAACGTTGAATGCTGGATATTATCTTACTCGAAGTGCTAAATTTTTCGGCGAGAAAACTGCTTTTGTCTTTGATGGTCAGCGAAAATCTTATTCCGACTTGAACGCCCGCGTAAACAAACTGGCCAATGGCCTACTGGGCCTTGGGCTAAAGAAAAGAGATCGGGTCGGACTCTTGTTTCACAATTCTTTTGAATACGTGGAATCTTATTTAGCATTGTATAAAGCGGGTCTTGTCTGGGTTCGACTGAACGCCCGGGCGAATGATAAGGAGCTTTGCAAAATGCTGGAAGATTCCCAGGCAAAAGCTCTGATTTATGGACCGCAATTTAAAGAAACAGGAGCTATCCTGGGATCAAATTTGCGATGGGTTGTTTCGAGGGACCGGATTGATGACCTGAATTATGATAACCTCATCGGAGCGTCATCAAGTAATGAGCCGGTTACAGATATTGATTTGGAAGATATATCCGATATCTGGTATACCTCCGGCACCACCGGCGTCCCAAAAGGTATTATGATCATTCATCGCAATATCGTTACTTGTACACAATTGCTTTTGTCGGATGTTTACGATATCAAGGCCGGCGATAAATTTTTGACTCCCGGAGCCCTAAGTCATGCGGGTTCTGTTCGGGTGTTGCCTTTTATCGCAAGAGGGGCGACCTGTTATCTGCATAGTCGTTTTGATCCTGTATCCGTCTTTAACGATATTGAGAGAGAACGGATAACGGATCTTGCGCTCGTGCCTACGATGTTAGTCGCACTAATGGATCATCCGGAACGACGAAACTTTGATTTGAGTTCTTTGAAGCGAATAACATACGGCGGTTCTCCGATGCCGGTAGAGAGAATTAAGGAAGCAATAGATATTTTTGGCCCAATATTGAGCCAGGCTTTTGGGCAGGCTGAATCGATCATTTCCATAACTCATCTCCCAAAGGAGGAGCATATACCAAACGACGATCCAAAATGGGAAAAACGACTGTCTTCCACCGGAAGAGAGTTTCCCGGGGTTCGGGTCAGAGTGGTTAATGATGAGGGACAGGATCTGAAACCCGGACAAAAAGGAGAGATCATCACGCGATCGGACTTGGTCATGAAAGGCTATTGGAATATGCCGGACAAGACGTCCGAGACCATTAAAAATGGATGGTTATACACTGGAGATATCGGATACCTGGATGATGATGGCTATTTATATCTCGTTGATAGAAAAAACGACAAGATCATTTCCGGTGGCCTGAACGTTTTTCCTAGGGAGGTTGAAGAAGTTCTGTCAGCCCATCCTTCGGTAGGCCAGGTATCGGTATTTGGAAAAGAAGATCAAAAATGGGGAGAAGTCATAACGGCTGCGGTGGTCTTAAGAGACGGCAAAGAAGCAAACGAGAAAGAGTTGATTGAGTTCTGCAAGAAGAATTTGTCCAGTTATAAAAGTCCAAAGCATATTTATTTTGTTGATGATCTACCGAAAAATGCATACGGAAAAACACAACGTCATGAATTGAAAAAACAGTTTAAAAACGGTCAAAATCCGATAGTATAACATGTACTTGAGGGATAGGAAAAAAGCCTGGAATGTTTGAAATACGTAGCAAATGGCCTGATTATTCCTAACATAATGGAAAGAAAATGTTTTTCTCCTTGACTATCAAGTCTTTGTGGGCCAAGAGGGACTGGATGCTCGCTATGTCAAAAGCTTCTTCAAAAGGGGATGCAAAAATGAATGAACAGAAAATGTTGGACAAATTTAACAAAGTCAAAGAACTAATAAACGGTCGAGAGGCTGAAACTTTTAAGGAAAAATATTTCGCACGGTTTTTTACTGGAGATATCACCCTTGTTTTCGGCGAAACACCTTATACTTTGTCATTCCATAAAGGCACAATGATTGACACAATCAAGGGGACACCTCTCACCGGTATTAACTTCGGATTAGAAGGAACTCAGGCTAAATGGGATGAGTTTTTTGAACATCGCAACTTTCAGTTGGCCACTTCCCCCCCCCACAATCCAAATCATTTAGGTTTTCTAGGCAGTACGCTCGCGTTCAGGCAAAATAACAACGTGATTGCGCATCTGATGAGGATTATTGCGAAGGTCATGGCAAATTAGATTTTACGGAAAAAATGAGAGGAGAATGTTTAATGGCAATTACCGGTAGTTACATCAAGGTTAATGGGATCAAAGTATATTATGAAACCAATAACGGTCCGAAAGACAAAAGCACAATTGTATGTTTGCATACGGCAGGCCGGGAATGCCGGCAGTATCACGGGATGATGGAGATTTTCGAAGAAGAGTACAATATGATCGCTTTTGACATGCCGGCGCATGGAAAAAGCTGGCCACTGCCCGGCAACAAGGCGATCAACGAATATCGTGCTTATGGCGATTTCGTATGGGAATTCATTAAAGCTATGAACATTGATAACCCAATTGTAATCGGTTGTTCGGTTGGTGGGAATATGGTGTATTATATTGCACAACACTATCCGGTTAAAGCAATCGTATCCATGCAGGGTTCAGACTATACTCCTCACATTGATGCATCAATGTCAGATCTTTTAAACCATCCCTATTGTAACGTACAATACTCGCACTACGACTTTTCAGAAAGTTTGATTGGGCGTGATGCGTCCGCAGAGGCTAAAGAGTTTATTCTTTGGGGAGTATGCCAGGAAATTGGCATAACCAAAAAAGGGGATTTGGGACTTTACAACGATTTTGATGTCAGGGATGGGATGAAGAATATTACTTGCCCTGTTTTGGTTATCCGTGGCGAAGACGATTGGGCGGTACCGGAATACGAATGCCGGGAACTTATGGAGAGGCTAGTTGGCACCAAAAAATTAATGTGGAAATCAGTTCCCAGAAAGGGGCACTTCATTGCAGTTGAAGCGCCGGAAGTCGTATGCGAGGTAATGCAGGAATTTATGGCTGATTTATAACATTACATGATAGTTGAAAAAGGTAATTAAACAAACCTCCTTTGATGGTCGATTGGTTGATTTACTGGAAATAAGGCTAATCGCAGATTTTTTGAAGCTATTTGTCAACCCGATCGTTCAAAAATAGAAGAAATTATGATGTCATATAATTTGGTCGACACATTCACGCAATGACAAGAAAAGTCATGATAGTATCTTAAATATAAGCAACGTTTTTCAAAGAATAGAGAATATTCTGTCGACTGATAAAAGCGTTGCGCAGAAATTCATGTTTTCATTCCTCGTTTTGTCCGTCATGTAACTATTGAACTATTTGAAAAAGGTTTTGGAAAATGCACGTCATGGATCCTTACTCTGAATATTTACCGTCACGCCCCGGGAAATCCCGCCCAACATATTTGAAAAGCAGTCGAATTTCACCCATTCAGGAAGAACAATGGACCGACGAGCATCGCCATCGGGCATCAAAATATTTTCCTGACGGTTTGATTAGTAACGGCATAAAAACACTATTCTATGATCCTGAAATGATCGATGGGGTGATGCCGATTCAAAAACACATCAGAGAAGAAACAAGTTTGACTCCCCGCCATCGGGACATTTTAATCTTGCGGACCGCTTGGGTTTTGGGATGCGAATATGTCTGGGCGCAACAATCCGACATGGCAAAAAAACAAGGCCTCACGTCAATCGATCTCAGGCGTATCGCAGAAGGTCCGACAGCGAAAAATACCAAACCTTTTGAAGCAGATCTTATAAACCTGGTTGACCAGATGATCTGCAACACTTACGTTAACGAAAACATTTGGAAATCCGTTGCTTCCAAGTATGATGTAAATCAGCTCTTAGACACAGTTGCGACTGTAGGTGCGTCCACTACGCTGTCACTGATGTGTAACGCATTGGGAGTGCAGGCAGATGCAGCGTTCACGGAGCAAATGCCAAGCGATATCCCGTATTTGATATCCATTCCGGAAAGAGAACCGCGCCTCAAAATCCAGCGAATCGAATCTGTCAAAGGAATTGACAAGATTGCCATTAAACGAACCTGGGCCCGCTATCCAGAACTTAATAAAAAACATACAGGATCAAAATATGTCATGTATCGAGCGAACATAAATTCCCGATACAGGGAAATTCTGATCCTTCGTACCGGCTGGAATTGCCAAGCAGAGTATGAATGGTCCCGGCACATGGGCGCGACCGGACACGGCAGGAAAAGAGGACTGGATCCTTGTAAAATAGCGGAAGGTAGCAGCGCTTCTGTCTGGAGCGACGTTGAAAGCGAGTTGATCAACGTGTCAGATGAACTCTACCGCGACTCTACTGTCTCTGACAGAACCTGGGAC
>JAHJRI010000465.1 GCA_018830885.1 bacterium | reverse complement strand
ATGGTTTTACAATAAATATAACGTAACTATTCACCTGTATACGCCCCAAAGGTATTGTGTTTCAAGAAACGCATGAATCCTCCTGGAGCTCCTGGAAGCCATCCATGGCTTCCAGGGTTCTTGAAACACAATACCTTCGGGCTGAGCGAAAATTGAACTGAATAGATACGAACAATCAGGAGGTCCTATTGAGGTGTGTAAAGACAAATGGTTTTGGCGTATCCGGTCTGTACCGGGTGATCCGTCGGCTCTGGCTGACCGGGGTGATGTTGATGATCACGGTCGCTGCCGTTGCAGCAGATAACAGTCTGTTCCAGTCCCTTCAAATTAACCGGTTCATTCATCCGATCCCGGCACCCGACTTTTCACTGGTGTCAACAGACGGGAAAACAGTCCGGCTGAGCGATTTCCGTGGAAAGGTGGTTTACCTCAATTTCTGGACCACCTGGTGACCGAAATGCAAAGCAGAGCGGCCGGCTCTGCAGAGCTTGCATGAAAAATTCAGCAATGACCATTTCCAGGTACTGGGTGTGTCCGTCGACCGGGCTGAGATGGGGAAAATAAGGGATTACGTCAAGCGGATGGGTATTACATTTCCCAATCTGCATGATGCTACGTCCGAGACGGCGACGATCTATCAGGTCACTGGCGTCCCCATGACCTTCATCATCGACGCCAGGGGCAGGGCGCTCGGTGTCGCCGTGGGATTGCGCCCCTGGATGAGCGATGATTCCCAGAAACTGGTGCAGCAGTTGATCGCTGAAACGAAGGCGAAATAGTGGCCCTGCCTCAGCCGGCAGGTCATCCCATATAGAGTTTTAACAGGATATTCACCGCCACCCAGGCAAACACAGCCGGTGGAATCATCGCCCATACGCGGGCAACCGGATCGGCTATGACTGGTTCCAGGGCTTTGTATCCCCGCTGGATCCCGAAATACAAACCGCTCAACAGCAGCGTGCCCTGGATAATGGGAATCCACTGCGGGTAGAACGGGTGAAAGGCCATATTCGCTGTCCCGAAAATATCCCATCCCAGACCCAGTGGATCCGAGAGCACAATCATAATATAGGTGTAATTCACCATGACCGAAGGCAGGCTGAAGGCAATCCAGGCAAAAATCCCGACCGGTATCAGCGTGTAGGAGGACTGCAGGGCCAGTTCCCGGGTTTCAACCCGCCTGCCGCTCAGACGGTTGGCCAGGGCCGCGGTCTTCACAAACAGCCAGGGAACGATGCCCAGAGCCGACATCCAGAGTACGGACACATAAATGATAAATTGGGGAATCTGTCCGCTCTCTGTCACGTTGGCCGCGTTTTTGATAAAGCCCCAGGGCCCGAGCATGGTGATGCTGAAAGCAATGGCAACCACCAGCATAATGATGATATTGAACATCTCGTCATAGCCAGCCATTTTTTTATCGGACCCGAAGGGACGCAGAAAAATGCCGATGTTGTCCTTAGGGCAGCTTTTCAGGCATTCCATGCAGAAACCACAGTAATTGTTACGGTTCATGGTTCCCATGTACTGGTTCCAGGTGCAGCCCCAGCCTTTTGCACTGCCGACCAGGCAGGACTTTTTCTTGTGTTGCCGGCACACATCGTCGTCCACGGCCCGAATCTCGGTCATGGATGCCATGGAATAGTTCCCCAGAAATCCCCCCACCGGGCAGAGAAACTGGCAGAAGACCCGTCTGCGGTAAATCAGGGCCAGGACCAGCGTGACCCCGAGAATGGCCAGAAAGAGGAAAGCGGTTGCCACCGGGCGGGTGATGAGAATAATGCCGAAGGATATCATCAGCAGAAACAGGATATTCTGCAGCCACATATTCCGCAGTTTCTTCGGCCAATCCCACTGCAGGCCCAGATACCGGTGATGGAGGCTTTTAACGGGTTTTTCCAGAAAACGGACCCCGGTCAGGGCGCGCCGGCTCAGCCATTCTGCCGGCGCCGGCAGGGGACAGATCATGCACCAGAGCCGGGCGCCCAGGGCGACAAAAACGGCTTTCAGGGCGAACCACCAGAGAATCCAGACAAAAATAATGGCGATATTCCGGTTTCCCACGGGGCTGCCCCATAAGCTGCTGATAATAAAAATATAAAAAAGGATCACATTGGGCAGTAACACGAAAAAATGGAAGCCCCGCATTTTAACCAGGCGACCCAGCCAGGGAAACGTGGTGATCAGGTTGATGCGACGTTCTTTTCCGGCTTGTCGTGGGGGGCTGTATCGAAACCAGAGCAGGAGGCTGGCCAGCATCCAGATGGAGAGCGAGACAGCCAGAATGTAGTTCTGGTTGGGAAGCACGATGAGCTCTCCGGTCATAAAAGGGTGCAGATTTCCACAGATGTGAAAGCAGCGAAACGTGAACTTGCCGGCCTTGTCAGCCACCAGTTCAATCTCCTTGACCTTGTCCCAGTCGGTCTGTATCTTCCCGTCATCGTCCTGCCAGGTGACCTTGAGGAGCGCAAGTCCTTCCTGTTTAATGGTAAATTCCAGGTCGTAACCATCCAGCAGGAATCCGTGGGTGACATCCAGGGAGGTGGGTTTGAAAATGATGGTATCCCCCTTGTTGACCGTGATCCGGGAAGGTGAATACTCGTATTTGCGGGTCTCGAGGGTGATGATGTGTGTCCGGGGCTTGGCGACCCAGCGGGTGAAGGCCATCGGAACAGCAATCGCCAGGATCAACAGCCCGAGAATGATTACACCGATCTTTCTTTTTCCCATCAATCTCTGCACCGCCATATCCTTGACCGGTTACCGCTTGTACAAAGCGCCGGGGGTTCCCCGCCTCAATGTCAGCTCCAGAGTTACCGTGCCGGACGCCGGAACATCAACTGTTTTTGAAACACTTTTCAGTTTTTCATGCCAGGTCCTGATGGTATATCTGCCAGCCGGTATTTCACTGATGGATGGTATCCCGTGGCTTTTCAAATAGCGGGTATCCGGAATTGAAAATACACCGGTTTCGTCGGTCATACCGAAGTAACTGGTTTTCATGACCAGGATATACGCCGACATTTCCGCGTGCATATCGCATCTCAGTTCGACCAGCCCCGGCTGATCAAAAACGATACTTTTTGAGGCGCCCGGTCCGTAATTGCCGAGGTTGAACTTTTTTGCCCGGGACAGTGAAAACACATTGTGGGGCACTTTATCGTTGTTGGGGAATTGTACCGTTGCCCCCTGGAGAACCGGCAGAACATGGGGCAGAAACGAGAGATTGCTCTGGTCCACTGCAAATCGGGCCCCGGAAACATCCTCTGCTTGATCCACATCCTGTGTAATGTAGATCACGACCGCCTGCGGGGATCGCAGTCCCTTGACCTCGATGGTGCCGGCAATGGTTCCGGCCCATGCAGGCAGGGTGGCGGTTGTGAAAACAATGCAGACCAGTACTATCAAAAAGGGTTTGAAATGTTTCAGCATAGGGGCCTCCTGTTGTTAAACAGACCTGTTTTACCAGGCTGCCTCGGTCACGGGGATATCAGTGACCATCCATTTTTTACTGCCGGCCAGTTCTTTGAACACGGGCCGGTATACCAGACTGGCGATGACGGCTGGTTCGCTGTCCGGATGATCCAGGGCAAAACGCCACTGGTAGGTTACGGTGGTTTTTGGCCGGATTCGATTATCGATGGCGATACCCGTCGCCTTCCAGAAGGGCACGTTCAGGTGACCCTGCTCATCCTGGAGGACTTTCGCAAATACCACGCCAGGCAGGTCGGCATAGTTTCCCTGGTCCGGATCTCCTTTTCCGGTCCACTCCGGCAGGCGGTTGCCTTCGATCATCTTTAACGGCTGTTCCTTGTCGTCCCGGGCATCAACAATCAGCATCAGGCTGCGCATGGTTTCGCCGGTGGGAATCCAGTGTCCGCCACTGGTGTTGGTGACGAAAATCGTCACCACAAAACGGTTCTTCTCAATCCGGCCCTTGACTTCCAGCGACACGGCTGTCTTCAACTGGGTTTGGGTTCCGCCGTCAAACTGGTGGGGATGGATGGTCTGTGAATCCCGGTAGGCCCCCCACATCTGCTGGACATGACCATTCACGATATGATTGTCAAAGGGAAGCATTTCCCTGCGCCAGCTCATGTGACAGTCCTGGCATTTCTTGCCCTTGTCCGGATCATCGTCTGACAATGCCGCCTGCCACTGCCGCCACTCCTGATAGGTTGTCTGTACCGGCAAAACGGATGCGTCCGCCAGCCCGAATCCCTGCCACTCCTCACGGGAATATACTTTTTGCCAGTCCCAGGATTTCCTGTTTTTCAGGGTTTTCTGATGGCTGTGACACACCGCGCAGTATTGCCCCTTTTCAAACACGGAACTGTAAGACGCGGCCATGGGCGGGACGGAAACGTCCCTGTATGGCCCGAACACGAGAATCGTATTGCCCCGGGCGGGTACCTGCCGCTGCTGCACGGCCTTGTAACCACTGGGTGAGGTGTCGCTTTTGACAATCCTGCGGATTTTATGGCAATAGTCACAACTGATAC
This sequence comes from bacterium, assembly GCA_018830885.1. GTDB lineage: Bacteria > SAR324 > SAR324 > XYD2-FULL-50-16 > XYD2-FULL-50-16 > JAHJRI01. Next base: position 357 of record JAHJRI010000465.1, on the reverse strand, counting down.
CATCCCACTCAGCTCCGGCGGAAGTGAGCGCCTTGTTCAGATCACGGGATACGGGGTTTCCTGCAGCCACTGAGGGCGCATGGCAGGTGATGCAGTCACCGTCATGGCCCGGGTTGTCCGGTTTGAATCCCGGGCCGTGACCGGGCCGGTTAAAGGCGTCGGTCCCGTTGTACATCTGCAGGACATGCGGATTGCTCGTGGTGTGGGCCATTTTCGACTGGTCATAGATCTTTGTCAGCTTGACGTGACAATTGGCGCAGGTCACCGGCGAGATAAACGCATAAGCCGGATCATCCACCCGGGGAACCGGGTTCAGGTAGATATCCACGTCCTGCCCCCGGAAAAACAGGCGTCCGT
>JAHJRI010000464.1 GCA_018830885.1 bacterium | reverse complement strand
TACCGGCTGCGAGCTGGGCAACCCGGCTTTCAGGGTCGTTGAAGTCGCCAAAATAGATGGCCTGTCCCTCGCAGCAGATGACACAGAAGGGTTCCAAGCCGACGTCAATCCGGTGAACGCAGAGATTGCATTTCTCGACGATCCCCGTTTCCTGGCTGAAGATAATGGCGTCGTATGGGCATTCCTCCATGCAGGCCATACAGCCATCACATAAATCGCTGTTCAGGATAACCGGTCCGTCTTCCCTTTTAACCAGGGCACCCAGCGGACAACTCTTCAGGCAGGGTGGATTATCACAGTGCATGCAGGTCCGTGGCAGGAAATTCATGCTCAGGTTGGGGAAGACGCCTTCCGGTGTGTCTTTGATCTGTACCTTCTGGGTTTTCACCTGAATCCAGTTGCCAGCAGCCGGTTGATGTTCCTTGTTGCAGGCCACGGTGCACGTATCGCAACCAATGCAGCGTTCCTGGTCGAAAACCAGTCCCAATCGTTTTTTCACGGTTGACCCTCCCCATATTTGACAACTTCAACAGCATTGTCATTCATGTGCATATTCGGTTCAAAGATTGCGGCCTGGACGGGATTGATGATATCATGGGTCAGGGCGTTAAAGCCCCCCTCCTTGAACTGGTCAAACCACCAGCCCTGGTAAATGTTCACCGTTCCGGGAATGACCCCCTCGGTCACCCTGGCCTTGAGGGTTGCGCGGCCGCGATCATTGAAGACAGTGACCAGATCGTTGTTTAAAATCCTGCGCTCACGGGCATCCACAGGATTGATGTCCACCTGGGGTTCGGGATTCAATTTAAGCAGGGAATCGACATTGGCATAGCTGGAATGGTGGCGAAACCGGTGATGGCCCTGGACGTAGGCCAGGGGATACTTCCCTGTTTTCGGTTCAAGGGGCGTTTCCAGCGGCGCCCTGTAATCCGGGAGCGCCTGCCCGACTTCGGTGAGGTTCTCCGCGTAGATCTCCATCTTCCCTGAAGGGGTGGAATAGGTGACATCAATTTTATCCCCCCCGAGATCAACAAAATCAAGCAGCATGGCGCCATCCTGCAGTTTTTCCCGGGTAATGCCCGCCATGGATGAATTTTCGGGATCAAGCAGCAGATCGATAAACCCCTCTTCGCCCTGTGAGAAGTATTCCCCGAAACCCAGTCTTTTTGCCAACCCGGACGCGATGTCCACGTCGGACTTGCATTCATAGAGGGGCTCGATCACCTTCTGCTGGAGCTGAACATAGGGATAGGGAAAGGGCAGCAGGTCGGAGAACTCCAGGTAACTGGCGGCCGGCAGCACGATATCGGCGTAGCGGGCCGTATCGGTCATGAACAGATCGGCTACCACGATCAGGTCCAGTTTCGGAAACAATTCGTTGATGATCTTATTGCTGTTGACACACTGGTTCAGAAAATTCAGAAAAGCAAAAAATACGGCTTTGACCTGGAACGGTTTCCCCGCGATGACAGCGTCGTAAAGATGGAGAATACCGAGCCTCGAATAGGAGGGGTTGTCCGGACGTGTATGAAGAAAGGGCTTCCAGTTGAGTGTGGCCGGCCGGTGGCCGGAACCGAAGGCCGTGTTGACATTTCCGGTCACTGCCGCCAGTGTACCCATTGCCCTCATGGAGATATCCCCGTGGTAAGTCCGACTGAGTCCCATGTGGGTCAGAAATGTGGTGGCAGGGGCTGTGCCGATGGCTTCCCCGAATTTTTTGACCGTTTCAGCTGAAATTCCGGTAATCGCTGCCGTTTTTTCCGGAGAATACGTTGCCGCCAGATCCTTCAAGAGTTGAAAGGAGGGTTGGCATACGATTCCCTTGATGGTATAGGTTCCTGTAATTTTGCCTTTGATCCCCGGGCTTTTTGATGGTCGGGCAGAATTGGTATGACTGTCCCAGACAATCGTGTCGTTGATCTCGCCCAGTCCGACATCGACCCCCCGGAGGAATTTTCCCGTGTCCTTTCTGACCAGAAAAGGACCGACTGTATGTCGGGTGATGCAGTCCACATCATGCAGCTCTCTTTTGAATATAACATCCATCAGACCCAGCGCCAGGGCGGCATCGGTTCCCGGTTTCAGCCCCAGATATTCGTCCGCCTTTGAGGCTGTGACGCTGAACCTGGGATCCACCACCACCAGCCGGGCACCCTTTGCCTTGGCATTCATCACCGGTCGCATCAGGTTCAGGGGCTGGGATTCCGCCGGATTGGTACCCCACGCAACCACCAGGCCACCTGGTGTGCTGCTGGCCGGTAGCTGGGTGGTGAGCAGGGTAAAGGGGGTGTGGGTTCCAAACAGTACCCGGCTGCCACAGGGCATGCCTGAATCACCATAACCCCAGGCGCTGACTCGCGTAGACTGCGTCAGACTGGCCAATCTCAGGTAGGCCCCAAATTTGGTCGTTCCGGCCCCGGGCCCTCCGGGAGCCCAGCCGATGGCACGCCAACCATACTTGGCCGCAATCTTCCGGTACCCTTCGATAATGGTATCGAAGGCCTCATCCCAGGAGATCCGCTCGAATTTTCCTTCACCCCGTTTCCCGACCCGTTTCAAGGGGTACTTCAGCCGGTCGGGATGATACGTGACATCGAGGCTGGACAGCCCCCGCAGACAGATCCGCCTGTCAGCCGGATTAGGAAATTCAGCCGGCTCCAGTTTAACAATACGCTCCCCCTGCACGTGCGCCAGGATACCGCAGGCGTCAATCCCACAATGGGCTGGACAGGCGGTCCTGACCAGTCTTGTTTCATTTTTTCCTGTCATTCTGATTCTCCTTTGTCCTGAAAAAAACATCTCCCGGCTCTGCTTGTCCGGGACATCCCACAGTCTGTTCCGAATCGACCGGTATTTGGCTGTATATCAGGTTCATTCCCTCAAGATGCACCGGGAAATGATCAAGGCCTGCCCGGTAACCGATGCTGCCGGGTATAGGCGGTATACTCCTCCGGGGTGTTGATATTCTGAAACCAGTCCGGTCGGTCAACATTCAGAACCTTAATGCTGACCCGGTCGAAGAGCCTGGCAATCTTCCGTTCACCTGCTTCAATCAGTTCCTGGCAATGATGGATGACGCTTTTCCGGTATACGGCAAACAGGGGTTCATAGCGACCGTAAACCGACATTGGAATAACCGCATCATGATCCTCAGCCTCACACAGCATTTTCCTGACGATCGGCAGACGGATGTCGGGCGCATCGCAGGTCGTAATAAAATTGAGCTCTGTTGGGGATTGCTGCAGGGAGGAGAGGATCCCCATCAGCGGCCCCATCCCTTTCTGCTGGTCAAAAACGACCGGAACATCCATAAAATCATATTTCCCCGGCTCGTTCGCACTGATTAAGAGATGTTGAAAATTGTGCCGGAGTTGATCGACAATATGCTGGATCATGGGTTTTCCGGCGATTGAAAGCAGGCTTTTGTCTGTACCCATCCGGCGACTTTCCCCGCCTGCCAGGACCACCGCTGTCGCAGACTCAAGATAGGACCACTGGCCATCGGCAAAGACCAGATCCCCTGGTGCCATATCCCATTCAGATCCGCTGAATGTGACAATTTTATCGGCATACCGGATCACATTGCGACACGACAGTTTGATGGATTCAGAAGCCCTTGTCTGCATGACCAGGAAGAATCCCGGTTCCAGTACCAGTCTGGAGCTGTTGGACTCACAGATAATACAGGCCGTATCGTCAACGAGCTGGCGCAGGGCAAAAACCCCTTCCTGCAGATAGTCTTTCTGCACCCTGAGCCAGAATACCTTGTGCGCGCCGGCTTCCAGCATTCTGACGGTATCTTTGCCGGGGGGGCCATCCCGCTCTTCGGTGATGGCGTATTTCCCCGTAAAGGAGTTGCAGACACCGCACCCTTCCCCGCCACGGGGACAGGGTCGCCCGTTTTCATCGATGGTGGTGATTTTAACCCCGATCACCGTTTCCCGCGACCGATATCGACGTATCAGCCGGCAGGCAAATTCCGTTTTCCCGCTGTTTCGGCCGGCGGATCCAATGATCAGCATGTTCGGAATTTTAACCATGGGAAATATCCGGGGTTGATTGATTTCTGATGGGCTTTGAACCCGATGACCGGGTTAGCCGGTCGGTTAAACCACCTGAAGCCGTTTATGGACTGACCGCTTCCGGGATTCCCTTCTCACAGGGCACACTGGTTTGACACAACCCGCAACCGTAGCCCTTAAAGCCGAACTTCTCTGTCACGTGGTTCCCACAGAAAATGCCGGCGTGGTCCCAGCTCGTTTCCTTGTCATGCCCTTTTTTGGTGATGGCACCGACAGGGCAGCGTTTGGCACAGACCAACCATTCCCCCGATTGAAAAAACAGGCAGCCGTCATGGTGGTTCCTGTATGGCCTGGGAGTCGAGGGATCCCATGCAAAGCACGACTGCAATCCAAACCGGCCACCACCCGAATCGAATCCTACTCAATTCGAACCTTGATTGTCAATCCGGGCCAGATGGCGGGTGCACCAAATATGTATGGGTACCTGTAAGCGGAAAGAGGTTGTTTGTTCAGAAAACCTTGGAAGCCAGGGATGGCTTCCAGGAGCTCCATGGATGGATGCATGCGTTTTTCTGAATAAATAACCTCTTGAAGCGGTTATGATCACAGCCCCACATGTTTTTGGTGCACCCCTGATGGCGGGTGCACCAAATATGTGTGGGTACCTGTAAGCGGAAAATGGCAGATCCGGTTTTTGATACTCAGCGCTTCAGTGGCCGTCATCGGTTCTCAGGTAAGGCGCCGCAGGGACCATGGGATCAGAATGGTCCCGGCGGGCGCTTGGGAATTTGGCGGGGAAAGGGGCTTCGGCCGGAAAAGAGGGGTGGTTTACTTGAACATCTGTTTGGCGATAATTGTTTTCATGATCTCGTTGGTGCCTGCAAAGATGGAATAGATCTGAGCATCCCGCCAGGTTCTGACGATGGGACAGCTCTCCCGGGTCCCCTCGGCACCGATGAGATCCAGTCCCCGACCGACGGTCCGTTTGAGCAGGTCGGTTGTCCAGTATTTTGCCATGGAAGTCTCCTGCACCACATCCTTCTTCTCCATGTGGTCTGCAATCAGCTTGTAGACGAATGTCTTCCCGATTTTCACCTCGGTCGCCATCTCTGCCAGCGCAAACTGGACCGCCTGGGACTGGAGCAGGTCAGCAGATGCTGCAGGCGGATGTTTACAGCGGTCAACAATCCAGTCGAGGGCAAACTCGGCACTGTCAACAGCCTGCAAAGCCACCATCAGCCGCTCCTGCTGCAGCTTCTGCATCAGTTGCAGGAAGCCCTGGCCCTTTTCACCCAGGCGGTTGGACAGGGGAATCCGGCAGTTGTGGAAAAAAAGTTCAGAGGTATCCTGGCTGTGCATCCCCATCTTGTCAATTTTATTTCCCTTGCTGAAACCCGGGGTGCCATCTTCCACCAGGTACAGGGACAAAGCCTGGTAAGGGTTCGCTACGGATGGGTCCCTGGCTGCCACAACAACCAGATCGCAGTTTTGTCCAATCGAGATAAAGGTCTTGGAACCGTTGATCACCACCTCATCTCCCTCTTCAACCGCCGTGGTGGTGATCGCCGCAATATCGCTGCCGGTGTCGGGTTCGGTCATGGCTACCGCCATGATGACATCACCGGTGATACAACCCGGGAGAAACTTCTTTTTCTGCGCTTCCGTACCGAACGTCGCCAGGTAGGGCACCACAATATCGCTGTGGAGATAGACGATCAGACCGGTATGGTTGGTCCTGGCTAGTTCCCTGTTGATTACCATGGAATAGAGCAGGTCCCCCCCCATGCCGCCATATTCTGTTGCAACCCACGGACACAGGAATCCTGCAGCGCCCATTTTCTTCCAGACGCTTTTCGGATGCATGTGATCCCTTTCCCAATCATCAATAAAGGGGGTCACCACTTTCTGAAGGAAATCCTGAAAACGGTTTCGGTAGGCCTCGTGTTGCTCGGTAAAATGCAGTATCTCCATGACGTTTCTCAAAATAGATGATTACCTGATCTTTCCAATAATGGTGTCGGCAATTTGGTCGTTTATCACACCGGGTTTTCCACCCAGCAGATGCAGCGTCTTCGCATCCCTGCAAAACCGTTCAACTTCGTACTCGGTTGAAAAACCATAGCCACCGTGGAGCTGGATGGCTTCATGGGCACAGTCCAGTGCGGCGCCGGTTGCTGCCAGTTTCGCCATGGCGGAAAGTGCAACGTCCGGTGTTTTCTGATCCTGCTGCCAGGCTGCCCGATAGGTCAGCAGGCGCGCCTGTTCGATCTTCGTGGCCATTCCGGCCAGCTTATGCCGGGTGACCTGAAACGCTGCTATTTTGCGTCCGAACTGCTGACGCTGCTTCACATACTGAACCGTCCGGTCAAACACCCCCTGTGCTGTTCCCAGCCCCAGCGCCGCCAGCAGGAGACAGCTCTCGCTGTTGAATGATGCCAGCTGACGAATACCGTCACCGGCCTTGCCAATGGTATGGTCCCTGGGAACACGAACGGCTTCGAACGTCAGGTCCGTCACCGCTGTCATCCGAAGGCCCAGTTTCTGGCCTGTATCCACTGTCGTTAAGCCTTTCTGATCGCCTGCAACCAGGATCATACTGCTGGTTTTCTGGGGTTGTGCATCCGGATCGGTCCGGCACAGAAGGCAGTAAAAACCGGCCAGCCCTCCATTGATGACTGCACTGGCAGTGCCGTTGATCACCCAGTGGGTATCCTCCTCACAGGCCGCCAGGGATGGAACATGGTCCTGTCCATCCGCCGGGAAAAACGCCATGACCGCCCCTGAGAGCATTCTGCCCTCTGCAACGCCGGTTAAAAAACGGGACTTCAAAGGGTCGGCTCCGAAACGGCTGAGCAGGTCGGCACCATAACCGGACAACATCAGGGCGCTGCCCAGGGTTGAGTCCCGGCAACATAACGCCTCCCCCATCAACACCGTCTCCAGATAACCGAGACCACCCCCCAGATAGTCCTCTTCAAACTGCAGACTGGTAAACCCCAGTTCAGCGGCCTTCTGGTATAACGCGTGAGGAAACGCGCTCTGTCTGTCCAGTTCGGCAGACAGTTCCCTGGTAAACTCCGATTTGGCGAAATCCCTGGCCGCCTTCACGATTTCGATTTGAGACCTTGTCAGTTTGAACTCCATATTCTCCTTCACGTTCCATGTTCCTTTCACCCGGCTGTTCAATCCAGTGGAATCATTCTTCCGGGTGGGATATTACCATCAATAACCGTACCATTGTCCAAAAATACTTCGAACCCCCATTAAATCAATGATTTTACCATTTTCACCGGGTATTAAAGGCAAAGAGCAGGTCATTAAATTGACGTATTTGACAATAATAATTAAGGTATACGACATAAATATTAAATTTTGCCACATACGACAATACAAACCGATCACTATCAACCCGGCTTATGGAAATCGACGAGAGGGATTTTTTCAAAGAGGCAACTTTGAAGATCTGCGGCAGTCTGGAAATAGAGAAGGCGATGTGGCAGTGCCTGCTTTATATTCGCCGTTTTATTCCCGCCAGTCAGATGAACCTGCACATTTACGATCAAACCCTGGGGATTGTCGAGACGGTCGCCCATGCAACCCGGGACGGCGGCGAAATGATGTCGCTGAAAACATCGTTTTCGCCACAATCCCGGAAATCCCTGGAGGAGTTGCGATCCATTCGCCTGCGAACATACAGCAATCCGGCGGACCGGGAGATTCTCAGGGAATTTGTCTCAAAACTGGCGCCCCTGGGTCTCACCCAGGATCTGGAGTTCATCTTTCTGGACCTGGTCCTGGAGCGGTCATTTATAGGGGTGCTCTCGGTTGTGTTCAACCAGGGGGAGACCGTTTTACCCATCCACTCAAGGCTGTTGAGACAGCTGAACGAACCCTTTTCCATTGCTCTTTCAAACAGCCTCCGCTATCGGGAGGTACGCGATCTCCAGGACCGTCTGGCGGATGACAACCGCTATTTCCAGGGCGAACTGCGTCGGTTGTCCGGTGAGGAGGTCATCGGCGGGAACTATGGTCTCCGGGGGGTGATGGAGATGTCCGCGCAGGTGGCTCTGCTGGACAGTCCGGTGCTGTTAATGGGTGAAACCGGCGTCGGTAAGGAGGTGGTTGCCGGGGCGATCCACAACATGTCCCCCCGGCGGAAGGGACCGTTTATCAAGGTCAATTGCGGCGCCATTCCGGAATCGCTGATGGATTCCGAGCTTTTCGGTCATGAAAAAGGGGCGTTTACGGGAGCCATCGCCTTGAAACGCGGGCGATTCGAGCGGGCACAGGGGGGCACAGTGTTTTTGGATGAGATCGGGGAGCTTTCGCCGGAAGCCCAGGTCAAGCTGCTACGGGTGATTCAGGAAAAGGAGATTGAGCGGCTGGGAGGCACGCGGACCCTGCAGGTCGATATCCGCATTATCGCGGCCACCCATCGGGACCTGGATGCCATGCTTCTCCAGAATCGTTTTCGGGAAGATCTGTACTACCGCCTGAAGGTTTTCCCGATTATTATCCCGCCGCTCAGGGAGCGGCTGGGTGATATCCCCATGCTGGTGCAGCATTTTATCCAGAAAAAGGGTCGGGAGATGAAACGGCTGACCCTGCCGACTCTGGCCCCCGGCGCTATTGATTCCCTGCTGGCCTATCACTGGCCGGGGAATGTCCGTGAACTGGAAAACATGGTGGAACGCGCCATGATTCTAGGCAGAGACGGCATGATCCATTTCGACCCCCTGCATCTGACCCTGCAGGCCAGACCCCAGCAGGGCAGCCCGACGGTGGACGGGTTGAACCTGAACCTGAACCTGGCCATTGCCCGGCAGATCCGGAAAGCGCTGGAAATTTCAAAGGGCAGGGTTCACGGAAAACAGGGGGCGGCGGAACTACTGGGTATTAATGCCGGTACCCTGCGGCACAAAATGAGGAAACTGGGAATCCCGTTTGGCCGAAAAACAAGAATGCCCCCCACCTGACATCGGAATTGGACCGATCACTGACTCCCTGCTGTGTCTACACCGTTTTTGATGGCTCACGCCATTTTCCGGTGACTGACATAGGGACGCCTTGGTTCAGTGGAACTCAGTCAGCAGCAAAGGGGTGGTGTTTCAAGAACCTGGAAGCGATGCGCGATTCCGGGAACTCCATGGATGGCCTCGTGCGTTTCTCGAAAGATCAACCATTTGGCGGGGTAACCGCGATAATTTCAATTATTCAAGGTACCCATAATAGGCCCTCGGTGAGTCCGGAATGATGGATATCTGTGGTTCAGTTTGGCAATCCTGCAGGGATTATGCTATAAGAAAGGTCATTGTAATAAAAGATTATCGTTTTCCCCAGCCGATGTAAATCTCAGAGTCTGTCCTATGCCTTGTTTCGATCTCAGACCCTATTCCGCACAGAAGCCTTTCAAAAAGCAACGGCTGGGAGATTCCGGTTCCCCGGTTTCACGGATTATATTCATTGCACTCTGGGTGATCTTAACCGCCTGCCTGGCAAACGGGCAAGTTAAGCAACAGCCCCTGGCAGAGAAAGGAGTTCTGGACCTGAGAGGCTGGGATTTGAAGAAGGACGGACTTGTCAATCTCAACGGCGAATGGCAATTCTACTGGGAAAAACTGGTGGATCCCGGGGATTTCAAGAAACCGGTCCTGCCCGTTCAGACCGGGTACATGAATCTGCCACGGATCTGGAACGGATATCTGGTGAACGGCCGGGAGTTGTCCGGACATGGCTTTGCCACCTTTCGCCTGGAGATCCGGATGGATCCTGCCCATGACCCTCTGGCGCTGAAAATAAACGATATGGCAACCGCCTACAGGATCTGGGTCGATGAGCGGCAAGTGTTGTCGAATGGGACGGTCGGTGAAACCTTCGCAACCATGAAACCCGAGTTTCTCCCCAAAGTGGCCGGGATCGGCTTCCGGTCGGAACGAATGGTGCTGACACTCCAGGTTTCCAATTTCAGGCACAAGAAGGGTGGTGCATGGATGCCCATTGCATTGGGCGTTGAAAGCCAGATCAGGGAGAAACAGGAAAGAACGGTTGCTTTTGAACTGTTTTTGTTCGGCAGCCTGCTGATCATGGCCTTTTATCACGCCGGGCTGTATCTTTTCAGACGAAAGGACCCGTCTCCCCTTTTCCTGAGCCTGGTCTGCCTGATGGCTGGCTTGAGGGGACTGCTGGTGGGTGAGCGTTTCCTGATCCGTCTCTATCCGACCCTCGACTGGGAAATATATCAAAAACTGGAGTATATTACGTTTTTTCTGAGCATCTCCTTCTTTCATATGTTTCTCACATCCCTGTTTCCGGAGTTTTCAAAACGATTGGGACGTGTCGTATTGATGGTGAGCTTCCTGTTCAGTCTGTTTACCCTCATCGTCCCGGCCAGGATTTTTTCCTATGAGCTGGTGGTGTATCATTTTTTTCTGGTGGGTTTAACGATCTATCTATTCCTCGTCTTCCCCCGCATTCTGCTGAACCGCCGGGAAGGTGCCATCTGGGTTGTCCTGGGTGTCGTTGTGCTGCTGATCACCGTCTTTATTGATATCCTGGCGGTCAATGATGTGGTGACAACCATCAATATTTCGTCCATTGGCCTGTTTATCTTTATCTTCTTTGAATCCGTCATGTTGTCCATGCGTTTTGCCCGGTCTCTCACCGCAATGGAAACATTGTCGGATGCCCTTACCCGGACCAATCAGCAAAAGGATGCCATCTTAACAGCCCTGAAACAGAGTGAGCATAAATATCGGCAACTGGTCGAAAACATGGATGATGTGTTTTTCATGGTTGATATGGAGGGTCGGTTCAGTTATGTCAGCCCCGCAGCAGACACCGTTTTTGGTTATCCGGTTGAGGGATTACAGGGTACCATAGCCTCCGACTATGTCGTCCCGGAAGATATCAAGAGCGTCTTCGATGTTATATCGAAGACCCGCAAGGGAATATCCAGCCAGATCGAATGCCGTATTTTTTCCAAATCAGGAAATGTTCGCTGGGTCAGGTTCCATGGCCGCCCGATGGTTACTGCCGGTAAGATTATCGGTGCCCAGGGGATTCTATCCGATATCACCGACCGCAAGCGTACCCAGGAGCTGATGCTGCAGACCGAAAAAATGGTTTCGGTCGGCGGTCTGGCTGCCGGTATGGCCCACGAACTGAACAATCCACTGGCCGGCATCCTCCAGGCGGCCCAGAATATCGTCAGACGTCTCTCATCCGATCTGAAAACCAATATCGAAGCTGCTGAACAGTGCGGCGTGGATCTTCCGCGGTTGAGGGACTATCTGGAAAAAAGACAGATTTTATACTACCTCTCCGGCATCAAAGAGTCCGGCGAACGGGCCGCCGAAATCATCAAAAACATGCTCCATTTCAGCCGCAAAAGCGGTTCGCAGAAAATCCCGGTCAATCTGGCGGAGTTGGTCATGAGCACCGTCGAACTGGCAAAAACGGATTATGATTTGAAAAAAAATTATGACTTTCGCAATATAGAGATTACCAGAACCTTTGCAGAGGGACTCCCGGACGTGCAGTGCAATAAGACTGAAATCGAGCAGGTGGTTTTCAACCTGCTTAAAAATGCCGCCCAGGCCATGTCGGGAGGGCAGGCAGATCGAAAACCCCATATTCACCTGCGATTGATGACTGAAAAGGACAGGGTCAGGCTTGAAGTGGAAGATAACGGGCCTGGTATCCCGGATGACCAGCGAAAAAGAATCTTTGAGCCGTTTTTCACCACCAAGCCGGAAGGTATCGGGACCGGTCTCGGGTTGTCCGTCTCCTATATGATCGTCACAAAAAACCACCAGGGTACCATCGAAGTGGAGTCCGGACCCGGAGGAGGAACCCGCTTTATTATCCACATCCCCATTACGTCTGAAATTCAATCATCCTCTACTTGACCTGTCAGAGGGGCATCAGCTGAAAATCTGACTCAATAAGCCGTTTCGGCCCCTCAGTCGACAGAAGTGTCCATCAAGGAGACCATCAAAAGGGTCAGGCTGGCAGACTCCCATCAGAGCCAGGAAAAAGTCACGGCGGACCGCCGTGTCAGCTCTTGACTCAACTGCGTTTTGAAAGACTGCAGGAGGCCTGGGACTGGTTATCAACGGCAGTGGTTCCATTCTGGAGCGGACCGTTCAAGTTACTTCCGCTGCATGTCGGGCAGATTTTCGTTTTTCGAAGCTCCTTCATTGAAAGAAAGAGCTTCACCTCTTTAGCGCAGCTATTACAGTAAAACGTGTAGAGTGGCATGCACAGACTCCTGTCTTGAATGAGTTGGTTTCGACCCGTTCGGAGTTATCAAGCTTTGCCAGCAATCACCAGCTCTGCCATTTTAAAAATGGTGGTTCCTTCCCGGACCGCACCGCCAAAAACCTTTTTCCCCTCCTGGGTAAAGGAGCCGTGGAGATGCACCTTGATCTCTTTCCCCACCCGCTTGACATCGCCGATAATGCCATTAATCTCGAAAAGTCCGTTATATTCAACAGATCCCAGCACCGGCGGAATGTCGCTTGTTTCAGGAAAGACCAGATTGACCCTGGAACAGGAACCGACACAGGAGAGGATAAAGGCGTGGGAGAGACTCTTTTCCTCCAGAAAGTCCGCCAGTGCCTGATGCACCTGAACCCCTGGATCCAGGGTTAACTGGTACCAGGATAGTCCGGACAGCTCTTTGATTTCCATAGCATGCCCCTTAGTTTAGACCGTACTTTTTCTTTAAATCGAATCGTTCGATCAATGCCTCCATGGCCTGCAATGTCTCGGCCGGGACATCCGGCAGCGGCGCTCTGCAGTAACCGGCCGGCAGACCCATCAACCGGACCATGGCTTTGGTTGCAACGGGGTTTGGGGATGAATAGACCGCTTCCATCAGCGGCAGCAGCTCGAAATAGAGTTCCCGGCAGCGGGTCACGGTCTCCCAGCTGTCCCAGGGTCGCGACATTTCGGCAATTTCCCGAGGGGCAATATTCCCCGTGACATTGGCAGTCCCATGGCCACCGATCCCAAGGGTGGGAATGATCAGGCCATAAGCCGGAGAATCACAGCACAGCAGCCTCAACCGCCCTTCGGTCCCATCGATGACAGACACGAGCTGCCCGATATCGGGCACCGCCTCCTTGTCCGCAACCAGGTTGGGACATTCATCCGCGAGACGCACGATATACTCAGGGTCTACATTCACCACCACCCGGGCCGGATTGTTGTATAGTCCGACAGCGATCTCCACAGACTGGCAAACCTGCTTGAGATACTGATAGACCGCTTCTTTCGGCGGCGCAATATAGGGCGGGGGGACAATCACAATCCCGTCAGCACCGTTTTCCTGTGCATAACGGGCCAGCTCAATCGTGGCTGCGGTTGATCCCATGGTAACCCCGAAAAAGACCGGAATCCGACCGTTGCAGTAAGGCCCCAGCTCCCGGATAATGGCTTGACGTTCCGCAATGGTCAGCAGTGTTGGCTCACCCGTGGACCCCATAATCAGAAGCGTCGAGGTGCCATTGGCCGCTTGAAAGTCGATTAACCCCTTGTAACCGTCCATATCGACTTCGCCCTTGGCGGTAAAGGGGGTGATCAAAGCCACCCAGGATCCCTGTGGGCGATATAATTCCTTATTCATAGGTTACTCTCCATAATTCAGACATTATTTTTTTCCGGTTTTCACTGCCACGGCAACCCGCCGGAATTACCAGGCCGCCGGTCATGACAGCGGTAAAAGAGCCCCGCAGACAGCCGCGGGATAATGGTCATATATAACGGGGCACCTCTTTCAGATGCTGTTGCCTGGCTTTCAAATAGAACAAAAGGGCCGCTGTCATAAAAGCCGCCAGACCTGCAAGATTGTATGATATCCCCGGGATAAAGAGCAGAACGACACAGCCAAAGAGAAAAGCGCGTCGAACCCATCCCAGGTTGACAAACAGCCACCCCTGAAAAGATGCGGCAATGGCCACCACCCCGATGATAGAGGTCAACAGCACCCCGCCGATTTCGGACCAGGAGCCCTGCATCAGCAGTGCCTCATTGAAGATAAAGACGAAGGGGATCAGAAAGGCCACAAAACAGAGCTTGACCGCAATAAACCCGATTTTCATCATACTCTCTTCTGCAATCTCCGCTGCCGCATAGGCAGCCACCGCTACCGGGGGGGTAACCATGGACAGCACCCCGAAATAGAAAACAAAAAAATGGGAAGCCAGCACGCTGAAACCCAGTTCGGTCAGGGAAGGCACTCCCAGCGTGGCAACAATCACGTAAGCCACCGTGGTCGGGGTACCCATCCCCATGACGATGGAAGCGATCATGATCAGCACCAGAGCAACCAGGGTACTGCCACCCGACGAGGTAATGATGACGGATGTCAGATTCAACCCGATCCCGGTCAGGGTTACAACGCCAATAATGATTCCGGCAGCGGCACACGCTGCTGCGATCAGGATCGTTCTCTGGGCAGCGACCTCCAGTGTCTGGATCAGCTTCCGGGGTCCCATGCGATCCCGCTTGTTAAAAAAGGAGAGCAGGACGGTACAGCCAGTGGCTACAAAAGCCGCCCAATACGGGGTGTACCCCATCAGCATCACGATCAGCAGGACCAGAATCGGCAGCAGCAGGTAAATGCGTTTTAACGAGTCCCGCACCCGGGGCTGGTTTTCCCTGTCGAGTCCCTTCAGTCCGCTGCGCGCTGATTTAAAATCGATCATGAGCAGCAAGGAAAAAAAATACAGAAACGAGGGTATTAACGCAGCCTTGCATACCTGCAGGTAGGGGATACCGAGAATATCAGCCATCAGAAATGCAGCTGCACCCATTACAGGGGGCATGAGTTGTCCACCCGTGCTGGATGAAGCCTCGACAGCCCCCGCGAAACCCTTGTCATAACCCAGTTTTTTCATCATAGGAATGGTGAAGGTTCCCGTCGCATATACATTGGCCGCTGCAGAACCTGAGATACTCCCAAAAAAAGCACTGGTCAGCACACCGATTTTTGCTGGTCCTCCCCGATAATGACCTGCAACTGCCCTGCCCAGATCCATCATCACGTCACCGGCTCCCGATTTCTCCAGGAATGTCCCAAAAATGATGAAGATGACAATGTAAGTTGAGGCAACACCGACCGGTATGGAAAAAACGCCCTCCAGACCCAGACTGAGGTGGTCAATAATGTTTGTCAGACTGAATCCCCTGTGGGCCAGCATGGCAGGCATATAAAGACCCAGAAAGGCATACCCGATGGCCACACAGGCGACAATGGAAAGCGCAATACCCACTGTCCGGCGGGTAATCTCCAGAATCAGGAGAATTGCGATACCACCCGTCCAGAGTTGCCAGTTGCTCAGCTCATCCACCAGGGCCAATCGTTCGGATATCAGCTCATAGTCCAGGGTGATGGAACCGAAGCAGATCAGCGCTGCCACAGCCAGCAACAGGTCCATCCAGCTGGCACTCCCCAGCTTTTTCTCCCCTTTGACGGAATATACCAGAAACCCCAGTGTGATCGCAAAGGTCAAAAATAACGGACGGTGCAGATAGGAAATGGGTATGCCAAAGGCTGTGGTCCACAGATGGTAACATGCGAAGGCCACAAATCCCGCTGATGTCAGCCATTTTAAAACGGGTGCGTTCTTGAAGGTCATATGGCACATTCCTCTGGTTTATTTCATCAGATTCATTTCACGATAATACTTTTCAGCCCCGGGATGGAGCGGGCCTCCGACATGCTGCCAGGCAGTTGCCGCATCGAACGTGGCATATGTTGAACTGATAGCAGCAATACGGTCTTTTTTCCGCATCAGCACTTTCATGAGCTGGTAAACCTCTTCGGTGCCGATGTCTTTCTGAACGACCATGATCACATTCTCTGCCATGTGGTACAGATCCTTTTCAACAAAATAGTATTTCCCCTTGGGCAGAAAAATTTTCCCATAACTATAGTTTTGCTGCAGCTGATCCAGATATTCCGGTTTGATGGGCAGCATCTTCATCTTGACCGTCGTGGTCAGTTCCATAATGGCCGACACCACCGGTCCCACCCAGGCGTCCGCATGACCGTCCTTGATCAGGTTGGACGCCTCTGCATAGGAAACATAAGAGACCGAACCACCCCACGCCTTGATATCGTCAAAGGTAATGCCGTACTGGGCGAACATGAATGCACCCGCCAGGGCCGGTGAGGATCCTTTCTTGGATGTCAGTATGCGAATCGGCAACTTCTTTTCTTTGATCTCTTCGATGGAAGAGAGCGGGTTGCTCTGCTTTACCAGCACGAAACTCATGGGAATGGGAGCCAGATAGGCAATCGCCCTGAGGTTTTCCATCTTCTTTTTCCCTTCATACACACCGGTTGCTGTCCGAGCTTCATTGTAGATACGGGCCATGGTTAAACCGAGATCGGCCTGGCCGGCATTGACTTTGGCCACATTGGACAGTGCCCCGCCCGGTGTGACCGTGACAATCGCCCCTGCAAACGCTTCTTTTGCCATCTCACCCGTTGCGCCACCAATGGAATACCAACCCCCGCCCATGGGACCTGAGGTGATGGTAAAGGTTTTGACCCGGGCCATCACATCGGTGGTGACGAGTGTCAAAGCCATGATAAAAAACAAACCGATACTGAAATTGAGTTTCTTCCTGTTCATTTCCCCCCCCCTTTTTCGTTATTAAAAAACGGTTATTTTGAAGCGAACCATTGACCATCCGCATCGATTCAACAGGAAAGCCAATTGGAAGTCAACCATGGACTGCGCAGGTCGACTGAAACGGATGGACCGGAATCAGGCATCGTTCTGTGTTGCTGACCCGGTTTAATTTTAAAACGGTTTCGTGAATAGCTTACCCATGAAAAGTTCATAATGGCAAATACTTTTTATTCCATACCTTATGCAATTTTGTTATGAGTTGTTAAGCCGGCAGTCCAGTAGAATAATCAGGCAGGTTAATTTTCCAGAATCGATTCGTGGGCCGAAAACACAGCCGCTGCCTGCTCTATGAAACTGTCTGTGGCCAGGGAGTTTATTGCATGGGCGGGCTGGATGATTCTGAAACTGAATGGTATTTGAGGGAAAAAGGGTTTGACGACGATGCGGTGTTCGTCAAAAAATCCTGCCGTTAGCGGATCAATCAGGGCAACCCCAAGCCCTTTTGATACCAGGGAGCAGGCAACCAGCGAAGGTTGCGTCTGGAAGCAGATATTCCGCTGCAGACCATGGTTTTCGATCACACGATCAATTTGAACCGCAATGAGTGTATTTTGAGAAAGCGCGATAAAAGGTTCCCCTTTCAGATCATCCGGCGTCACAGACTGCAACTCTCGGAAACGATGGTGCCGCGGGGCGACACAGACACAGTTCATCTTATAGGAACGGGCAATCCGAATCCCTTTCTGATCCAGATTCATCTGTGCGATACCCACATCAAAATCCTGCGCTGCGATCGATTCGACAATCCTCAAGGATACGTGGGTTTCAAAGGTGAGTTTCAGATCCGCATGTTTTCTGGAGAACTGGTCGATGATCGTGGGCAGCAGTTCAAGGGATACGGATGGCATACCGGCAATCCGCAAATAGCCCCGTCTCATCTCCTTGATTTCACTGGCCACTCTCCCCAGGCGCTCAAGCCCCAGAAATGTCTTTTCGATCTCCGAATAAAAACTGGAGCCTTCGGGCGTCGGATAAAGCCGACCCTTTTCCCGCACAAACAGTTTAAAACCAACGGCTCGCTCCAGATCCCCAATCAGACGGCTGACACCTGGCTGGGACACATGCAGCATATCCGCACCGGCGGTGACGCTGCCGGTGATCATAACGGCTCGAAAAGCTTCCAACTGTTTCAGATTCATGGCATTGATGTTGATATGGGTACCGTATGAGTTTCTGAGTCTGCCTCGCGTTTCAACCGGATTTCCTTTCCCAGACCGGCTCAGTCTCCCAGGATCAGCCGCTGGGGGTCACAGACCTCCCGCAGGATTCTAAGCTCCTCCCGGGTGGGTGTTTGAACCTCCTCCGCCTGGGAGATGTCCACTTCAAAGGCCATGTGATCCAGGATCTGGCGGGGCGTAAAGCCGGGGTAATACCCGCGGAGGACCATCTCTTTGGAAACCGGATCAAACCCCATGATCGCCTTATCGGTGATCACCACCTCCGGCCCGCCGTCAGACAGGCCTGCTTTTTGCCTGGCGTCAAATCCGGTCAGCCAGCCCGGGCTGGAGAGATAGTCCAGCCGGCGGACAAACTTCCGCTTTTCATGCTGCATGAAGATGATGGTCCGGCTCACGAATGAGGCCACGTCCGGGGCTCCGCCGTTGCCTGAGAACCGGATCCGGGGCCGATGGTAGTCCCCGATCACGGTTGAATTGAGATTGCCGAAGCGGTCAATCTGGGCCGCCCCCATCACGCCGACGACGTGTTTCCCGGTAAAGGGATTCTGCATAATGGCAAAGGAGTCGGCCAGGCTGCCGTTGACTGTCGTACGGTGCATCACTCTCGGATCCCCGACCGCCAGGGGAAGTTCCTGCAACTGTGAATCAATCCCGCCGGTCTCAAAAAATATGATGCTCTCGGGAGCGCTGATATGTTTGGCAGCCATTGCCGCCAGCAGTGAGATACCGGTGCCGCAGAACACAATGTCCCCGTTTTTGATGTAACGGGTCGCACAGATGGTCATCAACTCTCTCAAGGTATAATCGGTCATCCAGTCCCTTCTATGTGTCAAACGGAAATTCGGGGTTCATTGTCAGTTCAGCGGCGCCGGTCCGACACCCTGCCGGTCCGGTGATTCAACGTCATGGTGCCTTCAGGAGATCATCCGGCACCGTGGGCTACAGATTCCTGTCCAGACCGGTGGCATATCCGGTCTCTGGATCGGCTTTGATGCGCGCCATACTCTCTTCTCCGACAAGCGTCATGAACTCGGCATGATTCTGCACACCGAATACATATTCAGCCAGGTAGGCCTCATACGCCTGATCATCCTTAGCCAGCTGCTCATGGCGGATCAGGAACCGGGGGTCATAGTCATAATACTGGTAACAGGCCGTTGGAAATGCACCATGGGGCACATGGACCACGGCATCCACACAGAAATGGGGCAGGCTGTTCAGGTCGGGATTCGCCCGCATCCGGTCCACGGGAATGACCTCCTCACAGGTTACGATCACATGTTTTGAAGCTTTCGCCTGCTCGATATCCGCATATTTCAATCCCTGGATACGCACGGTTCCCTGCTGGTCCGCAAGCTGGGCATGAATAATGGCAACGTCCGGGTTCAGGGCCGGCACCGCAATCAGTTTCCGGGTTCCCCCCCAGTCATCAAAGGGATTCTCAATGGTGGCCAGCTTTTTTCCCGGCAGTTTGGGGTCTGAGAGACGCTGCTCTTCAGAAAATCCCCACTGGTTGATGATATCCGTTTCAAAAGTTGATTTCAGCGGCAGAAAGGGCAGTCCCATGGCACCGGCCAGAAACCGGAGCGTCATCTGGTAGTTGGAATAATCTTCAACCAGGAGTCTGCCTTCCTCAACTGCTTTTTTAAAACGGATGCCCGTGGAGGCAAAACGTCCGTTTCCCGCATAGGCCAGTTCCATCTTCGCGATACATCCGGCGCCGATCAGGTCGTCGATTCCCTGCCCGGCCGAATGAACACAGAGATGCAGGTCCTTTTTCCCCTGTCGGATGATTTCATGAGCGGCTGCCAGCGGCGCCCGGTTGACAGTAAATCCGCCGATGGATATCTGGGCGCCGTCCGGCACATACGTGCGGATGGCGTCGCTTAAACTGACGATTTTATTGTTATTGATTTTCATAGGCTT
>JAHJRI010000463.1 GCA_018830885.1 bacterium | reverse complement strand
TGTAAATCCCTTTGTATTGTTTGACCTTTTACCCCTTACCTTGGCAACAAGGGCCACTGTTGCCAGGGGCTGAGCTCAGGAGTTCTGAAATTATGTTTTTCATGGTTTTATATCACGGATGATATTTTTTGCAACAGAGCCCGATGAGTTACCTGGGGTGGTATCCGAACTGATCGAAACCGGAAGAAGGGGACGAAAGACCTCTTTCCTGCTCAGCTTCGATTTCCAGTAGCTGAATGTGTGTCGGTTCAGATTGTTCTGGCGGCAGTACTCAACCTGTGTCAGGTCTGAGTTGCTCTGATTTTCGATGTGTCGGCTCCAGAATTCTCTCTTGGAATGCCGAGCGTTGCCTGCTTGTTGCGCTCTGTTCATAAACATGCTCCTGTTCAAAAGTTCTAATGAAAGGGATTTTGACTTTTAACATGTTATGACAGATTTTTTGTAAAAAAGAAGATGTACTTGTTTTATCGCTTAGGGACTTGAAATTTTCTAAAATACCGTTTATAATGTTTTTATACTGCAAAAATGGAGGTGCTGCGTATGAAGACATCAACTTTGGACCGGAATGGGGTATCAACAGAACTGGTGGGCTTAATTTCGCGTTTAGTTGAATTGATCCCCTGGCCTGCAAGGCGGCGTGCGATGGGAGATGTGACGTTGCTGTTATTGGACGGTAAGCATCGTGTAGCCGAGGATGCATTCGGCTGGGGCCGATCTGCTGTGAGAGTTGGAATCAAAGAATTTCAAACCGGCATTACGTGCGTGAACGATATATCAACGCGGGTCAAACCGAAAATAGAAGATAAGAACCCCGAGCTGCTTGCCGAAATACACGCCATTATGGAACCACATAGTGAAACTGAATCTAGTTTGCGCACAACCCTAATGTACACGAATATGCCAGCTAAAGCAGTATACGATGCTCTTGTTGTGAAGGGTTGGCCAGCAGAATCATTGCCGACAGTGCGCACGATTTCCAACATTCTTTTCCGTCATGATTACCGATTGCGCACTGTGGCCAAAACAAAGGTTCAAAAAAAACAGCGGAAACCGACGCGATCTTTGAAAACGTTTGGCGGATAAATGCCCTGGCGGATGCTGATCCTAAAATCATTAGAATCAGCATAGACACAAAGGCAACTGTCAATGTCGGTGAATACTCCAGAGGCGGTAGTTCACGGGGCACCAAGGCAGTTAAAGCTTTGGATCATGATATGTGTTCCAAGGAAAAATTAGTTCCTGGCGGTATACTGGAACCGGTTACAGGCAGGGCATTCTTATTTTTCGGCACCAGTTACAAAACCAGCGATTTCATTGTTGACGGTCTTCATCTATGGTGGGAGGAAAGAAAGCAAGAACTTTGCGGTGTTAAACAGCTTGTCATTAATACGGATAATGGGCCAGAATGTAGCGGACGTCGCACCCAATTCTTGTTCCGTTTGACAGAATTTGCTGACATGACCGGACTATGTATCCGAATCATTTATTACCCGCCATATCACAGCAAATATAATAGCATTGAACGTTATTGGGCTGGGTTAGAAAAATCATGGAACGGATATTTGCTGGATAGCGTGGGGACAGTCTTGAACCGAGCTGGTAATTTCTTTTGGAAGGGGTTGCGCGCTGTCACACGATTATTAGATTTGCCATATAAAAAAGGTGTCAAGGTTTGCGGCGAAGAAAAAACAAATCTTGAACAACGATTGCTACGGTCACCTGTTTTACGTTGGTGGGATATTACAATTTCCCCTAAAACGGTAAATTTGTAATTTCTATATCCCTTAGTACGCCAGGCAAGCTGGCGATTGAATAGGAGGTGAAAGTCCTCCCCGGGTAGGAGGTAGCCACTCGCCCGGTCCTCTAGCTATGCGTGACAGCGGGTAACTTCTGCCATGAAGTGTTAGCGGAGGCATCCACAGGCTAGGTATTGAGCCACGTAATTAATTTGCATTGAGGGCGGTGATGCTGTTAAGCGAAGCAGAAACCAACAATGAGCACTGCGATCTGGCAAGTGGTGCTGATGCCCTCCGGGGTCGGAGACCCTATGCATGTGGAGAAATTCATCGTCGGAACCTGGGAGATCCTGGGTTTTCCCGAAATGAGCACCCGGGACTGCAGAACAAAGCCAAAAAGCCAAGTTGTGCAGACGACTCAGGAAGTCGGACGAGACCATAGTACCGAGGAGATAAATGAACAAAACAGGTAAAAGTGTGGCGGAATTTATGGAGGAAAGGGTCTCGACTAAGGGGAACAGTCAACAGTGCGCACCGCACCCAGACACAGAGCTGGAATGATGCGAAGTCCCGTCTGCTGACTGTACGAAAGGCAGCATTGAACGATAAGAAACTACAGTTTACTAACCTCTTTCATCATATCCTGAAAATCGCATAAAGCGTACACTTTAAGATTTATAAGCACGGTATTTGTCCTAAAAAACAGCTGCTTACTAACCTTTTTTATAGTGTGCGTATTAGCATAATAAGTACACGTGCAAAAAGTCAGGAAAAAGTCTGAATTTTCTGGGGTTATGGAACCTTTTTAGCGGTTATGGTGTACGTATTATCCGACTTTCAGGATCATATCAGTGAGACTTTGTTACTTCAGAGTTTCACAGAGCTAAAGCGAAACTCAGCACCCGGCTGCGATGGGATCTCATGGAGAGAGTATGCGAAGAATCTGGATAATAACATCCATGACCTTCACAATCGCCTCCACAAGGGGATATATAAACCAAAGCCTGCAAGGCGAGTGTTTATTCCCAAAGCGGGCGGGAGCCAGAGACCGCTGAGTATTATATGTTTGGAGGACAAGATTGTTCAGCTGGCAACTGTTCATGTGCTAAACCAGGTTTACGAGACCGAATTTTTAGGCTTTTCATACGGTTTCAGACAAAACCGGGGACAGCACGATGCGCTGGATGCTCTGCATATAGCAATCATGAAAAGGAAGGTAAACTGGGTACTGGATCTGGACATCAGTAAGTTCTTCGATACAGTGGAACATGACTGGCTCATCCGGTTTATCCGGCACCGTGTAGTAGATAAGCGAATATTGAAGCTCATCAAGCAATGGATCAAAGCAGGTGTTTTGGATGACCACGGGCACCGAGTCAGGTCGCATCTGGGGACGCCACAAGGGGCTGTGATATCGCCTCTTCTGGCCAATATCTACCTGCACTACAGCTTTGATTTGTGGTTTAACAAACGGAGGGAAAGAGCAAGGGGTGATGCTGTCATTGTCAGATATGCGGATGACTGTGTGCCACGAGCACAGATGGCGGTATGATTAACTGTCTGTGCGCAACTGCGCAAAAGATGAGGGTAGGCCCCTCGGAGCCGTTTTGCAGGAGGAGGCTTCAAACCACCTTAAGCTGCGAAGGTCAAGAGCCTTGGTGGTGAGCGTTAAGGAAAAGGCAAAGCATGACTTTGTCAGGTGAGTGTTAAGGAGATGAATGCAAATGAACCTTTGATGACGTGTCGAAAGCGTAGGGGTGATGTCAAAACCGAGGGGGAGTCGTTAACTCGGGATAAGTCTGGGGGAAACCTGTTTACTGCCCAGATGGCATCCGGCATGGAGAAGGCATGAACTTAACACAGGCTTTTGTGCGGAACGTGGGAACCTGTCGCCTTGATGCAAAGGGAGAAACTCAAGCAGAGAACCTGCAAGAGTCTGAGTACCAATGCAAGGCACAGGGGCGGACGGTCCCGTATTAGTGATGAAGATGCTGTAATGGCATTGGAGCGAAGGGGACCAGTTATCCAGTTGAATTCGAAAATCAACCACCTTAGTGGGAGGAATTCTTGAAAACAACAAAATCATTTGAAATTTCCAAACATGACGTAGTGCGAGCATGGGAACTGGTCAAAGCCAAAAAAGGCGCTGCAGGCGTCGATGGTGAGACCATTGAGCAATTCGAGTCCGATCTCAAAGGTAATCTCTATAAGCTTTGGAATCGGCTTTCATCAGGCAGCTATTTTCCGCCTGCAGTCAAAACGGTAGCAATACCGAAGAAAACAGGTGGGGAAAGAAAACTGGGTATTCCGACTATTTCCGACCGGATCGCCCAGACGGTGGTCAAGTTGAATTTCGAGCCATTGGTAGAGCCCTATATCCATGAGGATTCTTATGGATATAGACCGAACAAGTCAGCCCATCAAGCGCTGGACATCACCCGTAAGCGATGTTGGCGTTACAGTTGGGTACTGGAGTTCGATATCAAGGGTTTGTTCGACAACATAGACCATGAGTTGTTGATGAAAGCAGTGAAAAAGCACACGGAAAATCGTTGGCACCTTCTTTATATTGAACGCTGGTTAACAGCCAAGGTTCAGTTGGAGGACGGAACAACAGTTACCCGTAAAAAGGGAGTACCTCAGGGGGGAGTTATCAGTCCAGTGTTGTCAAATCTGTTTATGCATTATGCTTTTGATATGTGGATGGAAAGAAGTTTTCCAGGCAAGCCATTTTGTCGTTATGCTGACGATGGACTTGTCCACTGCAATACGGAAGCTGAAGCAAAGACAGTCAAAGCGGCATTGGGAGAAAGGCTGTTAGAATGCGGTCTTGAGATGCACCCTGATAAGACAAAGATTGTTTATTGTAAAGACGACGATAGAAGAGAGAGACATCCTGTCATCAGCTTTGACTTCTTGGGGTTTACGTTTCGCCCGAGGCGATCGAAGAACCGGTGGGGAAAGTTTTTCATCAATTTCAGTCCAGCGATGAGTGCTGAAGCAGGCAAAGCGATCAGACAGGAAGTGAGAAGTTGGAAGCTGCATTTACGCAGTGACAAATCACTTGTGGATCTCTCGCGAATGTTCAGGGCAATTATCCAAGGCTGGATTAACTACTATGGGCGTTTTTATAAATCTGCCATGTACCCGACACTACGACATATCAATCGCAAGCTCAGCTTGTGGGCGATGCGGAAATACAAAAAGCTGAAACACCATAGAAGAAGGGCGGAACATAGACTCGGGCAGATAGCAAAATCACAGCCGGGTCTGTTTCCTCACTGGAAGCTGGGTGTTAAGCCATCGGTTGGATAATGGGAGCCCAGTGAGCTGAGATGTTCACGCTGGGTTCTGAGAGCAGCCGAGGGGGCAGTTCCCTTGGCTGACTCACCGTGTTGCGGGATTCCAAAAACACCGTGACGCAGTTGAATGCTTAGCTGAACTGAAAGGTCGCCTTGGCAAGTTTGGTTTGAAGGTTCACCCTAAGAAAACCAAGCTAGTATCGTGTCTCAAAAATTATGACCCTAAAATTGGTAATATGAAATAACCTGATTTTGATAATAAATAATCCACATATCTTTGAAATCTGGTTCTTTATAGCTTGATTTATTGAAGTTGACGCATTAATATACCTCTCAAGTGGATCAAATAACCCTTGAATGGAGGTACTATGGATTGCGATCAGCTTAAATTCAACCCGGAGTACTCGCAACAGCGTATTGCCAAAGCAGAAAAGGC
>JAHJRI010000462.1 GCA_018830885.1 bacterium | reverse complement strand
GAAAGCAGACCCAGTGCTGACTTGCGCACCGCCCACACCCGGGTGATGTTCGCCTGGCCGAACACCAGCGGAAAGTGATACCCCAGTTTCGCGGCCCGCATGTCCGCTTCCACACTCGCGGCCAGGGCCTCGATCTCCGCCCGGCTCTCCCTGGCAAATTCGATGATCAGGATGGCGCCGGGATCCCCCTTGATAAAAAACCGGTTTTTGGCCTGCAGGATATTGCCTTTCGTCAGTTGGACGATCTCGCCATCCATCAGTTCAACCGCCCCCGGCTTGTGACTGAGTGCAATCAAGTTCGCCTGCAGGGCCTCCTCCAGCGTCTCGAAATGGGCGCAGAGGAGACCTTTCTCTTTTGGCGGCAGCGGAATCAGATTCAGCTTGATTTCTGTCGAAAAGGCCAGGGTCCCTTCGGATCCGGCCAGCAGTCTGCAGAAATTGAAAGGCTGCCCCTTTTCGGAAAAGGGCTGGTTTTCCAGGAGGATATCCAGCGCATAACCGGTGTTGCGTCTGGGCAGTGTCGGGTCCGGATATTCAGATTCGATCTCCCGCCGGTTTTCCGGAGCGGTCAGGAGGTCGTGGACCTGCCGGTAAATCCGGGCTTCAAGGGTGTCCCCCGCACATCTCGCCTTATAGTCCTCGGGGGTCAGCGCCTTGAATTCCGCCTCAGACCCGTCACTCAAAATGGTCTTGACGGACAGCACATGCTCCCGGGTACTGCCGTAAATCACCGAATGCAGCCCGCAGGAGTTGTTTCCCAGCATGCCGCCAATGGTGCACCGGCTGGCTGTTGCTGTTTCCGGGGCGAAAAAGAGACCGTGAGGTTCCAGAAAGGTGTTCAACTGGTTGAGGATCACCCCCGGCTGGACACGCACCCACTTTTCCGCCGGGTTCAGTTCGATGATGCCGCAGAAGTGCTTGGACATGTCGATAACGATGCCGGGTCCCACCACTTGACCCGCCAGGGATGTTCCCGCTCCCCGGGGAATGATCGAAACCCCGTTCTGCCGCGCAAAGGCAAGGGTCTGCCGGATATCGTCCAGGTCCCGGGGCACGACCACCGCTGCGGGTATCTCCCGGTAGGCCGAACCATCTGTTGCATACATCAGCTGATGACTCCGGTCCGTATACACCCGCCCCGTCAGGGACCGTTCCAACTCCGCAAAACCACTCCCGTGCATTTTTTTCATGCCGTCAATACCCCTCTGATCAGATTCCTGATAAACCGTTCCGCCCTGGTGCAGGTAACCTTACGTTATCA
Source organism: bacterium (assembly GCA_018830885.1). Taxonomy (GTDB): domain Bacteria; phylum SAR324; class SAR324; order XYD2-FULL-50-16; family XYD2-FULL-50-16; genus JAHJRI01. Next base: position 13,776 of record JAHJRI010000462.1, on the reverse strand, counting down.
CCTCAGCATATTTTTGTTGATTTCCGGCCAAATTGCAAACACCATTGTCGCCCCCTACCCGGATTTCAACAGCGGCGAACGTCAGCCTGCCCAAAAACAGGTTTGTATGAAAAATACTCACCACAGAGACACGGAGATCACGAAAGAAAAAAAGCTGAGCTTTATGACAGGCATGGGAAGGCATCGCGATTTTTCATCCTTCGTTGTGCCCGCCCGCGGGCATGAGCTGCCTTTCATCGACCCCATCCCCCGTTCCTGGCTGCGAGTCCCGTCAATCAGCCCTTCCTGGATATTGAAGCCCTGCAAAGGGGATGGATTTTTCACTTTACAGAAAGGTTCACCTGGAGTAATGTTTAGTTATCGAATAGTTTTCGACATATTGATATTAAAAGAGATATGTACAGACATCATTCTCAATCAACCCATGATCCCGGGGATTCTGGGGATACATTCAATTCAGCGGAGATCCGATGGAAATCAGGACAGGCGGCCAGGCAGCAGCCCAGGCATTGATCAGACATGGTGTGGATACTATTTTTACGTTGAGCGGCGGTCATCTCAATCCGATTTATGTCAACCTGGAGGGTTCCAATATCCGGTATTTTGATACCCGGCACGAACAGGCTGCGGTCTGGATGGCCGAAGCCTATGGCAGGTTCACACGTAAGCCGGGAGTTGCCATGGTAACGGCCGGTCCCGGGTTTACCAATGCGCTGACCCCCATTGCCAGTGCCTCGATGGCCAGCACCCCGCTGCTTCTGATTTCCGGGTGTGTCGGGTTGAATATGATTGAAAAGCTGGACCTGCAGGATATCCGGCAGGCGCCGGTGATCGAACCCATGGTGAAAAAAGCGTTTGTCTGCCACAAACCGGACCGGGTTCCTGAATTCATCGACATGGCGTTGCGGGAAGCCATGAGTGGGCGGCCGGGTCCTGTTTATCTTGAACTTCCGGTGGATGTCCTCAACGCCGCTCCGGCGGATATTCAGGGCGTTGAATTTCCCATCACCCGGGTGGGTTCACGGTGTGTTGACCTGGAGAAAGCGGCGGCACTGTGCGAAATGATCGAAGCCGCGGAGAAACCCGTCATTGTGGCCGGCAGCGGGGCCTGGTATTCAGACGCCGGGGATGCGCTTACCGAACTGATCGAAAAGACGGGAATTCCGCTCTTTACCCAGTCCAATGGCCGCGGAGTGGTGTCGGACCATCATCCATACTGTTACAGCAGCATGCTGGGGATTCGACCGGGAGCGGCCCTGCATGCCAGCTTTGGGACGGATCTGGCGATATTTCTGGGTACGCGGCTGAACCTGTTTTCACTGTTCGGCAAGACGTTCAATCCGGCTGCAAAATTGGTGCAGGTGGACATTGAACCCGAGGAGATCGGGCGTAATCGTCCGGTGGATCTGCCGGTTCACAGTGACATCAAGGCGTTTACCATGGAACTGAACCGGATTGTCGACCGAAAAGGCAACGGTGGGGAGTTGAAAAAGCAGTTTGCCGGCTGGAATGAAGCGTTGAAAACGGGTGAAGCCGAGAGCCTCAAACAAAACCGGGCTCAGTGGGAGAGCGATGCCAAACCGATCCATCCCATGAGGCTGGCCCGGGAGATTGATACCTATCTCGATCGTGATGATGACATCCTGGTCACCGATGGGGGGGACACCACGACCTGGATCGGCATGACCCGGACCTTCCGCAGGGGCGGTCACTATCTTGATTACGGAATTTACGGCTGCCTGGGGGGCGGGGTTCCCTATGCCAATGCCGCCAAGTTTCTCTACCCGGAAAAAAGGGTGATGCTGCTGACCGGGGACGGCTCCATCGGCTTTAATTTCATGGAGTATGAGCGGGCCATTTCCAAAAAGCTTCCCACTGTCACGGTCATCTCAAACGATCTGGGGTGGGGGATGATCCGTCACAGCCAGGAGGTCAAACTGGGTCATGCCATTGACAGCGTTACCATGCTGGGAACCATTCAGTACCAGAAATTTGTTGCCTCCATGGGGGGGCTGGGGCTGTATGTCGAGGATCCCCGGGATATCCGGCCGGCGATCGAGGAGGCCTTTGCCTCGGGTAAAACTGCCTGTATCAACGTCATGACAGATCCCACCACGGTCAGCCCCGGCAGTATCGCTCTGGCCCAGGTGGGAGCCTACAAAATGTAGCCGGTGGTTTATCCGTTGATTTTTCCCAGTTGTGGGTGTTGTCCCAGAAAAGCGGGGATATTGAACTGCTTTGGCTGAAATCATTTGCAGAATGGGACGGGTGTTATATGATCCTTGTCAGGCTCAGTCACCCGATTTATTGACGGGCACCGTGATTCATTAAAATTATCGAGGTTGCCGCACCAAAGGGTTGATCTTTCAAGAAACGCACGAGTCCATCCATGGTGCTCCTGGAAGCCTTCCATGGCGTCCAGGGTTCTTGAAAGATCAACCCTTTGATGCTGACTGAGTTCCAGTTAATCAAGGTGTCCTAAACACGGAAAAACTTGTCCTTTGGGTACGGTCAAGTTCTATTGGCTCAGCCATGCGCTTTTTTTTATCGAAATTATAATCCCGGGAATGCTGCTTTCAAAGGGAAGCGTAAGATACCGATTAAGATTAAGACAAAGCATCATTGACCCGCCCTTTGGGCTTATACCAGAAACGGGTCCTTTGAGCCCGGATTCTTTATTAACAACACCGTCATCATTCATCTGACCGATTATGAAACCAGTGGGAATTATCGCCAATCCATCTTCCGGAAAGGACATCAGGCGGCTGGTCGCCTCCGGGACCGTCATTTCCAATATCGAGAAAGCCAACACCGTCCGGCGGATTCTGCTGGGGCTGGACTCGATGGGTGTTGAAAATGCCTTTATCATGCGGGATTGCGCCAATATCGGTTCCCATGCCATCAGGAACGCGAACCTGACAATACAGGTCAACTACCTCGATCTGCCGATGACCAACTGCCAGCAGGACTCCACCCGGTCGGCAGCGGCCCTGGACAGAATGGGTGCTGCCTGCATCATCGTTCTCGGGGGCGACGGCACCAACCGGGTTGTGGCCAAGGGATGCGGGGACACGCCCCTGCTGTCGGTCTCCACCGGTACCAATAATGCGTTCTGCGAAATGGTGGAGGGAACCCTGGTTGGACTGGGGGCAGCCGTAATGGCCCTGGGGATCGTTGCCGAAAAAGATGTCGTTGAGCAGATGCCGGTCCTCGAGGTGTGGAAGGGGGATGATTTTCTGGATATTGCCCTGGTGGACCTGGTAGTTTCCTCGATGGAGCATGTCGGTTCCCGGGCCATCTGGGACGAATCCACGCTGGAGGAGGTGTTTCTGACCCGGTCTGAGCCGGGAAATATCGGGTTTTCTTCGCTGGGCTGGCATCTGCACCCGACGGCACCCCTGGATCCTTTCGGGTTGCATATCCTGATCGGTGCCGGCCAATACCAGGTCAAGGCCCCCATTGCGCCGGGGCTGATTCGTACCATTCCGATCCGGAACTACCAGTTGCTGCCGGCCGGAGAATCCATAAGGATACACCCGCGACGGGGAATCATTGCCCTGGATGGTGAACGGGAGCACTCAATGTCGGAAGAGGACGTGATGACAGTCCGTTACAATCCGAAGGGACCGAAAGTGGTCAATCTGAAGCGGGCACTGAAAAACGCCTCCAGATCAAAGCACTTCCTGATCGGATGACAGCTCTGTGTGACGCTGATCCTGGATATCAACCGGTCCAGATGTATTTGGCGCTGAGGGCCTTGATCTCTTCCCGCACCCGATGACTCAGGGTGAGATCTGTCATGTGGGATTGAAAACAGGTGCTGAATGCCTCGACAATGGCGTCAGCCAGATCTGTGACTTCCGGCGCGTGATTTAACTCCCGGGTGAAGCAGGTAATCCGGTCTTCCAACTCGGTTGAGCTTTCCGGGAGTTTCCAGATCCGTTTCCAGGACTGCCAGTCGATATCCAGCAGGATCGAACCATGCTGGAAAAATCGTTCCCGTTTCCGGTATTGGGCGCTTCCAACCAGTTTTCTGGAATTGACGGTCAGTTCGAAAGCGGACGTTTCCCTGAAACAGATCGAAGATTCCGAGCGGTCTCCCTTTTCGGCACTCATTTCCGCTTGCAGACCGAACCGGCGGAAACTGCCGGCGAGAATCCGGCTGATGATGCGATAGGTGTCGACAACCGAATCAGGGAACAGCGCTGTGTCGGAGATAAAGGCATATGTCAGTTCATGCTGGTGGAGAACGGTTTTTCCGCCGGAAATCCGCTTGACCATGCGAATCCCGTTGTCCCGGCAGTATTCCAGATCAAGTTCATCCAGGCCTTTGTTCATACGGCCAAAGGACAGGGTCGGATGCTTCCAGCCATACAGCCTCAGGAATGTCCCGGGTACTCCCAGCAGGTACCGGTCGGTGGCCATATTGATTTCAGCCGTCCGAACCTGGTAGGGCAGGACCTTGATCTCGGGAATAGCGAGTTTTTCCATGGATGTGTGTCAAGCAGGGCCTGACCGGATGACGGGTTTCAATGCAGGCGGATGTCATGTCAAACTGAAATCGTTCGAAACCAGGCAATCTGGCCTCGTTAAAAGGTTCAGTGGTGCCGCCGGATAATACATGTATCGCCATACTATAGCAGAAGAATGGAAAAATGTCTTTGATCATCTCCGGATATGGACAGCCGGCAGCAGAATCGATACAATGGATATCACAACACAACCGATGACGAACCCCATACCAGCAAACAGAGGCAAACGGACCATGCAACACCCCCCCCATCAACCAAAACCGAACTGGCTGCGCGTGAAACTACCGTCTGGCGGAAATCCCATCGTTGAGCAGCAGAAACGCCTGCATTCCCATCTGACGACGGTCTGCGAGGAAGCCCGCTGTCCCAATATGGGGGAGTGCTGGAATTCAGGCACCGCCACCTTCATGCTGATGGGTGATACCTGCACCCGGGGTTGCCGCTTCTGTTCGGTCAAGACTGCAAAGTACCCCCCCGCACTCGATCCCGGGGAACCCGGGAAGCTGGCAGATACCGTCAAGGGGTTGAAGCTGAAATATGTCGTCTTGACCACGGTGGACCGGGATGATCTCCCGGATCAGGGTAGCGGCCACATATCGTTGTGCATCGACACGATCAAGAAATCTGTTCCGGGAATTCTGGTTGAAGCCCTGATCCCGGATTTTCAGGGCAATCCCGAACTCATTGCCCGGGTCGCCCACAGCTCAGCCGATGTTATCGGGCACAATGTGGAATGTGTCCGCCGCTTGACCCAGATGGTTCGCGATCCCAGGGCCGGGTATGATCAGTCTCTGGATGTGTTGCGTCAGCTCAAAAAGATTCGCCCGGCTGTTTTTACAAAATCTTCGCTGATGCTCGGTTTTGGGGAAACCGATGACGAGGTACTGGCATCCATGGCAGATATCCGGGCGACAGGTGCCGAGTTCTGCACCCTGGGTCAGTACCTGCAGCCAGACAGAACCAAGCTGGCCGTGACGGAATACATTCATCCCGATAAATTCAAATGGTATGAGCAGAAAGGGCTGGAGATGGGGTTTGAATATGTCGCCAGCGGCCCGCTGGTCAGGAGCTCCTACCAGGCCGGGGAACACTATCTGCAGGCCAGACTGAAACAGGGATCCGGCAGGGATTAGCCGGTTCAATCATAAACAGCCCACGACCCCATTAACAGGGGAAAAGGGGTGAATCGTTACTTCTGAAGTACCATCATCCAGTCGGATACACCGATCCCGGTGGTTTCCACCTGCTGTTCGCTGTAGAAACGCTCCAGGGTCTCCTGCAGGTCCGGAACGGCGACGCCTTCCAGTTTCCTTTCCAGAAGTCCGACGGCGTCTGGCGGGTAGCAGAAAAAATCGCCGGACAGGGTCACGCCAAACAGGTGGTTGTCTTTCAGCTCATAGGTCGCCTTGATCAGGCCGCCAACAGCCTTATGCATTTTCTGGACGATATTGACCCCGGTCTGGATTTTGACCTGTCGTCCGCTCTGTTTTCGCCCGATTTGATGGAGCCAGTCAGGACCAAGCATGGTTGATGCGAGCTCGTCCATTTTCACTTTCAGGTCGGCATCGATCTGTTTTTTCTGAAAGTCTCCCAGCAGTTTTTGAAATCCGGTCCCCAGCAGTTCATTCAGGTTGGTTTCGTTCCACCGGGTCGCTGCGTCGGGATCCAGTTCCCGACGAATCGTCGTCAGATTCTCCTGCAGGGTTTTGTGGACCTTGTCCCTGAATTTTTCATCGGGGACCTTCAGCACCCGGGCCATCATCTCAAAGTTGAAATCCAGGATCAGATTGCCCACAAACACCACGCATTCGCCAATTTCGCCGACGCCGGTCCCGGATATTTTGCGGGTGCCGGCCAGGACGTCGTTGACCGGTTTGAACCTCACCGGAATCCCGATCTGCTGATAGGTATCAATCACCGGTTGCAGGAATTTCTGGTAAAAAACATCCTTTCTAGCAGGTATCAATGGATTGTCCCGTTTCAGGACCAGCTGGAAAAAAAACTGGTTGCCATCCAGGTAGACCGCACCACCGCCGACCTCCCTTCTGAAGATGGGGATGCCGTTCGCCTGGCAGAAATCCAGATCCACCTCTGCCCGGGCTTCCTGGTGAAATCCGATGCAGACATAGGGGGTGGCGGGGGAAAGCAGCACCAGGGCCTCCCTGCCGGAATAGGCCAGGGCATGATAAAGAAGTTGCGACTCCTGCCAGGAAACCTTGCCTAAATTAAATAAGTCCATTGGTTCTTTGTTTTCGGGTTTATATGATAAAGAATGCATTTAATTGAAATTTATGTTATTTTAACAAGCAGTAGTTAAAACGCCTCCGCGGATCAGGAAAATGGGGGACATGATTATTCGTGTCCCCTGTTTTCCGGCCAGAATCGCTGACTCATTCTCATGTTTCGTTGTGCCCGCTCGCAGGAATGCTGGTTTGTATGAATAGCACCCTAAAGCGACTGGTGTGAAGCCGTTTCAGTTGATTAGACGCGTTTCTAGATGATCTTGGTGAGATGGAGCGATAGAAACCCCGCCTGTCTGAGCGAAGCGAGTTGGGGTTTCAGCGACATGATCCTTAGACCATCTTGAAATAAGTCTCCCAACTGAAAGGGGGTCATATCAGTCGCGGGTCAACACCGCGACATCATTCTCATGTTTCGTTGTGCCCCCGAAGGCATGTTAGTTTGCATGAAATAGCGCCACCAAAGAAACATGGAACACCCGGTAAAAAAATCCGATTTCCCGAAACTAATCCTCGGGCGCTACCAGCGCCCGTTCGATCAACTGGGTGATATCCAGTACCTCCAGCTGGATCTTGTTTCTCTTGACGTAGTTGGTCATGGTCCGCACGCACTGCTGGCAGGCGGTGACGATCGCCTGTGCTCCCGTGGCCTGTGCTTCCGCGATTTTTTCTCCGGCGATGGCCGCTGAGAGGTCCTTGTCGATCATCTCCAGGTTTCCGCCGCCCCCGCAGCAGGCGCACTTTTCCCGGTTTCGGGCCATCTCCACCAGTCGGACCCCGGGCAGGGAGCGGATGACCTGCCGGGGTTCGTCGTATACGCCGGCGCCCCGTCCCAGGTCGCAGGGATCATGGTAGGTGACGGTCAGCGGCAGTTCCTGCAACGGCACCCGACCGTTCCGGATCAGGTGATAAACGTATTCGGTGAAATGGAAAATCGCGAATTCAGGTGGATAGTACTCCCGCCACATCTGGTAACAGGAGGGGCAGGCAAACACGATGGTGTGCGCTCCTTTTTCCCGGATGGCCGCCACGTTGTGTGCGATGACTTCGCCGGTCATTTCCCTGAGACCGGCTCCCAGCAGGGGAAACCCGCAGCACCACTCCTCTTCCCCCAGAAGGGTAAAATCCACTTCGGCAGCCGTGAAAATCCGGGAGAGGGCGATCGGGATCTGCTGGGCCATGGGGAAGTAGGCAGAGACACAACCGGTGAAATAGACCACCGCCGCCTGGTCCCTGATCAGGCCGTCCTCAGGTGCTTCCGGCATGTCGTCTACCCAGTCGGCCCGCTCCTCGTTGTCTTCGTCAAAAACGTTGTGGCTCTCCGAGATGTTTTGCCCGATCATATCCACTTTCTTCGGATAGGCGGACGAATGGACCAGGTCCTGTCTCAGCGACAGCCAGATATCCTTGAGGCGGATACCCACCGGGCAGACCTCCTGGCAGTTGCCACAGAGAGTGCATTTGAAAACCGTATCCCCGAACTGGGACAGCTCTGCTTCTGTCATTTTGCTCTTTTTGAACAACTTCGCCAGCCAGCCGGTGCGGAAGCGCTGCAGCTTCTTCAGCTGGTGCAGGCGGTAGAAGCCGGACAACTGTCCGTCTCCGGAGGCCGAAACGGCAGGACAGACGTCGGCGCACAGGGAGCAGGAAGAGCAAGCCTCCAGGGTGATGATCTCGGAAATGCCATAATCCCGGTTACTCATGTCAGTCCTGCTTGTACTTCTCGATATCTGCCAGCACCCATTTCTCAACGGCTGCGGGACCGTGAATCAGCTCATTGATTTCAGCCGGATCGTCCGGTCTGATTTTATACATCCAGCCGGCACCATAGCAATCCTTGTTAATCAGGGTTGGATCGGTTTCCAGTGCCTGGTTGGATTCGACCAGTTCGCCGTTGACGGGGGCATACACCTTCCCCAGCCATTTCCCCGACTCCACCTGGGCGAACTTCTTCCCTTTCTTGAGCTTTTTCCCCGCAAAGGGCAGCTGCACATAGACAATATCACCGGCCATTTTTCGGGCGAAGTCGTCCATGCCGATGACCAGCAGGTCCCCTTCTGCTTTGACCCAGTAGTGGTTCTCTTCATAGTGCAGCTCATCCGGCATCGAATATTCCTGAATTTCCATGAAAGTCTCCTGTTAAATGTTAAGCTGAGAGATGATTCTCATCCTTCGCTGGTCCTGCCGGGCAGGCAGGTATGCTGAAAACGACACCAAAATGGTCATGACTTCCCATGCCTGTCCATCTCCAGCACGGCGTTTACAGCAATGGCCACCGGTCCCATAACAATGTGAAACATGCGGCTGAAAGGCAGCCAGATGATGAAGGCCCCGGTCAGAATCGCATGCAGGTACCAGAGATATCCGTACAGTTCGGTCGCTCCATTCATGGTATTAAAAACCAGGCTGATCGCATAGCCCAAAAAGGCAAACTGTTGACTGCCAACATCAATTGTCATGGCAATCCGCAACCCCTCCAGGATGAAGCCGACGATGATGATCCCGCCGAGCAGGACCGGCGAGAGCCATTCCTGACGGGGCAGTCCCGGCCATTTGGGACCGCGGGAGACCGTTTTTCGGGTAATCACCAGAATCACGCCCGCGATGATCAACACCCCCGTCAGGTCAAACAGAAAGGCCACCAGGGGGTGGTTTTTATCCACCAGGGCGGTTGTCCCTTCCCACCGGGGGAAAACCAGCGAGAGCAGCAGGGTCATCATCCCCCAGCCGAAGCGCAGCAGGAACGGATAGAAAATCAGCCCGTGACTGAACCAGCGCCATTTTGACTGGATAAAGAGTCGCCGCTGGATGATGGCATCCAGCAGCAGTGCTTTCAGAACAGGGATGATCCGTCTCGAAAAAACAACCGCCAGAAGTGACCGCACCGCCCCGGCTATCCGGGAAGCGGCGCTTTTCTGACCGTCGGGTGCCTGACCGGCTGTCAGCCAGACTGCAACCAGTCCCAGAAAGATCAGGATGCCTCCCAGCAGCGTAACAAGGGTGACCGGATCCGAGACTGAAAAGGTCGCGGTGTGACAGGACATGCAGATGATACTCTTGGCCGGCAGAACCATGGCGGCAGCACCGACCCGGTTGTTGTCGGTGTGGCAGCGGACGCAGTTGGTCTCATCTTCGGTGGCCACCAGCTGATGAACCCTCACCGGATTCTGGCGGGGCGCTTCCGCCCGCCAGGCGATCAATCGCCTGGCCGGGTCAACTTCGACCGCACCCTGGAGGTGGCAGGCCCGGCATTCGACCCGGGAATGGGCATCGTGAATCGGCTTTTCATCATGGGGGGAATGGCACTGCCGGCAATCCTGCACCACGTTTTCATGACCGTAGGTGGCGGAGTGGGTGTGACAGTCGCTGCAGCGGATATCGGCATGGGCTGTGGTGGCGTAGGCTGCCACATCGATGGTTGGGATATGGCCGAAATCCGGGTTTTTTGGAATGCTGCCGTGCCGGTCATGACAGTGAAAACAGAGGGTCGCCTCTTTTTGAGCGGATTTTGTGGTGTCACCCGTCGGTTCAAGGTGGCACTCCAGACAGGCGTCATCCTGTTTGCATTCCGGCGGTCTTTCTGTCTGACTGACGGTTTGGGGCTGACAGAGGGTCCTTCCCTTGTTCCCCGGGGTCTGTGCCTCTTTTTCCCCGCTGGGCTTCACCCGGTGGGGATCGTGACATTCGATACAGTTGCCGTATTTTTCCCGGTTCTCAAAGCGGATCCGTCCATGAACTCCCTTGTCATAGTCGGCCAGCGTGTTTTCATGGCAGTCTGGACCGGCGCAGGTGCCCTTCTTGAAAAACCCGGCTGCTTCAAGGGTGACATGGGCGGGATCCGGATGAACCGCCTGCTCTGCGACGGACTGATGGCACCGGGAGCAGAACAGATCAGCGTGGGCGGAAGCTCCATACTGCTGCATGTCCACAAACCAGGAGAGGTTCACCTCGTAGTTCCCGGTACCGGCGGCAGCGCTGGCAGCCAGCAAGCCCAGCATCAGGCCTGTCAGCAGATACCGCATCAGGATGGGTTGGATTCTGTTTTTCAATGGGTCCTTCATCTGTTCAAAATCAGTGTGCACGTTCTGATCGTCGCCGGTTCGGTGCATCTCTGGTCCCGTCACCGTTCCTGCCGGTCTCCATGACCGTTTTGGCAAGCACGTAAAAAATGCCTGAAAACAGGGTGATGATCACCAGCCAGAACAGGCCCATGAATATCACATGACCCATATCCCAGACCCATTCAAAAATTCCCGGAAACATCCTTCTCCTTGTCTTTATATCGATACGATTCAATGCCGTTAACTGAAACACCCTTTTCCTGCGAAGAGCACCTTGATTTAATGGACCTCATTCAGCATCAAAGGGTTGATCTTTCAAGAACCTTGGAAGCCATGGATGGCTTCCAGGAGCTCCATGGATGGACTCGTGCGTTTCTTGAAAGATCAACCCTTTGGTGCAGTAAGTTCGATAATTTGTTAGCTATTCACCACTTTTCTATTGCCATCCAAGCGGGACCAGTATGTCATTGAACTCATTCTCGACATGCATCCATGCCTGTCTCCGAGGGCGTTCGTTGACATCGCCATCCTGGCAATGCTTAACCACTCCCAATCCGTTCAATCACATACTGGTCCCCCCTCTGATGGCTGAATATAAGCTTATAAGTTACACATTCCAGGGGGAATGATTTCAAACCCTTGAAAACAGGAAGTTTTCACGGAGCTCCAGGGATGGATTTATGCGTGTTTGAAATTAGTCCCCCTGGAATGTGTAACTGATTAAAACTGTGACCGGCTAAGCCGGTTAGACTGCTGAATAGTTACGATAATTTTAATTAAGGTTCAACGCTTTCTCCTCCGGAAATAGCGGCAAATGACGGTACGAGAGGGCAATCAGAATAATTCCCAGCCAGACCGGAATCAGGGTGGTCGCCACCTCCTGCCAGCTGGGAATGTAGAGGACCCATTTTTCAAAAGGCAGTACGGGCATGGCCACCGTCTGCATGATGAGCGACCAGCGGTTGAGGCATATGCCCCCGATAACCAGGATCACGGCGATCCAGAACAGCGGTTTGGTTCGCCGTCCCTTTTCCGTGATCAGGATCAGCCCGGGAATGAACCCGCAAAGAACGATTTCCGCAATCAGGATCCAGTACCCGTGAACCTGGGGACTCCGGGTATAAAACAGCGACCACTGAAAACCCGCCCTGGCTGTGGTGCTGGCGGCCCAGTATAGGGTGTCGGCCGTTTTGGCAAACGTATAACTGAGGATCATCCAGCCGGCGATCTTACCCAGCATCGCTTCCACCGCCCCCGGCACCAGTTTCCTCCCGGACACGGTTTCCGTTATTTTTGCCAGCAGCAGGGTAAAACAGGGACCGGCTGCCGCCGCAGACCAGGTAAACAGGAAAAAGGTCCAGGGCCAGATCAGAAATCCTTCGCGGTAGGCAAATGGGCGTCCGTAGAGCACCCCGGTCATGCCACCCAGCGATCCCTGGTGGAAAAAGGAGAGGAACACCCCGATTCCGGCGAAGAGGGCCATGATCTCATGGGTGTGATGCCCGAGGTTTTTCAAAAAAGGAATCCGCTGGAGTTTCGGATTCTGAAGGATGACCGGCAGGTACTCAATATTCAACACGGCAAAGTAAACGGTGAGACAGAAGCCCACCTCCGTTAGCATGGAATGAACATTGGCATGCCAGTAGATAAACCAGAATCGCAGCGGCTGGCCCACATCGAGGGCCAGGATCAGAAGGGCTGAGCTGTAGCAGATGACCCCGACCAGCACCGCAAAATGGATGATACTGCCCAGCTCCTTTTTCCGGAAGATATATCGCAGCAGACCGGTGAAGAATGCGCCGCCGCCCAGGGCGATGATGGCCAGGTCGGCCCAGATCCAGAGGGCAAACCCGTACACATTGTTCATATGGGTCTGGTTCAGGCCCAGCCACCAGACCCGGATCATGGCGTATAGACCCCAGGCCAGCAGAATGAAGACGGGCAGCAGCCCCAGGTAAAACCGTCTGGATGAACAGCGGTCGGCGCCGCCGGTTGTGGTTGCAGGTTTCATCAATCAGGCTCTCCTCCGACCGCTGGTTTGGATCCTGGCCGCCTGCCGCTTCTCCTCAGCCAGGTGATTGTCACTCATCGCTCTCACCCAGACCTTGCTGGTGATGTAGTAAACGGCGGGGTTGGTCCCCAGTCTTTCCAGCAGTCGGAATATCGCTGGATTTTGGGGTTTGCCGCCGTTATGGAGATCCGGCTGGACGCGTTTTGTGATCCGGTGGTCCGGGTTCCTCAGGTCTCCGAAAGTGATCGCCCCGGCCGGGCAGGCCAGTGCACAGGCGGTCTGATAGTCGGTTTCGGGAATGTCTTGGCGGCCCTGCAGATGGGCCTTGTCCCGGGCCAATTGGTAGCGGTGGTAGCAGAAGCTGCATTTTTCCACCACCCCTCTCATCCTGGGCGAGACGTCGGGATTGAGCATCTGTTCCATCCCCCCGGGCCAGACCGGATCCCACCAGTTGAAGCTGCGGGCATGATAGGGGCAGGCGACCATGCAGTAACGGCATCCGAAGCAGCGGGCGGTTATCTGGCTGACGATGCCGGTGCTCCTGTCGTAATCTGTGGCCGTGACCGGGCAGACGGAAACGCAGGGGGAGTGACCCGGATCGGATCCTTCACAGTGCATGCAGGGCATGGGCAGATAACAGATGTCCGTTTCCGGAAACGGTTTCCGGTTGGACAGTTTGAACACCCGCATCCAGGCGATGCTGGTCAGTTTGTCGGTTTCGTCCGGGCGAAACGGGATGTTGTTCTCCGACATGCAGGCCACCATGCAGGAACCGCAGCCGGTGCACTTGTCCAGGTCGATCAGCATGCCGAATTTCCGCTGTTTTTCCATTTCTGTTTTGAATCTATTCAGTTCGATTTCCACGCAGCCCCGAAGGTATTGTGTTTCAAGAACCTTGGAAGCCATGGATGGCTTCCAGGAGCTCCAGGAGG
>JAHJRI010000461.1 GCA_018830885.1 bacterium | reverse complement strand
GACGATCTGCTGGTTGTAAGCAAATTGCAGATCTTTTATTTCGACCACTGCGCTGTCCATGGTTCTATCCGCTAGATGTCTGGTTTTAAAAATTTTTTACAGCCCGATGCCGGGTTTCAGGAGCGAGAGGGGTCAATCGGCCATGAAACTATTTTGCATGTCCAAATCCGAGCATGGAAACCGGATTGATGACAGGCCACCCGCTACGCCGCATCTTTCCAAAGCCCATAAATACAGTGTTTTTATCTGTCAGCAGCGGGGTCAAGGTTTAGTATCGGATCCCGGTGAAGGGACCCTGATGGACCGCTTCTGATTATGTTACTTATTTGCATCAGTGATTGTCAAACCGGAACCCCTGTTCCGCATGTTTCACATGTTTCGGTGAGCCCCGGGTGTCATGGTGATGGTGCAGGGAGGCGTCAATTGTCTTTGGGAGCAGGGCGAACGCCGGATTCACGATTCAATCGGCCCGGATTGACCGCGACGGTTCGGTCTGAGATTGCCAAAAGGGCCTTTGTCCGGTTAGAATCAGGAAAAAGGTCGATCAGCTGTCAATTCTCCTTTGGGTCCGCAGGCGGGGTCGTTTTTTTTGGGGAGGGCGCTGTTGGGCTCTGGGGTGTTTTTTATCAAGTTTTCTGAAGGCCGATAGAGCGTTTTTTGGGAGACATGGCATCGGGTGTCGGGTCAAGGCCAACAGATTGAAAAAAATCGCGCGGACAACGGGAACAGGCTCTCATGATGGGGTCCCGGATGTCGGGAGTGGCGATAATCCATTCGTGTATGACACGACACACGTTTATTGAAAAGAAGAGGAGCATCGAAACGATATGACTGAATACGATTACTGGAAGATTTTTCCGAAAATGCCCAGGAAAGTCACGATTGGTGACATTACGATTCGGGACGGGTTTCAGCATGAAGAGCGATTTATCTCCACCGAGGCGAAAAAGTACTATCTTGAGGAGTTGATCCTGGCCGGTTGTCGCAATATTGAAGTCACCAATCTCGGCAGCCCTTATCTGATGCCGCAGTTTAAAGATGCGGAGGAGCTGCTGGCCCATTTACGGAGTGATCGGTTTCGGAGCCGATGCCAGAAAAAAGGGATCAATTACGACGACATCTGCCTGACAGCGGTGACCATCCGCGAGAAGGCGGTTGATCGTGCGATTCAGTTGAAAGATCAAGGTGTGGGCCCGGATCGGGTCCTGATGATGGTTTCCACCGAGGAGGAACATCATTTTGCCAACTCGGGAACCACACTTCCGGAGTACTGGAAGGAGGCCGAACGGTGTACGCAGAAATGCAATGACGCCGGAATACAGATGTGCGGGACGGTGAGTACCATCTGGGGAAGTCCGATCGGCGGGTCCACGGATTTGAAGGATGCTGTCGAGTTTTCCAAACGCTGGCTTTCCATCGGGGCCCATGACATAGAGCATGCCGATCACGACGGCAGCGCTTCTGCCCCCGATGTTTACCGATATTTTGCCATGGTTCTGGATGCCATGCCGGATCCCAGTCTTCATATTGCCCATTTTCACGAAACCAAACGGGTGGCCTCGGCCTCGATCCTGGCAGCACTTCAGGCGGGGATCAATATTTTTGAAGCCACCATGGGTGGTCTGGGCGGTCAGCCGGCCAATTTTCTGGATGACTGTCCCACGCGGGGTACCGGAGACTACTACTATGATGATCCGCGTTATGTGGGGCTTGTCTGCCTGGAGGATACGCTGGTGCAGATTGACGAGATGGGTATTGAGCACGGGTATGATGTGGATCGGATTTTGAAGCTGGGGCGGATGATGGAAAAAACCATCGGTCGCAGGCTTCGCTCAGACGCTGTCATCAACGGCCGGACCTTGAAAGAGGGTCATATGCAGTATGCGAGACCCGGTCTGAAGAAGTTGAAGGAAAACCTGAAGGAAAAACCGGGCCAGGCCTTTCCTGCGGAATGGCCTGTAGAACCTGTCCCTTATACCAGGGGTTCATGATCCGTCTCCGGTATTCATTCGTGTCTTCCAACCACCGTGCCCCCCGGGGCGCGGTTTACCCCGAAATGGTCGATCGCTGCCAGGAACCGTCGCTGCCGCCGGCTTAGTCCCTGTCAAATGGGGCTTCATGCCGCTGTGACGGGTTACGTTCGGTTTTTGATGATCATATAGGTGGCCAGGCACTTGGCGATCAATTCCCCCTTTGAATTACGGACATCTACCTCTCCGATGGCGGTCCGGCTACCCCGATGAACGATTTTTGCCTCAGCGATAATGTCCCCCTCGTTAACAGATTTGATATAGTTGATTTTCATTTCAATGGTCAGCAGGGATTCGCTTTTGTCGATCAGGCCCAGCATCGCAATGGCCACCGCGGCATCCGCCGGGGAAAAAATGGCGCCGCCGTGGGCAACCCCGTCCGGTTGGGCCAGTTTGTCCGAGTAGGGCAGTTTGACAATCGCCCAGCCTTTTTTTACATCAACGACCTCCATGCCCAGCAGTTTCCAGAAGGGCACCTTTGTTTTCATTTTCTGAATCAGGGCGTTCCTGAAATTCGGTGAAATGTCTTCATATTCCGGCATCGCTAATACTCCTGATGATATTGGGTTTCGGTTGATCCGCTGGGGGACATGCACCTGTATCGTGCAGCTGATGTTGCTCTCACCCTCCGGCGCGCCCGGCAGGGTGGGCAAGTATCTTAATCTTGACTGGGAGAATGATCCTCTCTGATAACCATTTCTATCTGTATTCGGTCTATGGGAATATACTGTTTTATTTCCGTTGCTCGGGATACAATTCAAGTACGGCTTCTTTGTTTGCCCTGCAGACTCCTCTTTCGGTAATCAGACCCGTGATCAGACGTCTGGGGGTGACATCAAATGCATAATTTGCGGCCGGACTGTCTTCCGGGGTCAGCAGCACTTTTTTGACCCTGCCCTCATGAAATCCTTCGATATACCTGACTTCCTCGTCATCACGCTGTTCAATGGGGATTTCGGCGACGCCATCTTCGATTTCCCAGTCAAATGTTGAAGAGGGCAGGGCCACATAGAATGGAACGGCGTTGTCATTCGCTGCCAGCGCTTTGAGATAGGTACCGATCTTATTGGCGACATCTCCGGTATAGGTCGTTCTGTCGGTTCCAACGATGCACATGTCAACCATGCCGTGCTGCATGAGATGTCCCCCGACATTGTCTGGAATCACGGTATGTGGGACGCCCTGCTGATTCAGTTCCCAGGCGGTCAGTCTTGCCCCCTGGTTTCGCGGCCTTGTTTCATCAACCCAGACATGGACCTTGATGCCCTTGTTGAATGCTTCGTAGATGGGGGCAGTGGCCGACCCGTAATCGACAAAAGCCAGCCAGCCGGCGTTGCAATGGGTCAGAATATTGACGGGAGCCCCCTGTTTCCTGTCGCTGATCGCTTTAATAATGTTGAACCCGTGTTCTCCGATGCGTCTGCAAAAATCAGCATCCTCATCGGCAATATCCGTTGCCGTATGTCGGGCAATGGCGATTTTTTCTGCTGGTGTGGTGCCATTCTCCATGGCTTTTAATTGACGTTTCACGGCCCAGGAAAGATTGACGGCCGTCGGTCTTGTCGCTACCAGCTGATCTGCGAATTTGTTGAGATCCTGATCAAAATGGTCTTTTGCGGACTGCAGGGCCGCCAGATACATCCCGTACCCCGCAGTTGCGCCGATAAGCCCGGCACCTCGGACGTGCATATCCTTGATGGCAATGGCGACATCACTCACATGGTTAAGATCCTCAATCGTAAACTGGTACGGCAGATCTCTTTGATCGATAATCTGCACGATCTCAGGGTCATCCGCTTTAAGCCAGATTGTTCTGTAATGTCTGTTATTTACATTCATCCTATTGCCCTTTACAGATTCAATTCAAGTAATTGGAGATTTTAAAACAGTCCGATAGCAGACGCTGGTTTCTCTCGGGAGTGTTGTCAAGGTTTCAGGCTCGTGTTCCGGCTTGCAGGTCATCCGGGTCTGCCGGTCCGTCGGGACGCTTTCCGGGAGATATGATGGCCGGCTATCTACTCTTTGATTCCCGCGATCTTCCTGGCAAATTCCTTCTTCTGCTCAAAATTACTGTAGCGCTGGATCATCACCTTCTGGGCCTGGGGCGAACCTGCACCGTGGATGGACTCGGTGAAAAAGGCGACAGCACCGGTGCCCATGGTGATGTTTTCGATCAGCCGGATGCAGCGCATCCGCACCTCAGCGGATACCCCTGCCACACCCTTGAGGTATTTTCGCAGCAGATCACCGATCTCCGGGATCGCCAGATCCTGCTCCGACGGTGTTGTGCCAATAACGGCCCCGGCGATGTCCTGGGCCAGGCGACACATTTCGATCGGGTTTCGCGTGATATTCAGTTTGGCCACATTCGCCAGCAACCCGTTGACCAGGTATCCCCCTGACGAGTGCCGGCTGCCTTCACAGGCTGCGGCGATAGCGCATGCATAGCAGGTTTCGTTCAGGTGGACCATCTCCTGCAACTTGTCCTTGATGTGGGAGGCTTTTGCTGTGCCATTGTAGTCGGCCATCAGGGCGGTGGCGCCGGTCAATACATCTCCCATGCCCGATTTGCATCCGCCATAGCTCGCACGGTGATAATTGGCGAATATCTCCACCAGACGGCCCGAAAACCGGTACTCCCCGCACATTAAAACATGCTCCCAGGGAATAAACACATCATCGAAGATCATGTATGCCTCGTGACCCCCGAACCCGGCGTTGCCCACATCAATGCTTCCTGCTTCAAGTTTCCGTGTGTCGCAGGACTGCCTGCCATAGACGTAGGTGATCCCCCTGGTATTGGTTGGTGTCACAAAGGTGACGGCGTAATCCTTGTCCTCCTCCTTCATGGCGGAGGTGGGCGTCACGGCCACCCAGTGGGAATTGACGGCTCCGGTCTGATGGGCTTTACAGCCGCGGACAACGATACCCCTGGCATCCTTTTTCACGACACGCAGATAGAGGTCCGGGTCGGCCTGCTGGCTGGGGGACAAGGACCGGTCCCCTTTCGGATCGGTCAGGGCGGCATCACAGACGAGATCCTCCTCCTGAACAATACGCAGAAAATTCAGGTAGCGCTGGTGATATTCCGTGCCCAGTTCTGCGTCCATTTCAAAGGTGATCGCATTCAGGGTGTTCATGGCGTCCAGTCCGGCACATCGCTGAAAGCAGGTGCCTGTTTTCCGGCCCATCAGTCGCAGCAGACGGGGTTTTTTCAACAGATCGTCAACACTCTGATGGATATGGCAAAAGCGGTTTATCCGCTTCCCGGACAAATGCGATATTGCTGTGGCCAGATCCTCGTATTCCGGTTTCTGGGCGATCTCATAGGTCATTCCCACGGAATTCAACGACGGGCGAATGATCGGGTTCTCCACCGTGTCTTCAACCTTTTCTCCCAGGAGGTAGACGGGCAGTTTCAAGGCCCGGATGCTTTCAAAATATTCTTCTCTGGTTTTCATGGCCATCTTTCTTCTCCTTTTCGAACTGCAGTCTTTAACGACGTCTCTCCATGCAAAACGCCGCTGTTTTTGTACCATTGAGCCGCCACTATGAGATCAAGCGGAATTAGAGAGACCTGGCGGATTCGCTTTTGAACCACTGGAAAATGCATTGTCAGGAAAAAATGTCCCGTTTGGTTCAAAAACATTGGTAACGATTCACCATTTTTCTATTGCCATCCAAGTGGGAACCCGTATGTCATTGAACTCATTCTCGACAGACATTCATGCCTGTCTCCGAGGGCGGTCGTTGACATCGCCATCCTGGCAATGCTTAACCACTCCCAATCTGTTCAATCACATACTGGTTCCCGCTCTGATGGCTGAATATAAGCTGAATAGTTATAACCATTGAATCGATACGATATCGGGAACCTGCCGGAAAGAGAAGCCTAAAACGATGCCCCTGATTGAAGAAACTCATGCTGCCATGAATGGCCGCCGATAATGAGTTCAATGGTATACAGGTCTTAGGGTCTATCACTGAACCTGAATAGATCCATGGATTTTATGGATTCACTTTCTTTTTACGCCAGGGTTTCAGCACCGAAATAAACGCCGCAAAGATGATCGTAGCAACCTGAACCGACCCAAAAACGGCGTTCATCAATCTGTTGTGGGAATACTGGGGATCGGTCAAGGCGGCCATCCCCTTTTCGCCTGCAATATGCGCCATGCCGCTCAGCCAGGGTCCCAGCCAGAAAGTCCCGAAAACGATCCCGAAGGCGCAGATGATCCACTTGACAGTGATCCAGTTGTGCTTGAACCAGCCCCAGTTTGTCCAGATCGAATAGATCAGTGCGGTGAGAAGTGTCCCGATGGCACCCGGTACCAGAATAAACAGGTCGATAAAATCCATGGTGGCCACGATTCCATACAGTTCCCGTCCATCGGTCGGGGAGATGGTGAACTGCAGCACGATCAGCGTGATTCCGCAGCCGATCCAGACACATCCAGACAGTATATGAAAACTCTTCAGCCACTTCTGGCCATTGGCACCCATTTTTTTCATTGTCTTTTCCGTTGATAAGATTGAAAGTACAAATCAGACTGTTTTTCAATCCTCTATCGAGATCGTTCTGCTGTCAAGTACCAGTTGAACCGGAATCAACCCGGGGCGGCCTCAACATGCCTGTCCGGAACGCTGCTCATGGATGGTTTGTTGAGACAGCCGCCGCTGACAAGGGTGACGGCATTGTCTGATGTCTGAAATGCGGATTCCTGAATTCCCGGGATATTCTCCCGGTATTGACCCGCCTGCCATCGAAACAAGGGTTTTTCTATCCTTATTGACAAATAAAGGCTAAAATTAAAACCTTGTCTTGAATCCAGGAACCCAATTGGCTGTCTGACAGACCGTTTTTCTATGAGTGTGCTCTTTAATTTCAGTGTCTTTCCTGATGACCCGTCAAAACAGTGACCATTATTCGAATCTGAATCGTCCGTTTCTGATTTTGTCCATCGGCACCATGTCCATTGCCATGGGGCAGAGCCTGGTCTTTGCCATCCTGCCGCCTCTGGGCCGTGAGTTGGGGTTGCAGGAGATGCAGATCGGCTCCATCATTACCTTCTCGTCCGCCGTCTTTTTCTTTTCCAGCCCCAGGTGGGGAAGACTGAGTGATATCTGGGGACGCAAACGGGTGATTCTGATCGGTCTGCTCGGCTATACCCTGGGAACCGTTGTTTTTGCAACCATCATCCTGCTGGGTCTGAAAGCCGTGCTAAGTGGTCTGGTGGTATATGGGGCACTGATCCTGGCGCGAATGGTCCAGGCTTCCATCATGTCAGCCACGCCACCGGGAGCTGCGGCCTATGTCGCCGATATTACCGACAGCCGCAACCGGACCACGGGGATGGGGAAGCTGGGAGCGGCCAATAATATCGGTACGATCCTGGGGCCCGGCCTGGGGGGCGCGCTGGCAGGCCTTGGTCTCCTGATGCCGCTCTATTTTGCGGCAGCGGCCACCCTGGTCAGTGCGATATTTGTCTGGAAGATGCTGCCCCGATCGCCCCAGATTATCGTTTCAAAAATGAAGTTGAAAAAATTGCGCTATTTTGACAAACGGTATGTTGCCTTTGAGCTGGTGGGGGTGACCATGTTCATGTCATTCTCGGTGGTGATGCAGACTTCCGGTTTCTATTTCCAGGACCTGCTGCACCTGGACGGGCAGGCAACAGCCCAGGCCGTGGGAATGGGCATGATGGCCTCAGCGGTGATGTCGCTGCTGTCCCAGGGCGTGATTGTGCAGTTCCTGAGATGGTCTCCCATGCGGCTGATCGGGGCCGGGATGCCCATCATCCTGATCAGTTTCCTGGGTTTGATCTTCTCTGAGAATCTGTTCCACCTGATTGCCGCGATGGCTGTCATGGGTCTTGGTACCGGCATGGCCGGACCCGGGTTTTTTGCGGGGGCATCACTGACGGTGCCGGCAGAGGAACAGGGCAGCCTGGCCGGTCTCATGAGTTCCTGCCCGCCGCTGGGATTTATTGTCGGTCCCATGATTGGCACCGGACTCTATTCTTTCGGTCCGGTGTACCCCTATATTTTTGTCAGCGTGATTTTTGTGCCCCTGGTCCTCTTTACCTGGAATATCAAATCCTTTATCCAGGAGCACAAGCCCGTGTCCTGATTGACGAAGAGGATCCGTGCGACATCCCTCAAAGCGTGGGACGGTTTCAGAGCCCCAGGCAGCCGGCGACCTTTTCCACCTGATACGCTTCGTCACCAAAGGCGGTAGCGGCTGCCCGGCACTTGCGCAGGAAGAGGTGCATATCGTGTTCATCGCAAAATGAGATGGCCGCATGGATCTGGTGTCCCAGTTTAATCACCTGGTTTGAGGCGGTATTGGTATAGGCCTTGGCCATGGCCGCTTCCCTGGTTGCAGGCAACCCCCTGGCGATCTTCCACGTGGCCAGGTTGGTGATATTCCGGCAGCTGCCCACCTCAATGGCCATGTTGGCGCAATGATGCTGCACTGCTTGAAAGGAGCCGATGGGCCGTTCGAACTGCACGCGCTCTTTTGCATAAGCCACACTCATTTCAAACGCGGCCTGCATGCCACCCAGCATTTCGGCACACCTGGCCACCCCGGCACGCTCCTCCAGGGACGAAAGCAGGTGTTCCGCCGCCGGTCCCCTGGCCAGCAGGGTTTGATCGGAAACACGGACACGGTCCATCACGACTTCACACTGTCTGGCATAGTCCAGTGTCTGGAGGGGCTTCATTTCGATTCCCGCGCTGCCGGATTCAACCAGCAGAATCACCAGCCCCTCTTCGCTGGAGCGGGCAACCGTCAGCAGATAGTCGGCAGAGCGGGCGTACTCCACGAACAGCTTGGTCCCTTCCAGGATATAGCTGTCCCCCTGGCGGACAGCCGCCATTCGGATATGGGAATACCCGTAATCATTGCCCGGATCGATCAGGGCAAAGGCCACGGTCTTTTCACCGGAAGCGATCCGGGGCAGGATTTCGGATTTCAGGTCCTCGGCGGTGGAGAGCTCCAGCGCGCCGGCACCGACCACGACGGTTGAGAAAAAAGGTGCGGGCAGGCAGGCCTCTCCCATGGCTTCCAGGAGGATGGTCAGGTCGATGAAATCCCCTCCCAGACCGTCGCAGGTTTCAGGGATGGCAACCCCCATCCAGCCTAGACGGGCCATTTTCTGCCACAGTTTCCGGGGGTAGTCCTCTTCAGCATCCCTGTATTCACGGATCAGGCTCCGGGGGCACTCCTTTTTCAGGAAATCCCGGGCCGCCTGTCTGAGCAGTTTCTGCTCCCTGTTCAATTCCAGATTCATGGGTCGCTCCCTCCTCTCAGGTTCTGGGTAAACCCAGACCTCGCTGGGCAATGATGTTGCGTTGAATTTCGGAGGTCCCCGCGCCGATGGTGGCGGAGATACTTTCCAGAAAACCCCTTGAAACCAGCGCTCGGAGCGGCGTCCAGGGCGATGGTGCCGTCAGCTGACCGTAGGGACCCAGGATATCCATGGCCGCCTCGGCCATATCCCGGGCCAGTTCGGTGGTGACGACCTTGAGCACGGAGGATTCCACATGGGGATCCTTCTTCAGATCCAGCATGGCGGCCGTACGCCAGACATAAATGTAAGCAATCTCGAGACGGGTGGCGAGATCAACCAGCCTGCGTTTGACGGCGGGGGACCGGCCGAGGATCTCCCCGTTGCGCTCGGTGGTTCTGGCATATTCCAGCAGTTCCTCGAACATGCGCCGGAAACCCCCGATACCCACCAGCGTTACCCGTTCAAAGTCCAGGGCACTCATGAGATGATAGAACTCCTTGTTTTCGCCCCCGATCAGGTTTTTGGCCGGTACCCGCACATTGTCGAAAAAGACCTCGTTGAAAGAGTGCTGGCCCATGATATTGATAATGGGTCGCATGGTGACCCCCGGCAGTTTGTTGTCCACGATAAACAGGCTGACACCCCGATGCTTCCTGGCATCGGGGTCGGTGCGGGCAATCATCCAGCCATAGTCGGTCAGGTGCGCGCCACTGGACCAGACTTTCTGCCCGTTGATCACATAGTCGTCCCCATCCCTGAGGGCGGTCGTTTCAATACCGGCCAGGTCTGAACCCGCATTGGGTTCGCTGTAGGCAAGCCACATGCTGATCGCGCCTGCAGCGATCCGGGGGATCCACTCCGCCTGTTGCTCCGGGGTGCCGACCCTCAGGAGCATGGGCCCGACTATCCCGATCCCCAGGGAGTCGATCATGGGTGCCCGATAGTAGCTCATGCGCTCGTCATAGATCGCCTGCTCCATGTATGTGTATGCTTTGCCCCCATACTCCCGGGGCCAGGAGATCGTCAGCCACCCCTTTTCGATCAGCCCGGCTTTAAATCGATCCGCGATCCGGTAGTTTTCTTCATCGCCATAGCCGCCGGGGCTGTAATCCCCCGGCCAGATAATGGATTTGTCCGGCCAGTCCGGTGGCAGTTCCGTCTGCAGGAATGCATCCACCTCATTGTAAAAAGCCTGCTCCTTCTCGGTAAAACAGATCTCCATGCCAAACTCCGTTTCCTCGTTTCCGCATCCTCAGGATGCGGTTGGTCAAAGACCGGTATCGTTCTTCCAATTTGTGTCCCTCGCTCCGGGCAGCTGGTTCGTCTGTCAGAGGGCGTTTCCGTCTCTTTCCGGAGAGATGCTTCAGCAGGGTTGCGTATCCGCTGTCAAGCTTAATGGAGCGAAAAAGAAAATGCAAACCCCCTGTGGGTACCTGTTCAGGGCTCTCTTCCAGTTATGGAACCCCCAGCAGGCGGGCCTCGATCTGGTCGAAATCGGCCAGGTTTTCTGCCAGGAGGATCAGCTGATCGCCGGCTTCAATCTCGATCCGTTTTGAAGGATTGAGGATCTTTTTCTTCCCTTTAATAATGCCGATCACCTGGATATCGGCGGGGTGGTTGAGAATTTCCCGCTGGATATCGATCACTTTGCGGCCGATGAGTTTGGTCGGAAACAGATAGAACTGGCTGCCTTCGAAATTACTGAGCAGCTGTTGAAACACGTCATGAATCCCTGGATAGAGAAATTCCTGCACCAGCATGCGACTGGTGATGCCGTCGGCGGATATCATGCCGTCGACATCGGATCGCTGGATCAGTTTCAGGTTCTTGCGGCTGACCACCTCAACGATGGTTTTGATGGGTCTTTGATGTTTCTTTTCAATCAATTCGATAATCATGCCAATGGCAAAGGATCGTTCATCCGAAGCCTGGGAATTGTTTTGATCGGCCAGGATGAGCACCCCCTTGCACCCCAGGATATTGGCTTTGAACAGGACATCCTCATCGGTTGGGATGCCTTTCAGAAAACGAATTTTCAACGCATTCAGGCTTTCGGGCAGCTCTTCCAGGTCGTCCGTGATCAGAACGATGACGCTGTTTTTATATTGAGGTGCCGCCCTGAGCTCTTTGACCACCTCGATGATTTTGTTTTCACCGGGAAAACTGCAGATGATGAGATGGTCTTCTGCCATGATTTTCATTAAGCCTCTTCTTTTTTTGGAAATATTCTGGATGATTCGTTCCGCAAGAAATCCGATCAGATAGCCGATGATACCGATCCCCAGGAACATGCACAGATAGGAGATGACAAACCGGCCGAGGGGGGTGACCGCAGCCACATCCCCGTAGCCGACCGTTGTCATTGTCACAATCGCCCACCAGATCGCATCCGGCAGCGTCAGCTGGGGTTGGGCAGTGTGCTCGGCGAGATAAAACAGACCGCCGAACAGGAGGTTCAACGCGAAGACGAGGAAAACCGCTTTGAGTATCTTTTTCTCGATCAGGTTGTGCTGTTGGAGATGGTAAACGAGAGTTCTAATTTTTCTAAGTGAAAACAAAATCATAGGTAACCGCCGGGTCGGTGACAGGGTGTGCTTCTCTGCGTCTGGTCCATTCGACTGTAACCGAAAACGCTGGGATTTAAAAGGGCTCGTTTTCAGAGCCGGAATCAACCGGGTATTTTTCCTGAAACGCCAGTCGGCACAGTTGTCGGTACCTTTTCTGATCGGGTCTTCAGAGAGCGTTGCTGCTCCTGTTCAATGTCCGTTTTGCACAAACACCCCGGCAGGGATTCCAGTTTGCCTTGAAGGACTGGATATCCTGAAGGTTTTTCCGGCAGCCGGGTTCTTTTTACCAATGACACGGAATCGCTTGCTGGAGACGGGCCGGGATCGGATTCCCTAGAAAATCATTGAGTAAAAACCGGTTGATGTCCTATAATAACAAAATCCCGGGTCAATTTTCTGATTCGAAAGCAAAACCGGCGTTCTTTCCTGCAGATTTTCGACAGCCTTTTCAGACACGACACGCAACCCCATGGTTGCCAGAAGAGAAACGTAATGAACTTGATCAGACACAACCCCTGGCCATTGAAGACCGTCCGCTGGATCGCAATCATTCTCATTTTTTCATTCCCCGGTCTCATTTCGGCAAAAGAGCTACTGATTGCGTTCCCCTTAAATCTCCCCCCCTGGACGCTGCAAGCCAGCGACAGTGGGATCACCGTTGAGATCGTCCGCAAATCATTGAAATTGAGGGGATATCATGTCACAACCCGATATCTGTCACTGAAAGCGCTGAATGATCAACTCAAGACCGGTTTCGATGCCTATGCCCAGGTGGAATCAAGGCAACTGCAGGGATACTACTCCGATAAAATCCTGGATTTTCAGACTTCTTTGATATCGCTGCAATTCAACGATTTTGCTCCCCGGGTCATCAATGACCTGGCCGATATGCAGTTGACCGCTTTTCCGAATGCATCGCGGCTGTTTGGAAAGGCCTTTCAGGCCATGGCAGAAGCCAATCCCCGATATGAGGAGATCGACGACCAGGAAGACCAGGTCGTGCGGCTCTATAATGGCCAAACCAGCATGATTCTGATAGACCGCTTTGTATTTCTGTATTTCCGGCGCATTACGGCATTGACGAATACCTCCATGCCCATCACCTATCACCAGATTTCCGGACTGACTGAAAAATCGCCTGCCTTTGTTGTCTTCCAGGATAAAGCGCTCATGACTGAATTTAATATGGGATTCAAGCAACTGAAAGATAACGACGATTACTACAACATCGTTTACCAATACACCAACTAGGGGTCTGTTTTAACTGGATATACCAGTAAAGTCAGATGCCTTACATAAACGAATCCATGCTGAAGGGGGTGTGATGCAACACAATGAAAAACAGGATGTTTGTCGTCGGGTGCACCAAATATGTGTGGGTACCTGTAAGCGGAAAGAGGTTGTTTGTTCAGAAAACCTTGGAAGCCAGGGATGGATTCATACGTTTTTCTGAATAAACAACCTCTTGAAGCGGTTATGATCACATACCCACATGTTTTTGGTGCACCCTTGTCGTCAGCTCCAGGGATGGTCAGTTCGGTGCTGCCAGCCTCACACCTCATGGTTTGAATCAGAACCCTCGATGGTCTCAATCAGGGACGCTGCCAACAATAGCCAGTTTATTTATTTGAAACACCGCACTCGATAATCGATATGAAATCGGAAATCACTGCCTCAAGCCGATATTCCCCTGCCAGACGCCAGCTGGTCCTCCTCGTTGTTTTTGGCTTCTGCCTGATTCTGTCGCTGGTGTCATTCTATGTGGTCCGCGCATGGGAACAGACCCGGTTTGAGTTTGAATTCGAGCGACAGGCCAGAAACCAGGCCAACCGCGTGAATGAGAGTTTTCAGGAGTATCAGCGAGCTGTCGAGTTTGTCGGGAGTTTTCTGGAACATACGGTTGGGGCTTCCCGCAAGGAATTCAAGGGATTTGCGGAAAATATCCTCGCCACATACCCCGGGATGCAGGCTGTCTCCTGGAATTTGAGAATCCGGGACAACCAGCGTCGGATTTATGAAGAAGCCGGTCGAAAAGAAGGCTTCCAGGGATTTCAGTTCACGGAAAAAGGTGCCGGCGGCAAGGTAGTACCTGCTGCGACACGCCCGGAATATGTGGTGGTCTATTATATTGAGCCGCTGAAAGGCAATCGGGCCGCCCTGGGATTTGATATCGCATCGAATCCCCAGCGCTTGAGAACCATCGAAAAAGCCCGGGATAGCGGCAAGATCGTCGTTACGGAAAAAATTATCCTGGTGCAGGACAAAGAGGAACAACCGGGTGTTCTGATCCTGTCACCTCTCTATAAACATGGCGTGCCTCTGGATGCGCCGTCAAAACGACATGTCTACCTGGAAGGATTTTCCGTCGGGGTCCTGCGCATCGGCCAGGTCATCCAGAAAACGTTATTTATGGATTCACTGGAATGGATGAATCTGTATCTTTTTGACGAGTCGAACGAGCAGGGCAACCAACTGCTGTATTATACGACTGGCGGCAATTCCAGGTCGCCGTTGCATAAGGAGCAAATTGAAGCGGGGTTTCACTGGGCAACGCAATTTGAGGTAGGGGGACGCCAATGGAAAATTATCATGACGCCCTCAGCTGCCTATGAAAGCTCCCGGCGTTCCCTGCAGCCCTGGTTCGTTCTGGGGGGTATGCTGCTGTTCACCTTTTTTCTGTTGTTGTATCTGCAAAGAAGTTTCGGATATACCCGGAACCTGGAGAAGGAAATATCCGAACGGGAAAAAGCCGAGCAGGCACTCCACCGTTACAAGCAGCAGCTGGAAGATACGGTCCGCGAGAGAACAAACGACCTGGGGGAGCGGATCAAAGAGTTGAATTGCCTGTATGGCATTTCCCACCTGGTGGCCCAGAAGGATATCTCCCTGGAAGATATTTTCCAGGGAGCCGTCGATCTCATTCCCAGATCCTGGCAGTATCCGGATATCACCTGTGCGCGGGTGGTTTTCAAACAACAGCAGGTGGAAAGCCACGCTTTGCAGATGACCGTCCGGAACATTGAAACGGCGGGGTTTCAGCAGTCTGCCTGGATGCAGAAAGAGTATATTTACGTGGACGGCCAACACATAGGGACACTGGAGGTGTACTACCTGGAGAAAAAGCCCGCAAGGGACGAGGGCCCCTTTTTAAAGGAGGAGAGAGGTCTGCTGACTGCGGTGGCGGATGAGCTGGGACGAATCATTGAACGCTTCCGCTCTGAAAAAAACCTCAAACAGGCCAAGGAAGAAGCAGAATCTGCCAATCGCGCCAAAAGCGAGTTTCTGGCCAACATGAGTCACGAAATCCGGACCCCGATGAATGCCATTATTGGATTCAGTGAAATTTTGGATAGCCTGGTCATTGATCAAAAGCAGAAAAACTATCTCAGTTCCATCCAGGTTGCGAGTAAGAGCCTGCTGACACTCATCAACGACATTCTGGACCTGTCCAAAATTGAGGCTGGAAAACTGGAAATCGTCTATGAAAATACGGAGCTGGGTCTCATTTTAAATGAAATCAGACAGGTTTTCGGATTAAAGATCCAGAAAAAGCAATTGGACTTCTCCATTGACATCGATCCGCAACTGCCATCCATGCTGTTGATGGATGAGATCAGGATCCGCCAGATTTTGCTGAACCTGGTCGGCAATGCCGTCAAATTTACGGACCAGGGTGGCATATTCATCACGGTGAAGCAGGTCCGCAGACATCCGGACAACCGTAAACTGGATCTTGTCATTGCCGTGAAGGACACGGGGATCGGGATACCGGATGATCAGATCAACGTGATATTTGAGTCGTTCCGCCAGCAGGAGGGGCAATCGAACCGAAAATACGGGGGAACCGGTCTGGGGTTGACCATTTCGAAGCGGCTGATTGAAATGATGGATGGTGAAATTTCAGTCGAAAGCGTTGTCAGGGAAGGCACCGTTTTTTATGTCCGGCTGAACAATGTCGCTATTTCTGAAATGGGGGCGGTCAAGGCGGTACCCGATAAACAGTTTCGATTAAACCATATCCTGTTTGATCAGACACTGATTCTCGTTGTGGATGATATTGTCTCCAACCGGGATCTCATTACCGAACTGTTATCACGGGCCGGATTGAACCCGATGCAGGCGGAAGACGGCCAGACCGCGGTGATGTTGGCGGAAGAACATCTCCCGGACCTGATATTGATGGATATTCGCATGCCGGTCATGGATGGCTACCAGGCGCAGACCATGATCAGAGCCAATCCAAAGACCGCTCATATCCCGATCATTGCTTTGACTGCCTCGGTGGATGCCGAAGAAATGAACAGAATAAAGGAAGCCGGGTTTGAAGGATTTCTTTCAAAACCGATAGATATGGAACGTCTGTTCTCTGAAATAGCCCGATATGCCAGATATCATCAGGATGCGGCCCCTGTTGAAACAGAGGCGGTATCCGGGCCGGATTACCCCCGGATCGAAGAGACAGAACCCGTCGAGCAGTTGCCAGAGCTTTTGGATACGTTGAAGCATCAATCCCTTCCGGTGTGGGAGGAGTTAACAGGAGCCCTGGATATGGACAGGATTCACGATTTCGTCACATCGATTCTGGAACTCTCTGAAAAACATCGGGCGGAAGACCTGAGGGTGTTTTCACAAAATATTCTGGATTATATTGATCGTTTTGATGTGGAAGAGATTGAACTGTCGTTGCGTTCATTTCCCGACGTAATCTCCAGGTTGGCGTTGCTGGAAAAAGAGATGTGAACAGAACCAATATCGAATTGAAAATATCAACAGGACAACCATGACCATGGAAAGACAACCGACTATCTTGATCGTCGATGATAATCAGGCCAATCTGCAGGTAATTGGCAATATCATCAAAGTGCTTGACACAAAAATCGTATTTGCGAAAAGTGGCCGACAGGTTTTTACCTACCTGGAAAAAAACCTGCCGGATTTAATCCTGCTGGATGTCATGATGCCGGAAATGGATGGTTATGAGGTGTGTCACCGGTTGAAGAGCGACCCGCACACCCGTGATGTGCCGATTATTTTTCTGACAGCGCTGAATGATGAAGAAGATGAAGCCAGGGGCCTGTCAATGGGAGCGGTTGATTTTATTTCCAAACCGTTTAAACCGGCCATCGTCCAGGCCCGGATAAAAACACACCTCCGCTTGAAGCACAAAACCGATCTACTGGAAAGACTGGCCTTAATCGATGGCCTGACAGATATCCAGAATCGCAGACGGTTTGATGAGAATCTGCTCAGTGAGTGGCTTCGGGCCATCAGAGAATCGACGCCGATCAGTCTCATGATGATCGACATTGATCATTTTAAGAATTTCAATGACATTTACGGTCACACCTCAGGGGATGACTGTCTGCGAAATGTTGCAAAAACACTCAAACAGTCCATCAGAAGACCCGGCGATACGGTGGCCAGATATGGCGGTGAAGAGTTTGCGGTGGTTCTGCCAAATACGGATAAGGATTCTGCGCTGATGATTGCGGAAACAATACGGCAGAATGTGGCGTCGTTAAACATACCCCATGCACAAAACGGGGGAAATGATCATGTCACGATCAGCCTGGGGGTTGCCACGATCATCCCGCAACAAAACAGCGATGCCTCAATGCTGATTGAAGCCGCCGATCAGTGTTTATACCAGGCAAAGCATGACGGAAAGAACTGTGTCAAGGGTTGAGAAGGTCTGACGGCGGTGTTTCGGTACCGCCGCCATCAGCCGGGTCTGAGGCCGGGTTCTCCCCGGTTTTTCAAGGGGTTATTTGACACCCCAGCGGAAACCCACGTCCAGGGAGACCAATCGATCGGAATTGTTGAACCGGTCGGATATGGTCATGATGGGGATTGAGATCCCGCCACGCAGGTCCCATTTGCGCCAGATCAAGCCCAGTGTCAAATCCAGCAGGATCCGGTCGTCATTCAGCCCGGTTCCGTCATACTCACCCTCCGTAATCATTTGGCCGGTGGCAATGGTGTATCCCTTGTCGCTCTGCAGGAATGAAAAGAAATTGATGAGCGGGAAATCGATTCCCCCTGCAAGATTGAGGATGTTGCCGGTATCCAGCTTATCCACTTCGGATGTGTACATATAGGAGTACGAGTAAAACAGGCGGTTCTCTTCCAGATCCATGACCCTTGCCTGACCTGCCTGAACCCGGAAACCGCCCCCCCCGATTTTTTTACTGCCTGTGGGCAGCCCCAGCTCAACGGTGGTTAACACCAGCTGGCCTTCATCCAGGCTTCCCGTATAGAGCGTTCCCTGGACCGAAACATCGCCGTTGTAAAATGTTTCATCCACATAAACCACCGGGATCTGACCCGCAAACTTCAGGTTTTCGCTGTAGGCATAGGAAAGGGGAATATTCACGTACTTGTAGCGGCTGGTGGCTGTGAGACTGGGGGTCAAATCCATGGTCCCTGGAACCAGCCTTGGTTGGCTCTCGACAAACACCTCGTTGACGATTTTATCGGTGACCGCTTTTCTGGCGGCCAGTTCCTGAACCGCGTTGAAGCTCTGGGTGTTGATAATGTCGGCCGTGGCCGTGGTTGATGTCCGGTTCAAGGAGAAGGAAGCCCCGTTGCAGGCCGTGCCGTTTTGGGTGATATAGGTTCCGCTGATGATACCGTTGCTGGCATTGCCCACAAAAAAGAAAATGCTGCTGGTCTCATAAAAATCGATCCCGGTTCCGGTTGAATTTTGCATCGCCCCGGTCAGGGTGTAGGTGGTTCCCGAATGTACCAGGGTACCGGTCAGATTCCGGTTCAGCAGGGTGACGGTCAGCGTCCCGGTGCCGCAGTCCGATGATGTCATCGATCCGGTATAGGTGCCGTCGTTTTCTTCGGCAATGGCGGTTGAGGCGACCAGTGCAAGAAAAAGCGTTAAAATAACTGCCAAAAAACCGATGTTTCGGGGGGCTCTTCCAAATATTGTTTTCATTTTCCTCTATGCCGTTTAAATGATTTCATCTTCTTTGCGTCTCAGATCCCGGAGTTCCTGCTTCATGCAGAACATTGGACGGGGGGAATCAAAAACAGGAGCAGTCAGACGAGATCATAGGAAATCGCTGGGGCAGTGTCAACCGGTGATTTTTGAAAAGCATCTCGTTGATGGTGCGATTCAGTTTCAACGAATGTCATCTCCGGAGAAAAACCGGATCAACTATCCGCTTGTCAACCAACGGGGAGAATGCTAGGAGTAGCTTAGTTTTGAATACGCTCGGTTTGCCGGGGGACACATGAATCATTCAGGAGTTCAATGACGACACCAGCAGAAGACAGGCTGCCGTTGCTGACCAAAATCGGGTATGGTCTGGGCGATGTGGGGAGTAATTTTTTTATCGTGACAACAGGGATGTTCCTGCTTTTCTTTTTGACCAATATCCTCGGTGTCGAACCGGCTATCGCGGGTCTGGCCCTGTTGTTTCCCAAACTCTGGGATGTGGTGTCCGACCCGATCATGGGTGCCATCTCTGATGCCACCCGCTCAACCATGGGGCGCAGACGACCATACCTGCTGTATGGAGCGGTGCCGTTCGGCGGTTCCCTGTTTTTTCTCTTCCTGGCGCCCCATTACCAGTCGGGAACAGCCCGGGCGATTCACGTGGGAATTGTGTTTGCCATTGCCTGCACGACCTTTACGGTCATCAATGTCCCCTATTCCAGTATGGTGGCGGAGATGTCCGACAACTACAACGAACGGATGTCGATCACCTCCTTCCGGATGGCCTTTGCTTCGATTGGGGCGCTGATGGCGGGCGGTCTGGCGATGCCCCTGGTCAATCTGGGTGGGGGTGGCGAAAGCGGATTCCGGTTGATGAGTCTGGTATTCGGGGTGATGATGATCCTTTCCTGCCTCATCTG
>JAHJRI010000460.1 GCA_018830885.1 bacterium | reverse complement strand
TTTTTGCAGGTTTACAGATAAGTTGTTTTATATTAGTTTATTATATATTATATATCTGTTATTGCAAGTATTATCTTAACATTTTTTAAGCTCTCCGACTTTTCGGAGCAGACTCATATTTGGATGATGAAAACGATATTGGCAGATGTGCGATGGGTTTTTATCCCTTATAAATAAAAGGATTGGGGGTATATATTCAAAATCGTTTTAAAATCGCAGGAAAATGGATTTGTTTTTTCCCAACGGGGAAAATATGGGTTGAAAAAAATTCTTGTAGATAACCGGGGTTAAAATGAGAAAATTTTAAATGGACGGGTATATGTGTGCTACGACGTTGTTAAAAGTCCCCCTTGGGGGACTTATTCAGGTCCATTATATTCCAAATATATCAGTATATTGTACCTAATTTACTAAATTACTTGCCTCGCCACTAAATAATTGCACACAAAACGCAGATTTAATGTTGTAATTATTTTTTCATCAATAATTCAGATAGTTACATGAATATTGAATTAATGTGACTAAAAAAACATTTGTAACGGGATTCTGGATAGAGTATTATTAAGTTATAGCTTAAGCGGAGATAGCATCCCGCAATCACAGTCAACTGATAGAGCTGATGGGCAGACCTTATGCGCTGCCTGATTCACCCTTGCTTAATGAGTTGGCCACTAATACACACGCTTCTAAATCGGAAGCTAACGTGGAACGTACTCAAGTGGCTGACATTAAGAGTGAAATTTCTATCGGTCTCGCACAAAGCCAACCGGACAAATTCGGGACTCACACAGCAAGCAACCTCTTGGATGAATGCATCCAGAAGACAGCACAGTCTTGTCGTGACACCTGCATCTTGTTCAACTTTGGCTCCACCATGCTCCTAGTCTTTTATGGCTTGATTTGCACCGTGAGGGTAACGCAATATTCTGACGCGTCGCTTACTCACAGTGCCTTGTTTAATGAAAAGACCGCTACCGATGTCAGATCCTCAGCTGTAAATTCCACAGTATTAGTATGTTTTTCGCCCAGAATGTAAACCTCCTGGCCTATATCCTTTCCTGCTTTTTCAGATGCGGGATCTTATCAGGCAACATCTTGCATAGTATTGACTGCACCGAGCTGTATAATGACACAGCCCGTTCGCTATTTACCACGACCATCAGGAACAAAAAGATCCGTGTCTGTCAGGGCCTTGACTGCGACTGCGGTACCAGGCGAAAAAAACCAGCCGGAAACAAAACACTTTTGAGCCAAAATCTTACGAAATCCTATCGTGTGATTGAAAAAACAACATGCAATTATTCACCGAACAAGTATTTTCATGTGAGTTACAACTACTTTTCAACACCCTTTATTAATCTGCAGCATTTTTTATCCAGCAAAATTATTTTTAAGCATATTCTTCTGGCAGTCGATATCGCAGAAGGCAACCAAAGCCGCCTAGCCTTTTAAGGGCTTCGCTTTTGCTAACAAATTCTATATTTGCTCCGATGTGTTCGGCGAGACGAACCATTTCCTCCTTGATGTCGAACTTCCTCAAGGCGAGTCCCTTACAGGTGGGGCAAATGCTAGGACTTTGTTTGTCGAAATCTGTAAATCCGCAATCGGAACACGACCATCCCCTACTAGAAAAGTTAGTTTTAAGTATAACCAAAGTGTCAGCCCGATTCTCCTTCAATACTTTGAGACAGTTCTCAGCCCCAGCCACAGCCAGACCCCCAGTATGCATCTCTTGAGAAAGAAGTTCGGCTGTATCTTGAGACTCTTTTTCTTCCTCTCTGATAAACCGGCTAATCGTAGCTTTAACGATATCAGATGTCTCTTCTGTTCCCGATAGAGGGACCAGATCAATAAGCTTCGACAGCAACTGTTTGGGAAAATTATCTTTGATCTCAGAGGTTATTGACGGATGCCCGGCAAGGATTAAATGAGTATACCCTGTTTCTGACATAAGTTTATTTAGGATTTTTATCATTTCTTTAATGAATCCTCGGCTTCGGCCCCTGGCATGTTTTTGATAATGCATTTTTGTCCATTCTCGACCAATGCGTTTACGTAATTCTGGACGTTGAGTCCACAACTGCCTCGTAACGGATCCAACATTGATTTCCAGTATTCGAGCGCTTTCACGTGTTGTGATCAATACAACATAGCGGTGGAATGTATCCTTGAGCTCGACAAGATGATAGATGTTAGGTACTGAATCCACAACAATCCAATAAGGCAAAGGGACCTGGAATTGAAGCGGGAGAAAAAACGGTTCGTCCCCTCCACGTGAGAACATAGCGACTCCTTTGGCATCATAAAGTAATTTGTTATTTAAATACATACAAATAGGCTCCAACGCGGCTTCTACACCTTGTAATTCTTGAGATGATAATCCGCATTTGATATGCCGAATATATTCATCGTAAGCATAACTATATTTGATTTTGCCTTTTTCAAGTGTTAAATAACAACTAACAACCGGTTCCTCTGTTTCTGGCAGAGTAGCCAAAGTTCGGATGTGCTTTTGTAATTTCTTTAGTTCCATGTCTTATCGACGGAATGCATTTAAGGTTGTCAAAAAACATCCGTGGTAAATTTTAGAGTAAATACTAAAAAAATATAAAGAGTCAGGTAAATAAATATAAATTTCATTACTGTTCCTGGTTATCGTTAAAATACCGGTCCTTTCCGGATTCCTCTGCATTAAGCGAAGATTTATAAATGGCAGCTATTATCCTTCGCAACTATTCACCATATTTCCGGAGTTGAGGATATTGTGATTCAAAACCATGGGAAACAGCAGGTTTTCCAAAAGCTCCAGTGGCGGATTCATGCGTGTTTTGTATCATAGTTCCCTCAATGGAGGGGAGCTGAATAATTACCGTTATTCTTTTATAATTTCATCCCGAAGTCGTTTCCATGTGTTTGGGGGAGAATATTTCGTATTGCTGAAACCGGCGAATCGTTGCCTAACCGATTCTTATTCCTATATTGCCCACATAATTGATATTTATAATTTGCAATAGGCTTGCCAAGTAGTTATAAAACTAATATTACAGGCAGTTATATTAAAAATGCAGGTTAAATTGATTCATTTCGTTTCAATATGTACTCTTTGGATTGACCAAAATAGGACTTTTTGGGACATATTGAGACAAATAATGATAACTGTGCCACTTTGAAGAGAGGGAGAGGGGTTCATTTTTTAAAGAAAAGGGACAATACAGTGGTTTTTTGGTTCGCTAAATCGAGAAAAATGAAGCGCTTTGCTTCAGATGTTATTGATAGCCAATTACCAGGCTATCAGCTATTGAGACAATTATAAATAATCCAACGCCGGGTTTTCCCTGCTCGAAGATTGCTTCTCCCGCCTTAAACGAGTGCTCTTAAAATCTTTTGGCCAATCGTTTTATGTTCTTTTGGCTTAGTCCGGAAAAGAGTTGCACATTCTTTAACAGCTCTTCTGTTTCCATTTTTCCGGTCTTTGATAGATTTTCGGTATCCGATGGTCTCGCAAATCCCGGCTTGATCTTTTATAGCAGGCAGGAGTTAAGCCAAATTCGATTTGTATTGCTTAATTACGTTCAAACCGGTATACGGGAACCTAAGGCCCAAATTAGGATATCTCCAAAGGATTCAATTGCCTGCAAAAAAGAAAATGGCTGAGAAAGTGGGATTGTTAACAGCTTACCAATAACTGATAACAAATAACCGAAAATGAAATGTCCGAAGTGTGATTTTGATAACCGTACTGGGGCTTCATTTTGTCTTGAATGCGGGCGAAAACTCGAAATCGGCTGTCCACATTGTGGAAAGCACTTACCACCTGGGGCAAAGTTTTGTGACAGTTGCGGCCAAAATTTAAATCAATCCTTTTCACCAACCCATCAAGAGCTTTCCTTTGAGAAAAAACTGGAGAAGATCCAGAGATACCTGCCAAAGGGACTTAGCGAGAAGATACTTTCCCAGAGAGACCGCATCGAAGGTGAACGTAAGCAGGTCACCGTCATGTTCTGCGACCTGGAGGGATTCACCCCCCTGGTGGAAAAGATCGGCGCCGATGAGGCCTATACGGTGATGGACCAGGTGTATGAACTTTTGATCCAAGCCGTGCATGACTACGAAGGTACCGTCAACGAGATGACCGGTGACGGCATCATGGCCCTGTTTGGGGCTCCCATTGCGTTGGAAGATGCTTCCCAGCGGGCCATTCACTCGGCGCTTCGGGTTCAACGAGACATGGCCCGCTGCAATGATCGGCTAAAGAGAGAAGGAAAAGCGCTTCCTCCTCTTAAAATGCGCATCGGTATCCACTCAGGCCCGGTCGTGGTGGGCACCCTGGGCAATGATCTCAGAGTGGAGTTCAAAGCTGTCGGCGATACCGTTAACCTGGCTAAACGCATGGAACAACTGGCGGATCCAGGCGCCACGTATATCACCGAAGATACTTTCAAACTCACCGAGGGTCTGTTCCGTTTTGAGGCCTTGGGTGAAAAGCAAATAAAAGGTAAAAAGGAGCCGATCAATGCCTATCGCGTGATCACCAGCAGTTCCCGCCGCACACGGTTTGACGTCAACGCTGAACGGGGGTTGACGCCTCTGGTGGGCCGGAACCGGGAACTGGAAATACTGCTGGACGGCTTTGAGACAGTCAAATCCGGCCGGGGTCAGGCTTTTTCCATCGTGGCCGAGGCCGGGGCCGGCAAATCCAGGCTGCTTTACGAATTCCATAAGGCAGTTACCAATGAAGAAGTGACGATCATGGAAGGCAAATGCCTCTCCTATGCCCGGAACGTGGCCTATCACCCGGTGATCGATATTCTGAAGGCCAACTTTAAACTCGATGAAGGAGACACTGAGCGCCAGGTTAAACAAAAAGTAACCGCTGGTCTAAACGATATCGGAGTTGAACCCATATCGACCTTACCCTACCTGCTGGACCTGTTATCGGTTAAAGAAAGCGGGATCGATGAGTTGGATATCTCTCCGGATTTGAAAAAAGAAAGAGTAATAGCGTCGTTACTGCGAATTGTCCTCAAGGGATCAGATCAAAGACCTTTGATCATGATCTTCGAGGACCTGCACTGGGTGGACGTCACCACCGAGACTCTGCTCAACGATATCCTGGAAAGCATACCCGGCTCCAGGGTACTGCTGCTCTTTTCTTATCGGCCTGAATACGTGCATACCTGGGGTGGGAAATCTTACCACAATCAGCTGAACCTGAACCGTCTGTCCAACCGGGAAAGCCTTTCCATGTTGGCGCATATGATGGGTTCGCAGGAGATCGAGGATGAACTCAAGGAGATGGTCCTGAACGAGACCGAAGGGATCCCCTTCTTTATTGAAGAGTTTGTCAAATCCTTGAAAAACCTCAAGCTCATTGAAAAACGGGAAAAATACAGTCTTGTCAAAGACGATCAGTCTATGATCGTCCCCTCGACTATCCAGGACATGATCATGTCCCGGGTGGATGCTTTGCCCGACTCAGCCAAGGAAGTCCTGCAGACCGGATCGGTGATCGAACGCGAATTCTCTTTGAAGCTGATCAAAGAGGTTATGGATATGCCGGAACCGGCACTTTTGTCAAATCTCTCCCGCCTCAAAGATTCCGAATTGCTGTATGAAAGAGGCGTCTATCCAGACTCGATACTCATCTTCAAACACGCCCTGGCCCGTGAAGTGGTAGTTGACTCGTTATTAAACGATCGAAAGAGACTGTTGCACGACAGGATCGGCCAAGGCATTGAGAAAATACACCGGAACAAAATCGATGCGTACCTTGAAATCCTGGCGGAGCACTACACGGCCGCTGAGAACTTTGAAAAAGGAGAATTGTATTTGAAGCTGGCCATGAGAAAATCGGAGAAAGCCGCTTCTCTGGATGGTGCGATTACTTTTGCTGAAAAACGGGTCTTATTTCTCGAAAAGCAGCCAGAATCTGAATCTTCCAGAAAAAAGATCATCGATGCCAGGTCAAATCTCTGCAATTATTACAATCAGTTTAATCGTCATCTGGAGGCTAAGAAGACGATAGAGCCAGTTATGGGATGGCTAAAGACAAGCGGGAACCAGAAAAGGCTGGCACAGGCATATGTGACTCTTGGTACATATTACTGGATAAGCGAAGAGGATATCGACAAATCAAAGGCTTATCTCGAAGAAGCGCTCGCTATTTCCGAACAGGTTGCTGACATTGCCTCAATGTTTTTTTCATATTATTGGCTGGCGGTGCTTTTAGCACTGTCCTGTGATTTTCAAGGGGCCATCGATCTTTTTGAAAAGTGTATTGATATCAACAGGTCCAGGAAGGTACGCTGGGGGGAATCATCGGTAATAAGTCACATGAGCCTTGCTTGCCTGTGCAATAAAGGGGACGTCGATCTGGCTTATCGAACCGGACATGAAAGCCTGAAATTGGCTGAATCGTCGGGAGATAGCTATTCCAAGGCGCTCACTTACACAAGTCTGGCACATTCAAGCCATTTCAAAGGCTACTTCGATGAAGCCATTTCCCATGCCGTTCAGGCTGTCAGCTTTTGTAGAAAAATCGGTCTCAATTTATGGGAAACATTTGCTCAAGGTTATTTGGGCGAAATCTATTACGATACCGGAAGCTTTCAAAAATCCATCGAACATTATAATTATGCTATTCACTATTTTGAAAAAACCAAATATGTACCGTCCTGGGCGACATATCATAGATTGGGCCGCAAAAAGGGCGAGCAAAAGATCAAGGGAATTGACATTGATCTGAAATCATTGATCGAGGACTCGCAGGGTGTGAAATTGCATTTCTATCAGAGCTGCTGTGCGCGTTACCTGGGGGACTTATTGCTGGAAAGCAGCCAGTCTTATCTGGACCAAGCAGTGGATTGGATTGAAAAATCAATCGAATTAGGCCGGCAGAACGGGGTGAGATGGGACCTGGCCCGCGCACATGCGCTGTATGCGGATGTCTTCAAACAGCAGCAAAACATACCGAAAGCTCGTGAACAAATGAACAACGCCATCGAGATTATGACAGGGTG
The DNA here is from genome assembly GCA_018830885.1 of bacterium. GTDB lineage: Bacteria > SAR324 > SAR324 > XYD2-FULL-50-16 > XYD2-FULL-50-16 > JAHJRI01. The sequence goes on along the minus strand of JAHJRI010000460.1, from coordinate 20,372 downwards.
TGGTGCCGACGGATGGGTGGAACGGTATGAGAATGAATTGGCTGAGTTGGGTTAAACAATTGAGAGAGATGGTGCCCCCACCAGGACTCGAACCTGGAGCTGAGGATTTTTTAAATCAATTTTAGACGGACGAATCTTTAAGGATCTGTTGGGAATTGTAAGAATAATCAGTCAGAAATTGATGGCGATTTGATGTGGCTGCCGGATGCAAAGCTCTGCGCGAACAAGGAAAGAGTCAGGCATACACTTGACAGTCAAATTGGGAACCCCTATGATTAAACCAAAGATTGTCAATCCTTGTAATTTCTGACGGGTTACTTATCACAGGAGATATCGATGCACGTGTCATTGACCCCTGAACTTGAAGCGAAAATAAGATCTAAAGTAGAATCCGGGTTGTATAATAATGCCAGTGAAGTTATCCGGGAAGCGCTTCGTTATATGGAGCAGAATCAGGAACTGCTCATGCAACTGAAATTGGATCGCTTACGAGCGGAGGTGGCAATTGGAGCAGAACAGGCTGAAAAGGGAGAGTTTAGTCAGCGAACGGTTCAGGGGATTGTCTCTGACATGAATGAACGCCGGGATGCTTGATGAAATCCGGTTACAGTCTCACTCCTGCCGCTGATCAGGATATTGTTGAAATATGGCTGTATACTTCTGAAACATGGGGAGCTGCTCGAGCGAATAACTATCTTGAGCAAATAGAGCAATGCTTGAGGGGCCTGGTTGAAAACCCGGGACTTGGAAAGCGAAGAGATGAGATCAGGCCAGGATATCGATCTCTTCATTGTGATCATCATCTGATATTTTACCGAGAAAAACCGAAGCAACAAATTGACGTTGTGCGATTTCTACATGAGAGAATGGATCACCAAACCCATTTTGAATAAATAAGGTTCTTCCTTATTTATGTGTTGATGGCGTTACAGCAAGTGATAAAGATGAAATGAAAGGGGTTGGGCGTAAAACGGTGGAAATTCAACGGATCCAATAATAATGGATACCGGGGAGAATGGTCGGTAGCTCAACGATAAATAGGGTCGCACTTCAGGGTTCGATCACAACCTTGCCGATAATGCGTCGGTTAATAAAATCGTCCAGGGCCTGGGCAGTATTTTCCAGTGCATAGCGTTTGGATACTCTGGGATTCAGTTTCCCGTCCGCCATCAGGCTGTCAACCTGCTTCATCATATTCAACGACGTCTCCGGCTCTTTCAGCAGCATGCCGCCGGTATTCACACCGATCACCCGGCAGCATTTCAAAAGAACCAGATTCAGCGGTAGCTTCGGGATTCCTGCCGTAAATCCAATCACCAGAAACCGTCCATGCCAGGCGATTGCCCGCAAGGCCGGCTCTGAATACTCGCCACCAACAATATCGCAGATCACGTCGGCGCCACTTCCACCAGTCAACTCCTTGGTCTCTTTTTTCAGATCGCCGGTTGCATAGTTGATGGTTTCATCAGCACCATACGCCCGGCACAGCGCCAGTTTTTCATCCGTGGAGGCAGCAGCGATGACCCTGGCCCCCATCATTTTCCCAAGATCGATCATGGCCAGACCGACGCCTCCGGCGGCACCCAGGACAAGCAGGGTCTCTCCTTTTTGAAGCTGCCCTTTCAATTGCAGTGCATTCAAGGCCGTACCATAGGCGTATTGCACACCAAGGATGGTACCAAAATCAATATCAGCAGGCAGCGGGCGACACTGGGCGGCCTCCGCAAGTGCCTGCTCTGCAAAACCACCACTGAGCAGACCGGTTACAACCCTGTCACCAGCGGAAATCCTCTCAACACTATCCCCAACAGACTTGACAATCCCGGATACCTCTGTGCCGGGAACAAACGGTAGCGGCGGGAGATACTGATACATGCCCTGCACCAGCAGCGCATCAACGTAGGTAATCGCGGCGGCCTTGACGTCAATGACCACCTGCCCCCGACCGGGTACCGGGTTGCTTTGGTCTTCAACGGTCAACACGTCGAGTGGCGCACCATGCTTATGACATACGATTGCTTTCATTGGTTTTACCTGGATAGTTGATGGTCTGTTTGATCCCTCTGCTATGGTTCATTGACGTGTCAATGAACCAACCTATGCTTTCTCCCGGTTGTCCAGCATTTCGATAAATTCGGGCAGCATCATAATGGTTACCTCTTTTTCCTTCGGCATGAATCCGATAGCCTGCCCGTAGCACCCGGTGCAGATATGGACCATAGGTCAAATAAAATCAGGTAAATCAGGTGACAGTATACCTATTTCCAAAAAACGGTATACTGTCACTGCATTTAAACTGGAACTCAGTAAGCATCAAAGGGTTGATCTTTTAAGAACCTTGGAAGCCAGGGATGGCTTCCAGGAGTTCCATGGATGGACTCGTGCGTTTCTTGAAAGATCAACCCTTTGATGCGATAAGCTCGATAACTGCAATTAATCAAGATGCCCTTTAAAAAATAGGTATGCTGTCACCCCATTTAAGGGAAGACCGGGCATTATCTTTTTCGTTGAAACTCCTGCTTATTTGGCAGGCTCGGATCGTCCCAATGACACTTGGCCTGATCAGAGATCGCACCACTGGCTGAAATCAATTTGATCAGGTCGAAGGAATCGCAGCGGGGACAGCGGATTTTTTTCTGGTCCCTGATGAGCTCTTCAAATTTATTGCGACAGTTTTTACACTCAAATTCAAACATCGGCATGGTTTTTCCTCATCAGAACATAAATCATTTCACTGTTGGCCCGAATAGCCGGTTTTTCCTACGTTTCAGTAGAATAGTATAAGTGGACATTTAATTCAATTTTTTAAACAGCAAAACAACATTTCTATCCCTCAGGTTCGTTCACACCTGCGCGGGAACGTGGCGAAATCACTTTCCGGTCCCGTTTTCTAAAAACCGTTTGACACAATCCGATCTTTTTGAAATCAATTCAGTAACCCTATCATTCATTTTGCTCCGTGTGCACGGGTCACAGACGATCCGGGTGACGTGGTGTTTCATTCAACGAATGAACCGGCAATCCCCGAGCTTCAGCCATCAATTATTCAAATGGAAAACGACACCAAGCCTTCGCAGCCGTCAGCGATTCAAAAGAAATTAAACAGAATGGGCATTTCAAAACCGTCCACAAAAAAAACGGCGATTCTTACCTGGGGGGTGACCGTCCTGATCATCATCGCCATTGTGCTGGTTATCATCTATGCCAGTAACCGAGAGGTTGTAACACCGATTCCGCCCAAAAAAACCCTCGTCAACATCGAAGTGATCACGATCAACACCGAAGAATTTGTCGAATTCCTGATGCTGCCCGCAATCGTTGAGGCGGACCGGGTAGCCAGCATCAGACCCGAGTTTTCCGGAATCCTGGAAAGATGGTATTTTCCGGAAGGGGCTGAAGTTCAAATCGGTGATGTGATTGCTGAAATCGATACTGAAACGTTTCGACTGAACCTTGCGGAACTTGAAGCGACCCTGCAGACGGCCTCAAAAAACGTCTCCCTGAGCTGGATAAAAAAGGAGAGCGCACAGGTCAATCTGGCCAGCGTCAAAAAAGTCAAAAATATTCATGAAATCGGCCTTGAGGCAGCAGCATCCAATCTGGAACTGGCCCGAAAACAGTTCGACCGGACCCAGACAATGGCCCAGCAGAAAATCGCCACGGCTTCGCAACTGGATGATGCCAGAAACGCCCTGACCCAGTCGGAGTTGGCGGTTACCCAGGCAAAACAAAGCCTGAACAGCGCCGAGTTGAATGTCCGTGCCGCTGAACTGGCCATCCGGGAGGCAGAAGCCGGTGTCGAGCTCGCTGAGGCAAAAATCGTGGAACTGGAAGCCTCCATCGATCTGCTCAACTATAAAATCGACAATGGCAAATTGAGAGCGCCCTTCTCCGGTCGTCTGGAAAAGCATCTGGTCCAGCCCGGGGAAATGGCATCGCCCGATGCCGTCATTGCACGGATCTATGATCTGAAATATCTGCGTGCGGTCGTCAATGTTCCGGACCGCTATGTTGCTTTCCTGGACCCCAACAATGAAAGCATCAAAACCCTGATCCAGATGAACATGCCCGGTGGTATCCAGCGCATCAGGGCCAGTCTGATTGTTCCCGGTCTACCGAAACTGACCGGTGGTATCGGGTCAGGCGTTGAATTAAAGGCGGAAATCGCCCGTATTGCGCAATCGTCCAATCCCGAAAGCAACACTTTCGAAGTTGAGCTCCGGCTGCCCAATCCCGGCAATGCGCTGAAACAGGGGTTGATCGTACGGGGCAGAATTGAGTACCTGATCTATCCCGATGGGATTGTCATTCCGGTAAAAGCCATTCAGGTTACAGACGAAGGACCCCGCTCACTGGTCGTTGAAAAGGAAGATGGTGCGGAGATTGTGCGCAGCAGGGTTATCACCCCTGTTTCAATTCATGGCAGTAACGTGTTTATCAGGGGCGGTCTGCAGGCAGGTGATCGTCTGGTGGTAGCTGGTTGGAAGGGCCTGGTTGGCGGCGAAAAGGTCAACGTTCTGGTAGAAGATGGAAAATTTAAAAAACTGAGTTCAGAGTAGGCGGATTGCGACCACCACCGTGAGATCATTCTGTCAGACTATTCAACAAGGAAACCATTTTGATTATTACGCGATTCTCGATACAGCACTACATGGCTGTGCTGTTACTGTGTGTGGGGATTTTATTGGCCGGCGGTTTCCGGTACAAAGGGATGCCACGCGAAAACTTCCCGGATATCAAGATTCCAGTGGTCACCGTCACGACCCTGATGAATGGGGCCAATCCAACAGATGTGGAAATATCCATCACCATCCCGCTGGAGACCGAACTGGAGGGGATAGAGGGCTTGAAAGACCTGCGCAGCACATCTTCGGAAGGGGCATCCGTCATCAGTCTGGAATTTGACCCGAGCATTGAGACGGAAGTCGCCCTCTCACGCGTTCGGGATGCGGTTGATATCGGTAAATCCAAACTGCCTCCCTCGGCAGATGAACCCATCGTCAAAGAGTTTTCACTCTCGGGTGATATCCCGGTCATGGTTCTGAGCCTGGTCGGGAGTGAGAATGTGTCAATGTCTCAACTCCAGGAGCTGGGAGAAACCATCCAGGATATGCTGGAGCGAATTCCGGGTGTGCTGCATGTCAAGCTGCGCGGCGGTCGCGAACGAATCATCCTGATCGAAGTGGACCCGGAAAGAATGCACTATTTTGCCATCACCATGGGGCAGATCCAGCAGATACTGCTGAGCACCAACCGGAATGTCAGCGCCGGCGCAGCAGAAGGACCGACCAATCGCATTGTCATGCGGGCTCCCGGAGAGTTTGAGAAACCGTCTGATATCTATAACCTGGTCATCGGTACCACCAAGAATGAAACCGCCGTCTATCTGCGGGATATCGCCACGGTGCGCTACAGCTTCGAAAATGAAATATCCCGCGCCCGCCACTATGATTTCACCGCCCCGGACGGCAATTCCCCAACTGGCGTCTATGTCAAACCGGAAAAATCCGTCAGTATCGAAATCATGAAAAAATCCGGGGAAAACCTCCTGGCATTGACGGAAGCCGTTGAGGCAACCATCAGTGAACACGGATTTTCAAAAGAGGTCCGGGTGATCACGTCACTCGATATGAGCAAGGAAGTCAAGCTGATGCTGTCAGACCTGGAAAACGGCATCGGCACCTCCCTGATCCTGGTTCTGCTGGTGATATTTATCGGCCTGGGCGCACGCAATGCGGTCCTGGTTGCCCTGGCCATCCCGTTTTCCATGTTTCTCTCGATCATCTGCCTGTCCCTGCTCGGCTTCACGATGAACATGATGGTGCTCTACTCCCTGATCATGGCCCTGGGAATGCTGGTCGACAACGCGATTGTCATCGTCGAGAATATCTATCGCCACTATTCCGCCGGACTTTCCCGGGCCCAGGCGGCATTGACCGGAACCACCGAAGTCGCCTGGCCGGTGATCGCTTCAACGGCAACCACCGTGGGTGCCTTTCTGCCCCTGGTTTTCTGGCCGGGCGTGATGGGATCATTCATGGGATTTCTTCCCAAAACGGTCATAATTGTCCTGCTGTCATCCTTGTTTGTCGCCCTGGTCATCAACCCAACGCTCTGCGCCCTGGTGATGAAACGGAACAAAGGGGATGAAACCTCTCCGGAAAGCGATTCGGAGCGGCCATCCTATCCACTGGTCCGTATCTATGGCCGTATGCTGAAGTTCATGCTGAGCCGTCCGGTGTGGACCGTTTCAACATCCGGACTGCTCCTGCTGTTATCCATTGTTCTCTATGCAACGTTTGGTGCCGGGGTTGAATTTTTTCCGACCCTTGATCCAAATACGATCAGCTGCACCATTAAACCCCCTGAAGGGGCCAGCCTGGAGGAATCGGACCGACTGAGCCAGCAGCTGGAGGCCCGGATTTTTGGAAAGCCCGGCAGCGGCTATGACAAACCGGTTGCCAACATTAAAACGGCCAGCATTACCGTTGCCCTGGGCACCACCCCCATCACCTCCCGGATTCAATTCGTGGATCGGGACTACCGCACGGAGAAGACCTCAAAAACGATTGCTGAAATGAGAAACCGTATTGAAGGACTGGATGCGAAGGGACACCGGATCACCTTCCCCCTCTATGGGGCTGAATATGACGTGGTGACGCCCCAGGACGGACCTTCCTCCGGAAAACCGGTTTCAGTGGATATTTTTGGTGAAGATCTCAACCAGATGGCCGCTATCATTGATGACATGAAAAAGCTCATGCTCGACACCGAAGGCGTTGCCAAACCCTCCGATGACGCGGCCACGGCCCAACCCACCCTGGAATGGCGAATAGACCGAACACGGGCCGGGATGTTCGGTCTGGATCAGGGAACTGTGGCCAATACGCTGCAACTGGCCGTTGGCGGTATTCGCAGCGGATCCTTCGGGCAGGGTGACGACGAACAGGATATCCTGTTTCGCATGCCGGATTTTTACTCCCTGTCCACGACACAACTGCAAAATATCACGATCACAACACCCGCCGGCGGATCCATTCCGCTGACATCTGTTGCGGCTGCGACGATGGTCCCCGGCCCGGTTTCCATCAAGCACTATAACCGAAAAAGGGTGCTGAATGCGGGGGCAGAAGTCCATCCCTGGATCAGGGCCGATGCAGACGTCCGGGCCCGGTTTCAGGAAAAGGTGAAAAAATATCCCTTTCCCCCGGGGATTACCTACAGTTTCGGGGGAACCGCCAAAGACCAGAAGGAGGCGGAGGAATTCCTCTCCACAGCCTTTGTGCTGGCCCTGTTTATCATGGGGGCCGTTCTTGTGATCCAGTTCAATTCATTCATCATCCCATTGATCATCTTTACATCGATCATCCTGTCGCTGATCGGCGTATTTGCCGGACTGCTCCTCTTCAACCTGCCGTTTGGAATTATCATGAGCGGGATCGGGGTCATCAGTCTGGCCGGTGTTGTGGTGAATAATGCGATTGTGCTGCTGGATGCCATCCGGCAACTGAAAGACAAGGGTCGGGAACTCTATGATGCTGTTGTGACAGCTGGCATGATCCGATTCAGACCTGTTTTACTGACAGCCATCACAACCATTCTCGGGCTGGCGCCCATGGCATTCAAGCTCAATGTGGATTTTACCCGGTTGACCTACCAGTATGATACCGAATCCTCCCAGTACTGGCAGTCCATGGCGGTAGCCATTATCGTCGGCCTGCTGCTATCCACCCTGCTGACACTGGGGGTGGTTCCCACGCTCTATGTCCTCTATGAGCGGTATCGCGCCTGGCTGTCACGAAAACTGTCCCGGCGGCAGACACCGTAACAAGACCATGTCCCCCTCATTTTCCTGATCCATGGAGGCGTTTTAATTAGGTGACATGGTCTGGTTACAGGTCACCGGATTAAAACGGGAACTAATCAACTGAAACAGCTTTATGACAGTCACTCAGCTCAGCTTGTTTTCCTCCGTGATCTCCGTGTCTCTGCGGTGAGTGTGTTTCAGACAAACCACCATGCCCCGGTCGGGGTACAACGAAGCATAAAAATGATATCGGGGTGTTGACCCGCGACTGATGTGAAGCAAAACTTATTTTCCTCCGTGATCTCCGTGTCTCTGTGGTGAGTGTGTTTCAGACAAACCACCCTGCCCCGGTCGGGGCACAACGAAGCACGACAATGAGTCAGCGATTCTGTCTGGAACTGACTACTTGAGGCCGGTTTCCCGGTAGTACTTCATGGCACCCGGATGAATGGGGGCGGAGAGACAGGTCAGCATGGATTCCCGGGTGGTCATGGCATAGGCGGGGTGCAGTTCCTTAAACGCCTCCAGATTCTCAAAGATGGCGCGGGTAACCACGTAGACAACGTTATCCGGGACTTTCGCAGACGTCACCAGGGTCGCGCAGACACCGAATGTATCGACGTCCCGGGTGTTCTGAATCCCCGGATAGTATCTGATCGGAATCTTCATTTTTGAATAGTAGGGCCGGGAGCCGACCATTTCGTCAATCGCGCCATTTTGCAGCGGGATGAATTTTACCCGCTTCCCCCCCGAGATGGCCTCTTTCAGGGCAACACTCGGATGACCCACCGTATAGAAAAAGGCATCCAGCTTTCCGTCCTGTAGCAGTTTCGGGGCCTCAACCGGATTGATGTAGAAAGCCGTGAGCTCAGTCACGGGGTCGAGTCCGATTGAGTTGAGAACATCCATGGAATTCCCCAGATGTCCGGAACCCTGGTTGCCGAGATTGACCCGTTTGCCTTTCAGATCAATCAGGGAATTGATATTCGCATCCACAGCCACCAGAAGTGTGCACAGCTCAGGGTAAATGCTGAAAACAGCCCGGAGCTCTTTTTGCGGCCCTGCGTCCTTCCATTCCCCGGTTCCCCGGGTTGCCTGGCACTGTCTGTCTGATTGAACAATTCCAAATTCAAACTGCCCGTCCATCACCGCATTGACATTGAATACAGATCCGTCCGTCGATTCCACGGTGAAGCGGATGCCATGCTGCTTTCGGTTCTTGTTGACGATTTTTGCGATCGCCCCGCCGGTGGGATAGTACACCCCTGTCAGGCCACCCGTGCCGATGGTGACAAAGGTGGTGACCGCGAATAGCTGATATGACGGCAGCAGAGCGGCAAGCAGGACAATGAGTGCCCCTCGGAAAATAGAATTCACCATAACCCCCTATGATTTTAGAGTTTTATGATATGAAATCGTCACCTGGAAGTCAAGGGTTCATTTTTCGGCCACCAGGGTCGATCTTATCACCGAACCGGTTTACTCTCATCTTCGACCGGCTGAAAAGAAATCCCCCGGAATATCAGGTCACCTTTCAGAAACCCGGCAGGTCATTCGATGAATGGGGAACCGGTAAGGATCCATACCCGGATCATTAATGCGCCGTCTCCACATGGTAAAAGAACTTGATCGCCTCGATCTCCTTATTATCCATATGGTAGGCCGGTTCCGGCTCGTTCTGCAGCATTCCGGCCAGCCGTTCGGCCTCGGTTAAATAGGACTTTCGGACCTCATCCAGTTGGCGGATATCCATCTCATTCGATTCGAAGTCGTTGTCGACGGAAAAGGGGGGCTCCGCTTCCACGAAATCCATGTGACGCCATTCCGCTGTTTCCATATTAAGCCGGTATTTCCGGAGGAAGAGATATCCATACCGGGCAATAAACCGAATGGCATCCAGAATAAAATCGATGTCTTTGTCTTCAAACGTGTAGTGCAGGTTGACACGAACCCAGCCGGGTTTGATCCCCGAGTTTCCCAGGGCAACCTGCGCTCTGAATTTATCGGAGCGCAGTTCGTCTATCCCCAGCAGATAGTGTCCATAGGGTCCAGCGCAGCTGCAGCCGGCTCTTGATTGAATACCGAAAAGATCATTCAGCAGTTTGGTCACGAATCGTGAGTGCAGAAATCTGTCCCTGTGTCTGATATTGAATGAGATAATCGGCACCCGGCTGTCCACAGGAATGTTGCCGACCAGCTCCACATTGTCAATCTGCTGTATCCCGGCAAAGAACCGTTTTGACAGGGTTTCCTCCCTCTCCTCGATCAGATCAAGACCGATTTTTTCCTTGAGGTCCATGACCAGGGCTGCCTTGATGGTCTGCAGAATAGGCGGCGTACCGGCTTTTTCCCGGGTTTCGATATCCTTGAGAAAGTCATGGAACCGATAGCCCACATAGTCCACCGTGCCGCCGCCGGCCACGGTCGGGGGAAGATCGCTCCGGTAGAGGCTTTCATTGAAAATGAGGACTCCACTGGTACCCGGACCTCCCAGGAATTTATGGGGAGAGAAGAAGATCGCATCAAAGTAGGACGATTCATCCCTGTTCATATCGATGTGAACATAGGGCGCAATGGCTGCAAAATCCAACAGAATGGGGGTTTGATGCTCGTGACAGATGCGGGCAACATCATAGACACGGGTTCTGAGACCGGTGATATTCGAGCCTGCAGAGAATGATGCCAGCCGCTTCCTGTTCTGTACGCCCTCCGCAGAGAGTTTGCAGGCCAGGTCCTCCAGATCCAGCATGCCGCTGCTGTCCAGCTTGACCACCACGACTTCGGCAAAGGACTCCCGCCACATCAGTTCATTGGTGTGATGTTCATAGGGACCGACAAAAATCACCGGCCGGCTTTTCTCAATGTCATCCAGAAGACCCTCGTTGGCCCAGGGGGATCTCTCCAGGGACTGATAAAGCCGCTCCCGGGTGACCGGGGGGATATAGATACCCAGGATCTGTTGCAGTTTCAGCAAGGCGCCGGTGGCACCGGAACCGGCGGAAACGATGATCCCATGGTCCCCGGCATTCACCAGGCGCTTGATACTGGCTTCAGCCTGATGCAGCCAGCGGGTCATGGTTTTACCGGTAAAATCGTCCTCGGTATGGGTATTGGCATAAAATTTCAGTATGTTGTTTATTTTAGCCTCGATAAAGGCCAGTCCGCGGCCAGACGCGGTATAGTCTGAATAGAACAGGTTTCTTTCTCCGAAAGGCGTTTTAAACACAACATTTCTGCCGATGATCTGCTCTCTGATATAGTCCAGGTCGTATTGCTTCATTTTTGTTTGTGTCACTGGGGGTTGGGATTCGCTGTTTTCTTGCGCCATATAAATTGCTCAGTTGGTTTGCTGTGCCTGTTCGATTCTGCCGTTGAATTACTATCTGGTCTTTGCCCTCCGACCCAAGCCTTTCAACTGCCCTGGCATTTGAGATTTCCTGATTTTCGCCACTGGGATCTTCCGTGGCAAAGCTTTCGCTTGTCTCCGCTCTTCAAATCCTTCCGATCGAATATTCTTGAGCGCTTTTTCAGCCATGGGAAACCAGCCGTCGGGAATATGCAGAGCCTGATGTGTAAGGGGTTATTTTGACGAATAATCGTTAATTAGGCAAGTCCACGGAGACATCCAGACCCGGCATTAAAATTATCCGGATTCGATCCTTGTTCCCCCGTCAGGGGTAGGTTGAGGGGTCCTCCGGATCAAAGCAAAACAGGAAAGGGGATTGTCGCCTGGGCTCTTTTCCGAAAGGAAACAGGACTTTTAAGCACATCATGACCATATCGGACTTGATCCCAGTCATGAAAACCACCGGTTTTCGATAGGGGTAAGGATAAAATCGACCGTGCTGACGAACACCCATCGGCATCGACTGAAAATTCCCCTGGCCTTTGACGATCAGAAGATCAACCTGTGGATATGTCTTTTGATATTCAAGCGATATGTCATGCACCAGTTTTCCGCCGCCAATAAACGGACCACTGGTGATGACACTCAGGCGCTCATCCGTTCTGGCCCGATTCAACCCACTCAACAGCGGTTGTTTCAGCAGCTCATCGAGGTCCTCAGCCGTCACATCATTCACCATGGGACAGCTTTTGACGCACAGAACGCATCGATGACCTTCTGAAACCAGGTACTCAACCAGCTTCAAATCGAAAACAACCTCACCGCAATTGTCCAGCTCATAGAGGATGGTCAGGGGTGTGCCGTGAACCCGGTTTTCAAGCCACTTAAACTGAAAAAAGGGGTTATCCCTGAACAGCAGCCGGGATTGCTCCCCGTCAGCAAGCATATCCTCGATTTCGAGATGAAAGGTTTCCAGAAACCGTTCGCTGTCATCCTCAAGACTGTCGATCCAGTTTGAGCGGCAGCACAGCTGCAATAGAATCTGCAACCGCCGGGGGTGAGATTTCAGTCTGCTGTCAATCTCGTGAAGCAGGGAGAGACATGTTTTATTCTGCCTGCGCTTTTCGCCGGCGAAGACATCTTCCCGACATTCCAGCTGTCGAAACGGTTCATGGATGATCGCGAGCAGGCAGTTGGACAGTTCAGAAAACGTGCAGTCCGGCAGTTCCGTCCAGAAATACCCCATCACCTCCCGAAGTCCCCGTGTAATCGTTTGGGTCAGTTCACCCCTCTCCGATGCCATCTGCAATTGTTGAAATACTTTCGGCAGATAGCTGTGCTCGGTATAGGACACCAGCCCCTGGCGAATTTTCGGCCAAAAAAGACGAAACCAGAGACTTCTGCTGGATGCGCTGATGACTCGATTTAACCGTTGCTGGAATCGGTTCTTACCGGCAGACCTCAACGGAAGATAGTCCGGCCGGTAGGGAAGTGAATGGGGCGTTTCAAGCAGCCAGGCCAGATCCCGCCCCGATTGCTGTCGGCGTTTGACGCGGTCCTTCAGGATGCGGAAATGCCTGTTATTGGCAGAATCGATATCTGCCTGGTTCAGTTTCATTCTTTGAAAATCGATTTCAGTGGATTTACCGCTTTAATTCCTCCGGCCAATGGCCGACAACCGATGGTGGAACCCGTCACACAGAATAACTCGGGTGATACCGGCAGATTATACAGACATCGGATAGATGGTTACCCCCTCTTTGTCAAGCCGGTTGCCGGGATGGGTGCACCAACAACATGGGGGTCTGTGAGCATATCGGAACAAACACCCTCTTTCCGCATACAGGTACCCACACATAGTTGGTGCACCCGCCGGGATGCTTGACATTAAATGAGTCTTCTGACAAAAATCAGGTCTAATAGAGAATGACTATTAAAAGAACGTTATGTCAACAAATTGAAATTCGAACACATCGATGAGACCAACCGTAGAAAAGGTTTACAACCTGAACAATGCTCTGCTGACCGATCTTTCCAGGAAGGATGTCGAACAACTCTGCTTGGTGATGAGCATGGTCGACGTCAAAAAGGGGGAAATCTTTATCAGAGAGGGAGAAGTCTCGGATTCTGTTTTCATTATCCAGGAAGGTGAAGTTGAGGTGGTTAAAAAGGAAGCCAGCAGCAATCAATGGTACCCCCTGGCCATGCTTAAAACAGGGGAGAGCATCGGCGAGGTCTCGCTGCTGGACAACAACCCGCGTTCCGCCTCCGTCAGGGCATCCATCGATTCGAAGCTTCTGGAAATAAAAGTGGATGATCTGAACGCGATGGCATCCGGAAACGATTCAGTGACCAGCCGCATCAAGGTGAACCTGGCCCGGGAGATGGGGAAAAGGCTTCGCAACACCAATGAAACCACCGTCAAAACCCTTCATGACCAACTGGCGGAAGCCAGGGCCAGGGTGGCAATCGGCACGATCATCTGCTGGCTGCTGGTTGGCATCTGCTGTTATGTGGTGGTCCTGAAATCAATCTCATCCATTGCCAGTTCAGCTGCGAGTACAACCATCATCAGTGTGGTGATCCTTGCAGTATTCGGCATCATGACCTTTGCTGCCGCCAAACGCAGCGGGTACCCGCTGTCTACTTACGGTATTACCCTGGAGCGATGGAAACAATCGGCGATTGAGTCGATCCTGCTCAGTATGTACATTCTCCTGCTGATTGTTTTCGGGAAATGGCTGCTGATCTTGTTTCACCCCAACATGCAGGGGGAGGCTATCTTCGGGTTCGTTAAGAATCTGAAGGTGTCCGGCTGGGCCATGGTCGGCGATATTGCGCTTTATGGGGTTTTTACACCGATACAGGAATTTATTGCCAGGGGCGGCGTGCAGAGTTCGTTTCAGGAGTTTCTTTCAGGAAAGCACAAAAACCTGGTTGCGTTGCTCATCGCCAACCTGATGTTCAGCATGACCCATCTGCATCTGTCTACCGCATTCGCCGCCATGGTATTCATTCCCGGGCTTTTCTGGGGATGGCTGTACTATCGGCAGCGCACGCTTGTCGGTGTCTGTATTTCTCATTTACTGATCGGACTGTTCGCCTATTATGTGGTTGGCTTCCAGGCCCTGTTGCAGTGATTGAGGGATGGTTCTGTTCACCATCAAATCCGGCAGGGCACCCAACTCAATATCCTGTTTTTCCTCACCCACCTTCAGCGAGGGACAGGAAACAGTCTGCGGGGGATGGTGGTTCTGGTGAAAAGCCTTTCGGATATCAGTCGATGTGCAGGGATCCGGTAGACGAGGTTTTCCAGGGATACTTACCTTGCATCGGGGTATAAAACTGCCTGATTGCTTCAAAGTCCCGCTGCAGGTCCCCTGTCGGCTGGATTGCGGGTCCGATTCCGGTGTGTTTCCGCCCGTAGTCCAGGTATCCGAGCACAATCGGCACACCGGCACCCGCGGCGATATGGTAAAAACCCGATTTCCAGTGGCTCACCTTTTTCCTGGAACCCTCGGGAGGCACTGCCAGTACCATCTCCGGAATTTCTTTTAAAACCCGTATCGATTGAGCCACCACACCGGATGCCATGGAACGGTCGATGGGAATACCCCCCAGAAAACGCGTCACAAACCCCACAGGCCCCCTGAACAGGGTGTTTTTGCCCATCCAGTAGAGATTCACACGAAACACCAGGGCCACCATCGACATATAGAAGGCGTCCCAATTGGAGGTGTGGGGGGCTGCAATCAGGACAAATTTCCTGGTTTCTGGCAGGTTTCCATCGATCCGCCAACCCAGGATTCTTAACAAAATCAGGCTCATCATTCTGAGCAGGGTATTGAGAACGGACGTATTAAAAATAGTGTGTGGCATAGGGTATCTATTCCAGATGAACTGTCAAAACGGACGGATGATCAAATGATGAAAACATGAAGTAACTATCGGATTCACGGAATAACCGCGTCAGACTCTTCCGTGGGTGGCTGATGAAAGGTCAGTGAGGTTCGCAGCCCCCAAACCAGAATATAAACGGCTGCGATCTGAATGATGTGGAACACTCCATTGTGGTCAAATTCCCAGATGAGTGTCAATCGAAAGGGCCCGCTTGCCTGGATGCCTGCCGCCACAATGGTGAGAAAAATTCCACTGACCATGAACCAGGCGCCGGCCGGCTTTCTGGTAATAGCCAGCCATAGAAATCCGGACAGGGCAAAAATCGTTGCCAGAGCCTCATAGACGATAAAAATAATGAATTGATCCGGCCAGGTAACCGTTACTACAAAAAAACAAGCTTCGACAATGATCATCAGGGGAAGGACCTTTCTGGCAATCATATCCCCCCAGATTTCATAGACAACCGCCACGATGAAAAATGTGACCATAAGTCCCAACGCCAGGTTCAAGGGATGCCAGAGAAACAGGTTCAGGGATGGCGACATCTTGAACCCGTGCACGATGGTCCCAAGGACAGCCGCTGCTGTCAGCAAACCAAAAATCAGGATCCAGAGCCAGGATTTCCAGCGGTCTGTTTTAATAAACAGCCGCATCTCCAGCAGTGCAATGAAAGAGACCAGCGCCAGAACCAGATCAGTGACGGCGGTGGTCTGTTCTGTAGCAATCCCAATAAATTCCATATCCTTGTCTCCCTTTACAGAATGCGTGATGAAATTAAAACCGTTTGTGGATGGTTCACCATAACCATCTGAAATTCAGGGGTCAAACCAATTTCATGCGCGAAACCGAAAACCGGGCTCTCCTTAAGGAACCCCTTGCTGGCACAGACAAGATGTATAGCTCTTTACCGGCGGGAAGCATCGATGGTTAAGCGAATGATTGGAAATATCACTGGTTCAAGCATACATGTCTCTATCCAGCGGCAAGCGGACGATGAACTTCGTGCCCTTTCCCATTTCGGATTCCACTTCCATGGTTCCGTTGTGATTATTGGTCACGATCATGTAGGAGACGGACAGTCCGAGTCCGGTGCCTTCCCCCACCGGTTTGGTTGTGAAGAACGGTTCAAAAATCCGGCTGCACACGGTCTCTTCAATCCCCGGACCGTTGTCTTCCACTTCAATTTTGACCTGATTGCCATCCTCCAGAAGACGAATCGTAATCCGGGGCGGACCTATCTGTTCCCCCTCCACCATGGCTTGCGTGGCATTTCTCAGCAGGTTCAACAGCACCTGCTCGATCTCCGTCCTGTTGCAGGAGACCGGAGGGAGGCCAGAATCAAACTCCCGTGCGATGATGATGTTCCGGAAATCATATTTTTTCTTCAGATCATAATCCTTCCCAGCCATTTCGATCGTGTTTTCAATCAATTCCGCCACATTGACTGGCGCCATCTGGGATTCACTCTTCCTGCTGAATTGCAGCATGTTGGAGATGATCTCAGCCGCCTTCTTTCCGGAATCCTGGATTCCCTTAATAAATGAATGGATTTCCCTCCTTTCCAGGTATGCCTGCAGGTTGGTCAGATCAATCCCCAACTCCCGGGCGGGGTCATGATTGGAAGCGAGATCCGGTGATAACCGGCGCTGGATATTTTGAATTCCCTGGATGATTCCACCCAGCGGATTATTGAGTTCATGGGCCATGCCGGCCGCGAGTCCGCCAACAGACATCATTTTTTCCGTTTGAATCAGCAACCCGTTCAACCGTTCCCTTTCAGACACATCATCAATTCTGATCACAGCCCCGTTATCGGAAGTTGAAATCAGGGGATATACGGTAACATCCAGGTGTTTCAACCCATCGGATCCCTGCAGCTTCATATTCTGGATCTTGAGGGGCATACCATTTTTAATGGCGGCTTCAATGGCATTCAAGTCAATCGGCAGAGATGACAACAGGTTCTGCCAGGGCAGGCCAAAGGCTTCTGCCGGAGATATCCCTGTAATAGACTCAGATTCGGCATTGGACTGGGTGACATTTCCAGCCGCATCCACCCCGATGATGGCAGATGGCATGGAGTCAATAATACTCCGCAGGTAATTCCTGAGATCCTGGATCTCTTTTTCCCGTGCTTTCAACTCGGTGATATCAATAAAACTTTCCAGAAAATGCTCCTTCCCCTGGAGTTGAATCCGTGCAAAGGACTTGATGATCGGAATGAGTTCACCGGTTGCACTGCGCAGGTGCTGATCCGCATGGCTTTCAAAGTGCTGGACGGTTTTTATGGGGCATTGATCCTCGGAGCGGGGACAGATAAACCGGTTGCATGGTTTCCCGATTATCTCTTCTTCGGAAAGATTGATCATCTTTGCCGCATGGGGGTTGAGGCGGATAATTTGAAAGTCGTCGGGATCAATGATGACAATGCCGATTTTAACCGAATCCAGGATAACCCGCATTTGCTCTTCACTTTCCTGCAGAGCTTTTCCCGCCTCGTTTCGTTCCTCGATCATCCTGTTGGCTGAACCGGCGAGCCGGGAGAACTCGGGAAAGTTCAACTTCCTCTCATCCATCGGGATAAAGGATGTCGATGAGATTTCAAAGAAGTCGGTGATCGACCGGATATTTTTGTGAATGCGATTGGACAGCATCTTGGCAATCACGGAGATGATGAGCAGGCAGAGAACCAGAATAATGATGACGGTTGATATTTTATGGCGAATCTGCTGTTCCAGTTGAAACCGCTTTTCGGCGATGACGGCATCGATTTCATCCACGTAGGTCCCGGCCCCGATATACCACTGCCAGTCTGCAAACCCTTCAACGTAGCTGATTTTCGGCGCATGCCGTTTTCCATCCAGGCTGGGCATGACATAGGAGACATACCCACCGCCCTCTTTCGATACCCGAATCAATTCCTGCACAATTTTGACCCCGTTCAGATCGGTGACATCGATCATGTTTTTCCCCAGGGCCGGACCGGACAGGGTTACGCCGTCCCATTGCCCGGCAAAGATATAGCCGCCCCCCCCGTATTCCATTGTCTGCAATAATTTCAACACGTCCTGTTTGAACAACATCTCAAAGTCATCCAGGTACTCCCCGGTCCCAATATACCAGTCGTAGGGTTGAAAGTGTTTCACAAATGCCATTTTGGGGAAGGCATTTCCCCTCGAATGGGGTTTGGTCATGGTATAGGTGATAAATCCCTCGGACTCTTCAGACACAATCCGGGACATCTCTCTGACAAAATACTTGCCGTTAATATCTTTGGTGTTCCAGTAATTCTTGCCCTCTTCCCCGGGACGATCCGCAAATATCATCACCGTTCCATCGACCCGGGTGGCGAAATAGTACCCGCGCCCATTATTAAACCGGATCGCGGTTAAAGCATCCCTGATCATGGTTACAATCTCACCGTCCGGCTTGTGTCCCCGGTTGGCTCTCCAGATGCTGTCCGCAATACTATAAGCTTCGTAAACCCGGGATTTCAGAGACGCCTGCAACCGTGCCTCAATCTGGTCTTTGGTATAGGTGATCACCCGGATCGCATGTTCCACTTCTCTTTTAAGAAACTGTTTTTGTGAGCTGATATAATCCCGTCTCAGATTCACCTCTTCCTCCGAAAAACGTTCCCGTTCCCGGGATATCCATAAATAACCGATCAGGCCAAGGGCAAAAACCGTTATCAGAACGGTATTAATCAGCAGTATCGATGCCAGACTCAGCTTGTTGTTGAATAGTCGCCTGATCATACATTCATTCGGGGTAACATGACGGAATGTCATGCATTAATTCCATTTTTGATCGCCAGGTGGTTATTCTAGCAAAAAAAGTCCCTTTGACGTGACTTTCAGCTTACCGTTTTCTGTTTTCCTTTCCCTTTTTAAATCCGGCGATTCCATTCGATATCCAGCCTGTTTTTTGCCTGACGCCGGATTTGGTCCATTCCCTGGTTTTTTTCCTTACCACTTCCTGGACCCTGTTTTGATCACGACAGTTACCTGCACATTGGGGAATGAGATTAGTCTACAAAATACATGCCAATAAAATTTTGATATTTATTTCAAACATTTATAAATTTGAGCCCGGCTGAATCATATTCAGCTGATCTATTTTAATCGATTATTATTGAAATAATGAATACCTGATATAAAACGGCCGATTTTTTTAAGTGTATTGACCGATGGGCTAATGATCGAACCAGACCTGCAGCACAGACTCAAATATGGGCATTTTGATTAATAAAATGGGCTCAATACGCCCCGGAAACGGAAGCGCCCACAGCACTCACCTTCTACCTGCCCGATCTGAAAGCATTCTGCGGAGCGGAAATCGTGTCCCGTCATATGCACAATCTCTATACCCTGCGTGGTACGAAAATCCGCAATGCGTTAAAGTGGAGTTGCAGGGGATCAATGTTCCACCCTAAACCTTTCCAAAGCGGTCATCATCCAGGGTAATCATTTTTGGCGATTTCACCGGTTTTTCAGCAGGCCCCTTCTTCTGAACAGCCGCACGTTGAACTTGCGCTCTTTCCTGAATGGGTTTTGTCTGGTTAACTTTGAAACGGCGCATCAATTCCTGAAGTTGCATCGCCTGTCCGCTCAGTTCCTCAGACGCAGCGGCAGTCTGTTCTGAAATGGATGAGTTCTGTTGAACCACATCATTGACCTGTGTTAACGCTTTATTGACCTCGTCCGTACTGATGCGCTGTTCCTGAGAGGAGGATGCGATTTCACCCACCAGATCATTGACTTTGGTGATACTGACATTTATTTCATTCAATATTTCAGCCGTCTTGCCGGCATTCAAGACCCCGGAGTCGACCTCTTTGACTGAGTTTTCAATCAGTCCCGTGGTGTTTTTGGCTGCTTCTGCGCTTCGGGCAGCGAGATTGCGAACCTCCTCGGCAACCACGGCAAACCCCTTACCGTATTTTCCGGCTCGGGCGGCTTCAACTGCAGCATTCAGAGCGAGCAGATTGGTTTGAAAAGCGATCTCATCGATCACCTTGATGATTTTTGAGATATCTCCGCTTGAATTATTGATCTTGTCCATGGAGGCCAGCATCGCCTCCATCTGAGCATTCCCCCGGTTGACAATTTCCAGGGTTTGATTGGAAAGCTGCACCGCCTGATTGGCATTTTCATTATTTATTTTCGCCCGACTTCCCACCTCGGACATGGATGAACTGGTCTCTTCCAGGCTGGCTGCCTGCTCGGTCGTCCCACTGGCCAAAGCCTGGGATGCGCTGGCTATCTGACCCGCCCCCGAATTGACCTGTTCTGCTGCATTTACGACCTGAGTAATCGA
>JAHJRI010000041.1 GCA_018830885.1 bacterium | reverse complement strand
TTCAGTTCAATTTCCGCTCAGCCCCGAAGGTATTGTGTTTCAAGAACCTTGGAAGCCATGGATGGCTTCCAGGAGCTCCAGGAGGATTCATGCGTTTCTTGAAACACAATACCTTTGGGGCGTATACAGGTGAATAGTTACTCGCTAAATTGACCACCGGTCTGATATTCTTTAATCATATTAGAAAATTGAGAATTGATCAATGGGAAATCAAAACATGCTGGTTGGGGGTGAGACGCGATGACCTGATTCGTAAAAATTTCAATTTTTCCTGACCGGGAAGACAGGCATGGTGGCATCTGCGTTTTTTTTCGAGGAAACCCTGCAATACGCGTATCTATTCAGTTCAATTTCCGCTCGGCCCCGAAGGTATTGTGTTTCAAGAACCTTGGAAGTCATGGATGGCTTCCAGGAGCTCCAGGAGGATTCATGCGTTTCTTGAAACACAATCCCTTTGGGGCGTATACAGGTGAATAGTTACCAATACACTTGAGAATTTTGACTGCCAGACTTTAAACCGGGCATACCGTTGTCACAATCCGATTTTATCCCTTCTTGACCGCTTCCGGGCAATGCGGCCAGATCTGGTTTTGTTTTCGACTTCAACCTCCCTCGTTGGCAAGGTTGACGCCGGTGCGGAAAAAGTTTACCTTACAAATAGATAAGCAACAACAGCGTGGCCTTTTTTGGGGTTACCGGCAACCCGTTTGCCGACTGGCAAGTCAAATCATCTCATTTCCAGTTAAAAACGGGGATTTTTTTGGACAGCCGGGACCCACATCCATTGCAGGAGTCCGGTGAGCTCATGAACAGATTTATGTGATGGCCGGAGAAACAGCGGTCATTGCAGGCGTGGCCTGCCATAGCCGGCAGGCATGTATATTCAAGTTTCACATTCAACCCTACCTGGAGGAGATTATGGGTTTAACATCCATTGAAGACGCTATTCAGTTTGCCATTGAAAAAGAACGTGAAGCCGCTGCTTTTTATCGGCAGGCTGCCAAGCAGGAATCCATCGCTGTGAATCAGAAGGTACTGGAGGATTTTGCAAAGGAAGAAGATAAACACGAGCAGATGCTGAAGGATTTCTCTGCCAAGCCGGAGGCCATTGCCCAATACCGGTTTCAAAAAATCACCGACCTGAAACGGGCTGACTATATGGTGGAAATTGATTTTAAACCGGGCATGACCTATTTTACCGTCATGCGGATCGCCATGAAACTGGAGGAAAAGGCTGCCAAAATGTACAACAAGATGGCCGAGGCTGCCGATAAAGAGGATATGACCAATATTTTCAAGATACTGGCCCAGGAGGAGATGAAACACAAGAACAAACTGGAAACCATCTATGACGACTATCTTGCCAAGCATGGAGATTAGAGTCCGTCACCTGAACCGGACCCTTCGGTTCAGGTCTGCAGGTGGCAGCCCGGTGCAGAAGAGGCCGCTTCATCCGTGACAGGCAACGGGTGCGGGATCCTGCTGATCACCCGGGAAGTCCCTCCAGAGAATTGGAAAGGAGTTCTGGTGAAATTGAATGGGCGGATTTCGAAAAGCTGCGGGGAATTCGGTTTATGTTTCCGCATGCAGGATTTTAGAGGTCTTGATATTGTGTACGATGGTATTGGCGACATTTATCTGATTCGATTTGGCTGAAGCCCTCAGTAGTCGCTCTGCGTGGGGCTGAAATCCATGGAGCAGTTTCCGGACCGGTTTGTCGTCCGGGTAAGCCTGCAGAAAAGCGCTGATGGCAATATATGTTTTTATAAACGGATCTCGTTCATACGATTTTTCGATATGCCCGCCTTTTTTGAATACAAATTGCTCAATGGTTTCGTTGCACTGGTTTAAAAGCCCCTTGAGCAGTTTGGTGGAGTTTTCCTGCCCTTTTCTGCTGTCGATTCCCAGACCCAGCATCCGGTAATAGGTATTCAGCATCTGGGTAGACTCGATGACTCTTCTTTGGAGGGTCAGTTCGGCGTTACCGGATTGCAGCTCTCGGGATAGGATGATCCCCAGTCGACTGAGCGGGCTGCCTGCCAGAAACGTGGTCAGATTGATGTAAAGCGCCAGCATCTGTCGGTTCACAATCCCGTGGACTTTTCTGTCCGAACGATTACTGTCGTAGTTTCCAATAGCGGTTTTAATATCGGACATCTTGATTCTGGTGTATCTGAAATCATCCGAAAACCAGTGATACATGCGCGAGAGCACGGGAATATGCTTATTGTTCTTTCTGACATGTTTCAGCGTGGCAACATGTCGGCTTACTTTTCTCCGCAATGTGTCGACGTCCAACCGCCCGGAAAATCGGATCGCGACCATTTCAAGGGCCAGCCAGGTCCTATAGTTCTGGATATATTTATCAAAGAAACTGCCGAAGATCATGACATTGAAGAGCGTAAAGCCTCCACTGAATAAGCCTTTTGCAAAATAACGCAGGGCGTTGCGGTAATTCCCGTGGTTAGCCCGGAGCATACTGATGTCTTTTTCGCTGGCATATCGGAGAGATTCCAGTTTCTGGATTTTTAAGAGGCAGTACAGCCCCCTGAGAATGAAAACCTCAGGCAACAAGGTGTTTTTCTTTCGGCTTTCATTTTCATAGATCAGATCAGAGAGCATGATCTCCGATATTTTCGGGTCCTGCTCAACGGGTTTTCTTTCGACCTTCCTGATCAGGATTTTTATATCGCTGATCAACGGTTTAGCCAGTTTTTCACGTCTTGACCATCCGGCTTCACAGTATTGATCCGTGTTGATGCCTCTTAAAAACGGGGAGTACAAGGGGGAGTCATCCAGGATCTTGTAAATCCGGTGAATTCTCCTCTGTATTTCGCTCACCATTCTCGGGTCTTCGTCGGCCACCAATCCCAGTTCCGGATGGGTTTGGATATAAAAACTGCAGATGTGGCTGGTCAGCCGTTTTTTGAGATACTTCAGCTTCCCTGCTTCATCCATTTTATCCAGGATTTTTTCCAGTTCCCGGTATTCCCTGGTTTTGACCCGCGGGTCCTCTTTTTCAGTGAAATCGGGTCCTGTTGGCTCCCCATCCATTTTGCGACAGGCACCTGTCCCATATAAATATCGATGGGTTCTGCCGAGGGACGGTCTTTCCAGACCCAGAAGAGCATCCGGTTGCGTGTGCTGAATAAAATGGAGGATATTGAAGTTCAACGATTTACTCCCAGAGTTGGTTTATATTTCCCATGCAGTGGGTGGGATAACGTGGACACCTGGTAAATTCTATCTGAACAGCAGCAGATGAAGAGAAATGCGAAATCCGGGGTTTGTCCGGCCGGAAAAGCGGTTGACGAAGTGTGATTGCCGGGTGGCCAGTGAGGCAACGCTGTCTTCAAAATACTACACGTCGTGACAGGTCTTTGACCATGATATGAATCAGTCGGGTGCACCAAATATGTGTGGGTACCTGTAAGCGGAAAGAGGTTGTTTGTTCAGAAAACCCTGGAAGCCAGGGATGGATTCCAGGAGCGCCAAGGATGGATTCATGCGTTTTTCTGAATAAATAACCTCTTGAAGCGGTTATGATCATAACCCCCACCTGTTTTTGGTGCACCCAATCAGTCATATCAAGCGTAGGAACTGGGAAGGGATCAAGCGGCGGCTTTTGGGCAGCATCATGCGTTACTCAGCAGGGAGCAGGTGTCATGCTGCGGCGAGGATACCATACCCGGGAGGGTCAGCGGAAGGAGATGCCTGCTGCAAAACGGGTAATCCTGCGATTGTAATCGATCAGGCTGTCGCCGTAGCCGGAGAATGCCTGCAGGTATAAGGCATTGCCATTGTCTTCGCTATCCAGGAAGGACGAGAATGGAATGCGAACCTCCGTACGGACGGTTTCAGTTCCTGCCAGCCATCCCCGGCGCAGCATCAGTGCCAGGCTGGCCCTGAATAAATCCACCACCAGCCCCAGTTCTCCACTGCCCAGATATTGCTGCATGTCCGGGTTGTCATCGAAATAGGCACGATACTCTTTTTCCCTGGGGCTGATGACGATCCAGGATTTCAGGCTGAACGTCAGCCAGGGGACCACGTTTTTCTGCAGATACAGATAGGTCCGATCCCAGGTGCGGGAGCGATTGACCGGGTTCCCGCTTGCGTCATAGCGTGCCCGGTCCCCGTTGGATTCATGCTCAAACAGTCCGACCTGCACCCTGTCAGCGCCCCACAGATCCTGAAATTCCAGAAAAAGCTCCGGGTTATAGTTCTGTTCCCGGAAGGGACGGGAGTTGGCATGGTCGTAGATCTGCCAGAAAGCCTTGTGGCTGTATCCGAAATAGAGACAGTTGATGATCCGCTTTTTCAAACTGAATTGGATGGCCAGTTCCTGGTTCTCAAACCCCTGATCCGACCCCTCGTGGTTCAGAAACCAGGAATTCAGGATATAAACGGGTTTATAGCCCTCCAGAGAGTGGAAAAAGCTGTCCGGAATCTCTGTCGCTCCTGCAGGGGGGATCCAGCCGACAACAAGGATTATCCCCCAGAGAAGCCATCTGAACCATTTTTTTTCAAACATCCGCTCCTCCGGGCAGTACTTCTCCCTTTTTGTGGCTCTTCAGCATATGTCCTGAGAAGGTCTCGACCCCCCCTGGATCGATAACGGTGGTGAATAGTGGCCCCCTTTGCATCATTTGGCACAGTAGTAGACCCGGTCTTCCAGGGCCGGAAACTCTTTTCTGGCTTTCAGGGTTAACGCCGGATCGATGTCGTCTGTGACATACTCCCCCTCCTCGCCCCCTTCTGCCAGAATATTGCCCAGGGGATCAACGATGAAACTGTGTCCGGCATAGCGGTCTGCTCCGTTTGCCCCGGCACAGTTGCAGGAAACCAGGAAGGAGAGGTTTTCCAGGGCCCGCACCCTGTTGAACAGCTGCCAGGCTTCCAGTCGTGCCGCCGGCCAGGCAGAGGACACGAGAAACATGGTTGTCCCCTGATTGACCATCATTCGGTATAACTCGGGAAAACGCAGATCATAACAGGTTGTCAACCCGACAACACCAAAAGGGGTTTCGCAGGTTGCGATCCCGCTGCCCGCTGTCAGGATCTGTTGCTCCCTGGAACGATAACCAAAGAGATGGATTTTCCGGTACCGGGCAGCAATATCCCCACTGGGTGACAACAGCAGACTGGTGTTGTAGTAGTTGTTGTCCTCCTTTTCAACAAAACTGCCCATGTGCAGATAACAGGCTTTTTTCACCGCCATATCCCGAAAGGCGCTGACGGTCTTTCCATTGAGGGTTTCACTCTCGTCCCGGTATCGATCGAAAGAGAAGAAACCCACCGTCCAGATTTCAGGCAGCACGAGGAGATCGCTGGGTGGTGCATTATCCACCTGCAGCAGCGCTTCTGCCAGATTTTCCGCCTGGGGGCGGTCCTGTATTTCCAGTTGAATACTGGTGATTCGCATCATTGCTCCAGAAATAATGTTGCAGCCGGGCAGACGATGTCCAGCGGCGGCTGTTGTCTGCTGATTGTCGTGAATCCGATTTATTCAGCATAAACCCTCACCCTCTTTATTTCAACAACCGGTCATATTCTGTAAAGTCAAAAAGGGTCGGGCGACCGGTCTGAAATGGATTTGCCGCGGGGAGAATCTGTCGTCCCATCGGACCGGAGGCAAACGGGATCGAGGCGTGGAAACCGGCGGTGTTGCCATGCAGGGCGGTCTGTGTCACAATTAAAGTTGTATTTGTCTAAAAATCGATCATCTGTTTGACAACAAGGAATCCTCCCTCGACGAAAGCCTATTGAATATTCAATCATGACGTTAAACAAGCAAAAACAGGTCGGGCGGGAGATGTTGAAAGACACCATCCGGCTGCAGGTAGACTTCAGTCAGACCGACCAGCATCGCGGTTTCCCGCCACCACCGGTCCAGAAACCCTATGATCCGGAGGCTGAGCGGTTCACGCTGACGCCACTGGAAGAGATGGCGGCGCTTGTCCAGATGGACCTGACCACTGCCATCCGCAACCGGGTCAGTCGCCGGGGATTCCTGGCAGAGCCCCTCTCCCTGGCTGAACTCTCGTACCTGCTCTGGGCAACCCAGGGGGTGAGGGAAAACAGAAACTCCGGATCCGTTCTCCGCACCGTTCCATCAGCCGGCTGCCGGCACGCTTTTGAGACCTATCTCTGCATCTTCAGGGTCGAAGGGCTGAAACCCGGGATTTATCGCTACCTGCCCCTTGAGCACCAGCTGCTGTTTGAATTTGAGGAGGCGATGCTGGCGGAAAAGACGGGCAGGGCGGCTTTGGGGCAGGGGTTTGTCGGTCGGGCGGCTGTCACTTTTATCTGGACAGCGGTTCCCTACCGGATGGAGTGGCGCTATGGCGAGGCTGCCTATAAAGTGATCGCCCTGGATGCCGGTCATGTCTGCCAGAATCTGTATCTGGCCTGCGAGGCGATTAACGCGGGCACATGTGCGATTGCAGCCTATCATCAGGAGTTGCTTGACAGTCTGTTGCGGGTCGACGGAATGGATGAATTCGCAGTTTATCTCGCACCCGTCGGAAAGGTACGATAAAGGCAAATCCGGAATCTCGAATTTTTGGTTGATGCCCATCAAGGTCTCTTCGTTCTCTGTTGTGCAACCATTAGGAAAATCAATGTGATTTGGTATCTATTCAGTTTGATTTCAGTTCAGCCCCGAAGGTATTGTGATTCAAGAACCTTGGAAGCCATGGATGGCTTCCAGGAGCTCCAGGAGGATTCATGCGTTTCTTGAAGCACAATACCTTTGGGGCGTATATCAGGTGAATAGTTACATGATTTGTTTGTGCGGCCATAAGAGCCTCAGGGAAGATCAAACACAGGAAAGGAGAACAGAATGGGAACGGGATCAGAGGGTGAGTCTTATGTCAAAATGAGAGAGAGTGATGACCGTGATGCGCGTATTTATATGTCGCTGAAGAAAATCAGGAAGAAGTTTCTGGTCATGAGTGGCAAGGGGGGTGTTGGAAAAACCAGTGTGTCGGTTAATCTGGCGCTTGCCCTCGCAAACCGGGGTCTCAGGGTGGGACTGATTGATGTTGATATCCATGGTCCGGATGTGCCCCGCATGCTGGGTCTGAAAGATAAAATCAAGGATAATATCGAACAGCGAATGATTCCCCTGCACTACAACGAAAACCTGCAGGTCGTATCTATTGAGTCGATGATTGCTGATGGTAACAGCGCTGTGATCTGGCGGGGCCCGATTAAAAATACCACGATCAAACGGTTTTTGGGGGATGTTGAATGGGGGGAGCTGGATTATCTGATCATCGACTCGCCTCCCGGCACGGGCGATGAACCGCTGACCATCGCCCAGAACATTCGCGATGCCCAGGCGATCGTCGTCACCACGCCACAGGAGGTCGCCCTGGCGGATGTCAGAAAATCCATCAATTTTTGCAGGCAAATGAACATGGATATTTTTGGCATTGTGGAGAATATGAGCGGGCTTGATTGTCCCCATTGCGGAAAACGCATCGACCTTTTTGGGAAGGGCGGCGGGGAAAAGACCGCCCAGAATTCAAACTGCCGTTTTCTGGGTAAGATTCCCTTTGATGCCAAACTGGTGGTTTGTGGCGACCATGGGATCTCTTTTCAGGAAAAATACGCGGATACGGCTGTGAGTAAAGCCTTTCAGGATATTGCCGACAAGATGATCAAGTATTGATTGATCAGCGCCAGACCACCGGTGCCTCTCTGCGCAGGGGCATGCGATGATAACGGTATCGTGGATATCCGATCATCATCACCCCATAGCATTCCGTATTCTCGGGGAGATTGAGGAACTGTTGCAGGGGCGGCCAGTGCTTGGCGGCATAGTTAACATAGCCGCCCCAGCATCCTCCCAGCCCCAGTGCCGGCAAAAACAGCTCCAGGTAGGTGAGGGCAATGGCACAGTCGGTCTGGGGGTTGGAATAAGCGGTGTCCGCAAAGGCAATGGCCAGGTGGGGTGCCTTTCTGCAGATCCGGTCCACACCCCCTGCCTGTGCTGCCACGATCCTGTCGAATTTCATTTCTGCAGCTGCTGCCGGGTCTTTCTGGATGACATCCTTCATCCAGTCGATCACCATGTCGGCAATTTTCTGAACATCCCCGGCGTCTTCGATCACCAGCCACTGGACCGGTTGCTTGTTGCTGCCGGTGGGTGCATGACGGGCCAGGTCGAACAACTTCTG
This sequence comes from bacterium, assembly GCA_018830885.1. Lineage (GTDB taxonomy): Bacteria > SAR324 > SAR324 > XYD2-FULL-50-16 > XYD2-FULL-50-16 > JAHJRI01. The sequence continues at coordinate 4,850 of JAHJRI010000041.1, read as the reverse complement.
CAGCGTTTCCCGTTCCACGGGTTTGTCCTTGTAGTTCCGGATGGAGCGGCGGGAGCGGAGAAAGTGCTCGGCCTGTTCCTCTGACAGAAGGCTGGCTTTATTCAGAGGCAGACACTCGGCAGGTGCAAGCGTCCGCAGGGTCAGGGCCTCGGCCGGGCAGACCGCCACACAGTGGCCGCAGTCGATGCAGTAAACCTCCATTTCCGGCATCACGAAGGGGATCTCATCCGTGAGCGCAATAATCTGGGGGGGACATTCAGCCACGCAGTGGCCGTCTTTGGTGCAGCGTTCGGGATCAACAGTAATCAGTGTCATAAGGAAGAATCTCCAGTCCGGGAATATTTCTGAATGGTAACATGGTTTGAATCGTCATTCAGTCTAGCTCAATTAGCGGATTGTCTCAAGCAGAGGAAGCGCCGTTTTCAAAAAAAACAGGATAAACCGGGGGCACCAAATATGTGTGGGTACCTGAAAGCGGAAAAAGGTTATGATCAGATCCCGACATGTTTTTGGTGTCCCGATAAACCCGGGCTGTTGTGAACGTCGGGGAAACCATGTATAATGAGTTTCAGCACCGGGACCGTTCCCGCCGGGTTCTAACCTGTTTCATTCCTCTCTGTGCCCGGCAGGGCATGGAGGTCGATATCTGCGCCTTGAATATTGCATGCCATGAACCCATCACCTTTCAGTTTACACCGCAGCAAAGCAGGCATGTCCTTCTGGCAGCCTTATGTCATCTGTTTTTTCCTGCTGACTTTCCTGTCGGGGGCCTGTTCCAGCAGAGAAGAGGTGTTCCAGGAAAAAAAATGGCGGGAGACCGTCGCTTCTCTGAATTCGGAGGCTCTCTATGCAGACCATGAGCAGGACGGCCGCTTTTTCAACCCCTGGCTGCCCATGCCGGCCAAGGGATTTTTCGATGTGTTGGGATGGAAGTTGTCAAAGGGAAGGGAGTACAGTGAGTTGGAAAGCAGTTTCCGCCCGGAGGTGATTCCTGATACAAGGGCCCGCATGCTCAAAACAGAAGGGGACTTCATCCTCTGGATTGGGCACAATACGTTCCTGATCCGGGTGAAGGACAGCTACTGGCTGACCGATCCCATTTTTTCCAAACGGGCGCTGCTGCCGGCGCGAAAAACCCCTCCGGCTATTTCTGCCATGGATCTGAAGGAACTGGGGATGCCTTTAAATGTCGTGATTTCCCATAATCACTATGATCACCTGGACAGCGCCAGTATTGCCGATCTGCCGGAAGATGCCAGGATCTTTGTTCCCCTGGGATTAAAAAATCTTGTCGAGGAGATGGGCAAACAGGATGTCCAGGAGATGGACTGGTGGCAGGAGAAGTCCTGCGGCCCTCAATGTCGCCTGATCTGCCTGCCCGCCCAGCATTGGTCTTTACGGGCGGATCAGTGGCGGAACCGATCCCTCTGGGCCAGCTACATGCTGATGATCGGTGATATGACCATCTATCTGGGTGGAGACAGCGGCTACTTTCCCGGATACAGGGAGTTTGGAAGGCGTTTTCCCAAGATTGACTATGCGCTCATGCCGACGACCGCCTATCACCCCCGCTGGTTCATGCACTACGCACACATGAATGTACCCGAAGCCTTCCGGGCCTTTTCCGATCTCGGGGCACGCTATTTCATCCCGACCCAGTGGGGCACCTTCGAACTGGGTGACGAGCCGGTCGGTTATCCGGCTATCGATATCCGGCAGGAGATCCAGCGTCAACACCTGGACAGTCAACGGTTCAAAATCATGCAGATCGGCGAAATTCTGCCGTTGCACGGGAACTGAGCCATCTATTTTCTGGTTTTCTTCTGTATAAAGTCCGCGTATGCGCGATCACTCGTCAGAATGTGTTTGTAGAGCCACTCTTTCAGAAAATCCAGCATCTGCAGCTGGACTTCGATTTCCGGTTCGTCCCTGTCGAACTTCGCGCTCAACTCATCGATACGCTTCGTAAAGGAATCATGTTCCTTCTGATGCTTGGCCAGGTCTGGAAAATGATTCTCCAGCAGGATCTTTTCCTCGTGGAAAAAGTGCCGTTCGGCGTATGATTCCAGGGCTTTGTGAAGTTTTGTGCAGAAAAGACGGGTCTTCCTGTCATCAATGGCATCGATCAGCGCATTGATTGCCTTGATAATGTTTTTATGCTGGGAGTCAATGAACGGGTCGTTCACACTGTAACTGGGATCCCATTTAAGATATGACATCGGGGCCTTTCTGAGATTCGGGTGTTACCACCGGTATGGATTCTGATTGCCTGTCTGTTGAAACCGGCTCCCGGAAAAACATTTCCCTGGATCGGGAATTCCGCCAGAATCGCTCCTGCTGCGTCAAACCGCCAATTTCGCATAAATGGGGTCACGTAACAAATTACGGGTCCCCTCATTTCTGCTAGTCCTGACATGAGACAGATGACTTGACACGCCTTCTTTTTGTCAATTCAGCAACATTTCGTCAATCTTAACGATTAGATCCTTTGTGCGGGGTTTGGAAAGAAACGCATCGGCGCCAACTTCCCTGCATTTGATGGCCATCTGGTCATTGATCAGTGAGCTGAAAATAACCACCGGAATCTTTGCCAGTCGTTTGTCCTCCTTGATTTTCCGACAAAAAGTCAAACCATCCATTTGTGGCATTTCAATGTCGGTGATGACCAGGTCCACCACTTCAGCCATATCGGTCCCGGCTTCGGTGCTATTCTTGAGTCTGGTGATATGATCCCAGGCGGATTGTCCGTTTTCATGAACATTCACCTGATACCCGGCTGCCGTCAGGTATTTCTGCAAATTCTTGCGGATCAGGACGGAGTCTTCTGCAAAAACAATCCGCTTGTCTTTCCGTTGCGCTTCCCGGCTGCTTCGGATCAGCTCCTTGTTGATTTCGGCTTCTTCATTGTTGTCAAACAGTTCAGACAGGAGTTTCTCAAAATCGACCAGCAGAATATTCTTGCCTTCAATGGTCAGTGTTCCGGTGAACCTGGGAGAATAGCGATCCAGGACGGCATCCATCGGTTGAATGTCATTCCAGTTGACCCGATGAATGCGGTTGACCCCGCTGATCCGAAAACCGGCGGTCATATCATTGAAATTCGTCACCAGGACGACCGGTCTTTCCGATGACAGGTCATCTCCATCCTTCAGGGCCTGGGAGAGATTGATCAGGTCGATGGTGTGATCGCGCCAGAGCAGAGATCCCATCACAGAGGGGGGACCCCCGGCAGTGCGTGTCAAAAGCTCATCATCAAAGGAAATAATCTGAATGACTTTGGCCACGTTGATGGCAAAACTTTTTTGGTTGATGTAGAACTCCAGAAATTCCGCTTCGTTGGTTCCACTTTCCGTTAATATTTCGGTGCTCATGAACGTCCTTTTACTGATCGTTTTACGGTTGATTGAACTCGCTGAAAAGCAATGACTTTTGCAATTGTTCAGCTGACTGACTGGGCAATCCTGTCACAGTCAAATGCAGATCCACATGCCAGGGGGAATAATTTCAAGCTCGCATCCATACATCCCTGGTGTTCCTTGAAAACGTCCTGTTTTCAAGGGTTTAAAATCCTTCCCCCTGTCACGCGGAACTTTAAAGCACAATTACGACCAAACACTCCCCCTTTGACGCGATTTCTGCTGAACAGGCGATGCCGTTAACTTAAACAACCTTTTCTTGCTCAGCAGCAACGGTTCCGGTTATCAAGAACCCTGGAAGCCAGGGATGGCTTCCAGGAGCTCCATGGATGGACTCGTGCGTTTCTTGAAAGATCAACCCTTTGGTGTGGTAAGTTCGATAATTTTAATTAATCAAGGTGCCCTTAAGTTAACGACATTGGCTGAACAGGAACTATTTTTTTTATAAAACCGGGACACTAAACCGCAAACGCTTATCAGCACCTGCCTTACACTAAAGTGGTTTATGAATTATGATACCAGTCAGATACCTCCTGCCGGCAGTTTGCGGCACGTGACGCTGAATTCTATTCTGAGCATAGCAAGTTGACTGAGAAAAGACAACAAAAGGATCGTTGTTCCGCAGGGCAATAGACTCATCGACGGGTGTCGTGCAGAGGATTTTCCACCATTCACAGGGACACGAAGAGACTAAATATACCGGAAAGATAAATTTCAGGACAGGGGGCGTCGATATCGGGGGGCTGTGTTTCCGTGAACCGGAATGGTTTCAAAACGCGTCGCAATGGGGTCTAGTACTGCCCCATTAAAAACGCATCTGCATCTGCCAGACCCCTGTTGCTTTCGATAAAGGCCCTGTAGTTGGTATCATCCGGGATGAGGGTTGAAATCCGCCCTCCTCTGGCCAGATACTCATCCAGCGCCTGCTGAAGATAGGTCCTGTCCGGATTAAACGGCACCGGCCGCTTCCGGAATTCCCAAGAATGATTTCTCTGTTTCATGATCGCCTCCGTAATTGTATCAGAGTAATGACACGTTACACGATGACAAAAACATGCAGGTTGCCCGGGTTGCAGACAAGCGATCAGTATCCGGTTCCGAAGGTCACTGAAGGGGTCTTCAAAAACCATGGGGGAACCGTCTTTTTCGTCTACAATCCTACCACGAATTGAAGAAAAAGACAAACATGAAAAAAAACGACGGTATGTCTTCTCTGCTTTCTGGCCGGCTTCGCAGACTCTTTCACTTCCCTTGTTGTGCCCCGAAATCCGGGGCCGGGTGGAAGCAGTGTGATCGCTGACAAACCACCGTGCCCGCGGGGCGGGCACAACGGACCATGAGAATAGGACTCTTTATCCATCCGTGTCTGGTACAAACCTCTTTCAGACGGAGACTCGTTTTAAAGATGATCTAGAACGCATCTCGCTGAAATCC
>JAHJRI010000459.1 GCA_018830885.1 bacterium | reverse complement strand
GAGCAGACGCTGAGACCTGTATGTCATTGAACGGATTGGGAGTGGTTAAGCATCGCCATGATGGCGATGCTAACGCCCGCCCTCGGAAGACGGCCATGGCTGAATTCGCGAGACTCGCAGCGAAGAACGTCGAGAATGAGTTCAATAACATACCGGTCTTAGCGTCTATAGCTGAAGCTGAATAGCTGAATAGATACATTTTTTAAAGACAAACAGGTAAAAAGAATATAGGATATCCTTCGATTTATTTTCTTTCTATGTTGCCGAAGGTGCCGGAGAATGCTGTCCAGCAGCCGGATTAAAAGCCCCAATAGCGGGTTTCAAATGGTATCGGCCTTGCGTGAAAGTGGGTCGATCATTCTGAAAACACTGTGGAGCCAGGGATATGCCGAAAGAAACGGAAAATCAGCAATCGGTCAGTGATCGAGTTATCGCCGAATTTAATCAAATCATCAAGAAATTCCCTGATTCCTCTGAATTTCTGGGAAAGGATCTTATCTATCCGGAACCCAAAAAGCGGTGGTTTGGCACTCGCAAAAAGCTTGATGTCACTGAAATCAGGGATGAGGTCCAGAAATTTACCGAAAAAGAGGGGGTGACCCGGGCACGGGAAATGATCAACAAGAAGATGAAGCAGTACCCCTATTCTGCGGATCTGAATGCACTCAGGGCGATCCAGCTCTATAATGATCTCTCTCGCAGCGGTCTGAACCAGAATAAGATGGATGCGTTGTACGATCCCCTGGTGATGATCGGCAAAGCCCTGCACAACGGCGGCACAAGTATTTATAATGCCAACTGGTTTATGACCATCTATCTGAAATATCTGGAGATCATCAAGGAACGGCTCGCCAGAGAATATCGGTATGGGCTGCATCATGCGGATCCGGATGTGCGAAGTGCATCCGAGCGGCTCTACCAGAAAATCCTGAAGATTCCGCGCATGATGCAGGTGAAGGGGCAATTGGCCGGTCTGACCAACCTGAATGTCAAACTGAAGGGGACCTCCATCATTACGGAAAACATCTCCATTATGGATCTGAAACTTGCCTGTCAGGCTGTTGCAGGCAAGAATCCGACCAAGACAATCGGCGCGGGAAAGCCGGCCAACAGTGTGGTATACGTCACCCTGATCCTCAACTCCCTCTTTGCCCGGATTCCCATCCTCAAGGAATCCGTTGCCAACATCCTGAAACATATACCGGATCTGAACAGAGATCTGATCCTGCAGAAACAGATGATTATCAGCAGCAGTCGCACCAACGATTTTCTGCTGGCTGTCGCTGCAGGGAACAAGGAGCAGGCAAAGAGCATTGCCAGCAAGCTTTATCTTCAATGCATCCAGAATATTACCTATTATCTTGAAAATGCGCTGCTGAAACAGCAATACGAGGCGGATCCCTTTATCAAGGCCGCCTGGATTGCCAAGGAAGCCAGACCTTTTTTTGACGCCGATACCAACCGGGAAAGATTGCGCAAGGGGACCGAATGTCTTGATGTCATTCTTGGCAGTCGATGCCAGCACAAAGGCTCCCTTGAAAGAGCGACCAAGTACCAGGCTGAAGTCAGAGCGATTCTGGCCGATCAAGACTGGATGAAGGAGTGATGATTGACAAGGCTGAATACAGCCGACAGTTAGTGAATGAGACGTTCTGTTTCCAAACAGGTTATTATTACTGAACAATCCGGGAGGGTTTTATGAGACTGGTGACACGTTCCGATTTTGACGGTCTGGTTTGTGCTGTCCTGCTGAAGGAGATCAACATCATCGATGACTACCATTTTGTGCATCCGAAAGATATGCAGGATGGGAAAATCACCATTTCGAAAGATGACGTGCTGGCAAACGTACCCTATGTCGACGGATGCGGCATGTGGTTTGACCACCACACCAGTGAAGACAATCGGTTGAAGGACCGGCAGTTTCAATTCGAAGGTGCCTACCAGCCGGCCAAAAGCGCTGCCCAGGTAATCTGGGACTACTACGGCGGGGAGAAACGGTTTGGAGAGCACCTGCTCTCCCTGCTTGAGGCTGTGAATAAAACGGATTCCGGAGATCTGACCGAGGAAGAGATCCTGTACCCGACCGGGTGGATTCTCCTTTCCTTTATTATGGATGCCCGGTCCGGACTGGGGCGTTTTAAGGACTACAGGATCAGCAACCATCAGCTGATGCAGGAGATGGTGGAATACTGTCGGACGATGCCACCCGAACTGATCACCACCAAGGACGATATCCAGGAGCGTGTGGTTCGTTATTTTGATCAGCAGGAACAGTTTGTCCTGATGATGCAACGGTGCAGCAAAACCAGGAAAAATGTCATCGTTTCAAACCTGCTGTCCGAAGAGACGATATACAGCGGCAACCGGTTCGTGATCTATGCCATTTTTCCTGAACAGAATGTTGAAGTCCGGGTGATGTGGGGCAGGGACAGGCAGAATATCGTGTTCGCCTGCGGTCACAGTATTTTGAACCGGACCTGCAAAGTCAATATCGGGAAACTGATGCTGGCATACGGTGGTGGCGGTCACGAAAAGGTCGGCACCTGCCAGGTGCCGTTGGAAGGGTGGGAAAAGCGGTTAAAGGAAATTGTGACGGCCCTGCAGCAGAAGAAATGAGTTCCAATCGACATGGACCCATTCCTGTACCGGACACCACCGGGTCTTTGCATTCTGACCCCGGTTTTATGAGTATCGGTTCCGGAGCGGTGTCCAGATCCTTCAACTGCAGTTCCCCTGCCCGGTCTCCCGTTCGGCTGTTTCCAGTTCATTTTTTCCTATTGGAATGGATTGCATTTCCGTTTTTGACAAGGTAGGCTCATTCCTGTTGATATTCAAACCATCGCATTTTTCCCGAAGAATAGATCCAGTGCAGGTCTCCTGAATCATGGCAGCCTCTGTCGTGTCAGGTCCTGGGCAGATCAGCAGCGGCCAATGGCATTGGGAACGGATCGGGATATGGGATTGATCGAAACCCCGGTCACTGCTCAAGATGCCGGGTCTTTGGGAAATATAGCATCAATAACCAACAGCATGGAGGGAACGATGAAATACCGCATGGTTTTACTGGCACTTCTTTTTGGTTTTGTTTTTTCCGCAAATGCGACGGCAGAACCTTTTTCCACGGCTTCCCCGGAAGACGTCGGCATGTCATCTCAGCGTCTGCTGAGGATTGACAAAGCGCTGAATTCAGATATCAAAGCGGGAAAAATTCCCGGGGCCACGGTCCTGATTTACCGCAAGGGGAAATTGGTTTATTTCAAGACATTTGGGACAATGGACGCGGAAAAAAAGGTGCCCTTGAAAAGAGACACCATCTTTCGCATCTATTCCATGACAAAACCGTTGACCTCCGCGGCGGTGATGATGTTGTTCGAAGAGGGAAAACTGCTGCTTTCCGATCCGGTGGCAAAGTATATTCCGGAATTCAAGGATATGCAGGTGACCGGATTCAAAAAAGATGCCTCCGGGAAGGAAATCCTGGAAAAAGCGAAAACACCGATTACCATTCACCAGCTGCTGACCCATACCTCGGGTTTGATTTACTGGTTTTATGTTCCCAGGGATTTTATGCCCCCCTATCTGGCCGCGGCATCCAACAACAAGAATATCGAGGAAATGGCTAAAAAGACGGCGAAACTGCCCTTGGCCTATCAGCCAGGTACGCAATACCTGTACAGCAACTCTTTTGGTATTCTGGGGCGTGTGGTGGAGGTTGTGTCAGGCATGCCCTTCGACCAGTTTCTGCAGGAACGTCTCTTTCAACCGCTGGACATGGTGGATACAGGATTCAATGTGGCTGCATCCAAACTGGACCGACTGGTCTACCAGAGTCCCAAGGCCGTTTTCGCCATGGATTTTTCAAAACCGATGACTGTCTTTGACGGTGGGGGCGCCGGTGTTTCAACCACGCTGGATTATGCGCGGTTTGCCGTGATGCTGCTCAACGGAGGCAGCCTGGACGGGAAACAGATATTGAGTCCAGCCACCGTGGCTTACATGTCTGCAGACCATCTGGGGCCCCTCTACAATCCGAACGGTCTTGCCTATCTGCCGGGTCCCGGTTATGGCAGCGGTTTCGGGTTTTATGTGCGTACCCACGAAGGGACATCCACCTTTCTCGGCAATGTGGGCGAGTTTTTCAAGGGCGGGGCTCATGGGACGGTTTTCTGGGTCGATCCCATGGAAGACCTGGCCGCAGTCGCCATGACGGCCAGTTTTGAGAATCGGGACTATTTCCGCATGTTACTTAAAACGTTAATCTATCAAGCTATCGTTGATTAGAGAAACAGGAAAAGCCCGGGGTGACGCCAATTGAAAGAGGATCGATGAAAAAAAGGTGCAGAAGCGGACGGTGGGGCCCTTACCCCGGAAAACCTGGACAGCCGGGCAATCGCGATTTTAACAGAACAGGGCGTGCATTCGGTGGCAGACCGATACCGGGGTTAACCAGATTCGGGGTATTTGAGGTCGCATCCGTTTTTAACCAGTAGCGAGGAGGCAATCATGTCTGAAACGGTATTTCACCAATTAAGGGAACGCCTGGATTCATATTCGATGGGATACCCCAAAACCGAATCCGGTGTTGAGATGAAGATCCTGAAAAAAATCTTCAGCGCAGAGACCGCAGCGCTTTTCCTGCAGTTGGGACTTACCCTGGAAACGCCGGAATCCGTTGCCGGGAGAACGGGGCGGGATCCCGTTGAGCTGTCTGAGAAACTTGAACAGATGGCCCGGGATGGGCTTCTGTTCCGTCACCGGAAACACAAGACGGTCCGTTACTCAGCGGTGCCCTTCATGGTTGGCTTTTATGAGTATCAACTGGGGAAGATGGACCGGGAGCTGGCCGAGCTGACGGAAACCTTTTTCAAAGAGGGCATGAACGCTCATATCGCGAATTCAATGGTACCCCTGCGCACCATCCCGGTGAACGAAGCGATCGAAGCCACCATGCAGATTGCCCCCTATTCCGATGCGCGGAAGATTCTGCAGGCCGCGAGCAGAATTGCCGTGGCCCGGTGCATCTGCCGGGTGCAGCAGGAGAAACTGGGGGAGGCCTGCGAAAAGCCCCAGGAGGTCTGCTTCTCATTCGGTTCCCACGCCGACTATTACGTGGAAAACGGCCTGGGTCGTTATATTGACCTGGACGAGGGGCTGACCCTGCTGGCCAGGTCCGAGCAGGAAGGCCTGGTGGCCCAGCCTGCCAGTTCGGTCAATCCGGGCGGCATGTGCAACTGTTGCGGCGATTGCTGCGGCATCCTGCGGGCGCTGAAGGCAACGCCGAAACCGGCCGAACTGGTGATGAACAACTATTTTGCGGCAGTCGATTATGATGCGTGCACCGGTTGTGAAACCTGTCTGGACCGTTGCCAGATGGCGGCCGTCTCCCTGAACGCTGCCGGTCTGGCCACCATCCAGCCCCAGCGCTGCATCGGCTGCGGTCTCTGTGTGACCACCTGTCCCGGAGACGCCATTCGCATGGCACTGAAACCGGAAGCGGAACAACGGCCCATCCCCGCCAGTGCCATGGAACTGGCTATCAAAACAGCCACCATCCGCGGCCTATCCCCATTTCCAAAATCATGAGCAGGACAGCCGTCCCGTCCAGCCGGGATTTTAAAACATCCCGCAGGGTGGGCGGGGATTCGGATCACAGAGCGATAGGGTTCCAGTTTGATCTGGTCAGCGCCGGGAGAATGCTGTACCATTATCAGCAGAGAGCCTGACGACACTGTCACAAACCACTGATTATAACAACAGCCCCGAACCGAAATGGAATTCTTTATCATTGCAGACGTCGCCGTTGACGAAAAAAAGCTGCAGAACGCCATCACCATCGCCAATATCGAACGATTCTGCGAATCTATCGTTCTCCTGCAGCAGACATTGGACACCGCAACCATCGGTTCCTCATGGGGGGAATTTGAGCTGAGTCGCCAGACAATCAACGGCGGTCTGAGATTTGCCCTGACCACCTGCCCCAATGCCCTGTCCTGGACAATTACCACGGGATATCCACCCGACCCGGACAGGGTTGTCATCCATCTGGCGCTCAACCGCAAGGAGAAATCCGCAGAATTCGTGCAATCCATTCTCGATTTCGGAAACGAATGGCGGGATGGCCTGGAAGCGGGTTTCCCCTGATCGGTCAATCCGTCCAGCCCGTTACAGACCGGCGTCTATCTTCAGCTCCTCATCTCAAGACCACTTTTCCACCTTGCTTCAATCACCAATCAGAAGCCCGGGCGGAATCTGACTGAAACCCTGGACTGAGATTCCATGGTTGTGGTAGATACTCAGTCATCAGATAAGTGACAGCCATCTGAAAAATCGAAAATCCAAACGACCTGTCGCCAGCAAAGCATCCAGGGACAATTCGTGATTTTCAAACCACGTCTGCACAGACATACCCGGCGACAAATCATTTCAAACCGGCAAATCAAAAATAAAAGTAACTATTCAGCTTATGTTCAGCCATCAGAGCGGGGACCAGTATGTGATTGAACGGATTGGGAGTGGTTAAGCATCGCCATGATGGCGATGTCAGCGACCGCCCTCGGAAGACGGCCATGGACGGCCGTCGAGAATGAGT
>JAHJRI010000458.1 GCA_018830885.1 bacterium | reverse complement strand
CAATGAAATGAACCTGCGGTCTGTCCGGTCACGCTGACCCTGCGCACCGATCCCGTTTGCCCTGTATCAGTTCACAGAAAGATCCCGGAGATAGCGGAAAAGGGCTCTGGCAGACTTGGGGGGCTTGTTGTTTTCCGCCTCCTTGTGGGCATTTCGTATCAACTGGGAGATGTGTCGACGGTCCGCTTCCGGGTAGTCTTCCAGTAGATCCCGCTGCAGATCAATGGTCCCGGCGATCAGCCCATCGCGCAGATCTTCTATTTTCTTGTGTTCCCGGGCTTTCAGATACTGCCGGGTGGCTGAGGATTCGATGGCCGCCCGGATCGGTTCCGGATCAATCGACCGCATCAGTGCCCCGATGTGCTGCATTTGTCTGCGGAGTGCTTCCCGCGGTTTCAGAATCCTGGCCTCCAGAACAGCTTTCTGAAGTTTGTCGGGCAGTCCCAGGTCCTTGAGTTCCTCTTTTGAAAGGGATACCAGTTTTTCTCCCAGTGCCTGGAGCGCCTGAGCGTCTCTTTTTTTCTGAGATCTGCTTTTCGGTTCTGTGTCGTTCTGATCCAAAATATACCCCTTGAGCCTTTGTTTATAAGGATTGATTCATCGATATGGATTCGATCATACAGGATCGGATACAAAATGGGTAGGGGACTGCAGCATTGTGCAGCGGATTGACGCTGCACAATGCCAAGTGGATCTCCGGTGTTTCAGGGTAAACCGGAATGCGATGTGCCCCCCAGGCGGAACTGTTCCAATATTCAATCAAAACAACAGAAACCATTTGACCCGGCCACTGAATTGTGAAACGTTATGGGCGAGCCGAATCAATCTTCGTTCCCTGGTGAAGGACGTCTCCATCCCCCGGCATAAACGTACGCCATCTGAAAGGAGTCTTCTTTATGAGAAAGCCGTTTTTTAAAAGCGGTATTATCGGCATTCTGGTCATCATCACCAGCCTGATGCTGTTGAAAATTTTTCCCTCCCAGGCTCCCAGGCTGCCGGACGGGTTTTTTACCCCCATCCTGGCCTTTGAATTTGTCAGAACGCAAGAAGAGGTCCAGGCGCTGTTCGGCGCCCCCGGATCAGACTTTCGGGCATCCATGATCACCGCCATGGATCTGGGCAACCGACTCGACTATGTGTATATGGTCCTGTATGCCGCATTTCTGTTCGGGTTTTCCATGACCTGTGCCCGCATCACCCGTCATCGTCAATACTATATTGCGGCCCTGCTTGCGATACTGGTGTTGATCGGGGACGCCCTGGAAAATGTCCAGTTGCTGAGCATTACTCAGAAACTGGTCAACGGGGGATTCGACAGGGAGCTTCAACTGCTGGTTGCATTTACATGGCTGAAATGGGGTGGACTGGCCCTGATCTTCCTGATCCTGGTCCCTTATTTTTTCAGTGGCGGCTTGATGGGAAAAATGATCGCCCTGGTTGGTCTGGCAGCCGTTGTCCTGGCCGTACTGGCGTTTTTCAGACGATCCGCGTTCAATGAGCTGTATGCCATCTCGGTTGCCGTCATGTTTCTGTTGATGATCATCTATTCGCTCACCTACAGACACCGCAACCGGATCGTGTTATAACTGTGCGGTTCTCTGGCCGGACCGTGCAGGTCACCGGTCAGGATATGGCATGATCCGGGTGAACAGATCCGGCAGGGTAAGCCCGGATATCTCCTGTACCATCGAATTTCCTGTCAAGGCGCTGGTTTTAAAAATCAAGAGCCATTTGGTCAACAAGGGGATCTCATCCAGATTGTGAGTGGCCAGTAAAACCGTTACGGAGGGATAGGCATAGATGATATGCTCGATAATGCGTCTTTTCGAATCCATATCGATCGATTTGAACGGCTCATCCAGCATGACAAAATCCGGTTCGGTGAGAAAGCAGCGAATCAGGGCGACTTTCTGTTTCAAACCACCGGACAGTTGAAACGGAAAATGACCGGTTCGCTCCGTCAGCTCGCAAAGGTCCAGCCAGGTCGTATATCGCGCCAGAACAGCATCCGTAATGGGTAACCGGCGCACCTGGAATGGCAGGAAAATATTTTCGTGCACCGTCAGGTGGGAGAAGAGCCGCGGTTCTTGAAAGACAGTCGCCGGATGACGGGCGGTCAGCCGGTAGAACCCTTCAAACCCGGGATCAAAACCGTTCAGAATATTGATCAGCGTCGTTTTGCCGGCTCCTGAGGGAGCGAAGAGCGTGATGCGATTTCCCTGATGAAGGGTAAAGGAGAGGTTGTCGATGACTAAACGGCAACCGAATCGTTTGGTCAGGTGCCTGACCGTCAGCATGGGATTCATCATTTTGTTGTCCAGTGACTATTCGGGGTAGAAGTATTTTCCTAAAAAAACAGTAAACAACAGATTCTGCAGGATCTGGAAACACCCCATGATCAACACGACCACCAGAAGCCAGAAGAATACCTGGTCCATTTTAAAATAGATTCTGGACAGATTGAGCAGGTATCCGATGCCATCCTGGGATCCGATAAATTCTCCGAGGATCACCACCTTCAGGGAAAGACCGAAACCGATGGTCAGATTGCTCTGAAACGTCGGTATCAGGGCCGGAAGGTAGATATGGGTCAGAAAATGGGCCCTTTTGGCGCCAATTGAGCGGAGATAGTTCTCCAGCAAAGGGTTCCGTTTCAGCAACGCATTGGCCGTGTTGATGGCCACGATCGGCAATACGAGAAAGATCACCATCGCGATCGGTACCCGGCTGCCGATACCAAGGAGCAGTAGAAAAATAATCCCCAGAATGGTGCCTGGGATGACCTGGCACAGCACCAGAAACGTGTTGATGCTCTGCGTCTGCTTCACCCCGGCTGAAATTAGCCCCACAGTGCTCCCCAGCAGAAAGGCGGCAACAAACCCTGTCAGCACACGCATCAGGGTCAGCAGGAGATGATGGAAAAAATCGTTTTTGAGATAGCCTATCGTGCTGCCCAGTACGGCAGCAGGTGAGGGAACCAGGTAAGCCGGTGAAAACAGCGAGAAAAGGGCCCACAAGGCAAGAAACAGGACCATCGCAACGGCACTATTGCGGATCGAAATAAAAAAAGGCTTG
>JAHJRI010000457.1 GCA_018830885.1 bacterium | reverse complement strand
GATATTCTTATGATGCATGGGGAACCTCTATTTTTGTGTTAATTATATGATATTTATGGGTATCATAATACCATTATAGAGGTTCTTCCGTTTAAAGCAAGGAATAATAAGCGTTTGCCGGTTTTTTCTCAACACCCTTCATTATGATGCGGTATTATGAAGGCAGGATCCTGGCGGGTATCGGTTGGATCGACCTGCTGGCGGACTCTCTGAGCAGTGTCTATTTTGCCTTCAGCCCGGATTATGCCCGGCGCAGCCTCGGCGTCTATTCCGTCCTCAAGGAACTGGAACTTGCCCAGCAGATGAAGAAAAGCTACCTGCATTTGGGATTCTGGGTGCGGGACTGCAGGGCGATGGCTTATAAAACCCAGTTCAAGCCCTGTCAGCTCCTCAAAGATGGCATCTGGCAGGATAGCGAGATTCAAATCAAGAATTAATCGTTTCAATCCGGTTTTTGATCCTGATCCCGGTCCGACCTCATGATTCTTCCAATGCGGGTACATTATCTGCTGCGCGTTTCTGCCAGGCAATCGTTCGAGGATCTATTCAGGTTCAGCTATAGACGCCATGACCTGTATGTCATTGAACTTATTCTCCATGCTCTTTGCTATGAAGCCATGGCCATCTTCCGAAGGGGGTCACTGACATCACGATCATGGCGATGCGTTACCACTCCCCATCCATCCATCTATCCATCCATCCATCCATCCATCCATCCATTCAATGACATAGCGGTCTCAGTATCTGCCTAGAAAAAGGGGTCAATCGCTACTTGTACGAATAAGTAAAATATACAATAAAATCAATAATATATTGAAATATATTGCATAATAAAAAATTGTATGTATAATATTACCGCTTAGAAGCAAGTAAAAGAAATGGAACAATTTGGACAAGGTTCCGTATTGAAATTTCAATATTTCCGCAGACAATAACAAATAACTAACAACTCACCATAATGAAAGATATTAAGGCAAAATTGCTGGAAATGCAGAAGGCAATCATGGACGATATCGAAAACGAAAGGACCAATTCAGCATCGGCTGTAACCGACGATATTGGTGATGATATCGACCATGCAACCGAGGAACGTAATCGGGAATTTTATCAGTTGCTGTGCGAGCGCGATCAACAGAAGCTGAAGCAGATAAAGATGGCACTCGAATCCATCGATGCGAAAACCTACGGGATTTGTGATGACTGCGGGGAAAAAATCGGGAAGGCACGCCTTATTGCTTTGCCCTTTACAAAACTCTGTGTCGATTGTAAAAGCGAGCAGGAACGACTCAAGGGAGCCGACAAGATTCCGGAATTGCCGATACAGAACTTCACGTCCACAGATGATGATGTTTGATTATGGGGCAGTCTTCTGCCCTCACTCACAGCATTTACATGACGAGCATTCTCAGTTTTAGTCCAGAGCTGTATTTTGCCTTCTTTTTAATTTTCCTGCGTGTCTCCGGTATTTTTGTCACAGCACCCGTCCTGAGTTCAGAGAATGTTCCCAGGGCTCTACGGGTCTACATGAGCATCCTCTGCGCCTTTATTGTTCTCAGTATCATCCCGGTGCCAAAGTTTCCGCTCAATGCCACCGTTGCGGATTACTTCCTGCTCGGGATCAAAGAGCTGATGGTGGGCCTGCTGCTGGGGGTCATCCCCAGAATCATGTTCGCCGCCGTCAATTTCGCCGGAACCATCATCGGGTTTCAAATGGGGTTGAGCATTGCCAATGTGGTTGACCCCCAAACCGATCTCCAGGTTTCCATCATTGCATCTTTCGAAAGCATCCTGGCAACCCTGCTTTTTGTGGTTCTGGACGGGCATCACGTTTTTTTCGAGGCATTGCTGGTCAGCTATCAGAAAATACCGATCCAGGGGTTTCTCTTTTCAGCCGGGAAAATTGAATTTCTGTTGCGTATTATGGGCGACCTGGTTATTATCGGGGTCAAGCTGGGGTCTCCGATTATCATCTCCATGCTGCTGGCAAACGTCATCATGGGATTCATGGCGCGGAGCATTCCCCAGATGAATGTCTTTATCGTGGGGTTTCCATTTACCATCGGTCTGGGTCTGATCCTGATTATTATTGGTATTCCCCATATGGTCGATGCCCTGACCAAGATCTATGGCACTTTCGGACGGCAGACACTGCAAATGCTGGATCTGATGGCGAGATAAACGATGGCCGAATCATCAACCGAAGAAAAAACAGAGGTCCCATCCCAGAGACGACGGGATGATGCCAGGAAGGAGGGGCAGGTCGCCTTCAGCAGGGAGGTGAGTGCGGTTGCCCTGCTCGGCAGTTTCCTGCTGCTGTTCTATTTTATGGGGAATACCATCCTGGACGGCTTCAAGGAATCCTTTGTCTTTACGTTCAACAACCTGACCCAATCCGAGTTGACGATCGACCTGCTTGAGAGACTGATCGATATCCACATGCGCATGTCGGTGATCGCCATCATTCCTTTCTTTGTTGTCGCCATGCTGGTGGGGGTCATGTCCAGTGTTCTGCAGGTTGGACTTAACCTCACCCTCAAACCGCTGACACCGAAACTGGAAAAACTGAACCCCCTGAAAGGGCTTGGGCGGATCTTCTCCAAGCAGGCCTTCAGCGAGTTTCTCAAGTCTCTTTTCAAGATGGGGGTCATAGGCTATATCGGCTACTATACATTTTCCATCAGTCTGAGTCGGATCATCAGTCTGATCGATACCGACTCCAAGAATCTGATGGACAGCGCAGCAGCCATTATCGGCGATTTTGTCTTCCGCCTCTTTCTGGCGTTTCTGATTCTGGCGATCTTTGATTATCTGTTCCAGCGCTGGGACCTGGAGCAGAAGCTGAAAATGTCCAAACAGGAGCTGAAGGAGGAGCACAAGCAGACGGAAGGGGATCCAACATTGAAAGCGCGTATTCGGCAGATCCAGCAACAGCTGAGCCAGGCTAGAATGATGCAGGAGGTTCCGACCTCGGATGTGGTGATCAGCAACCCGACCCATTTTGCCGTAGCCCTGAAATACGACCGGGAAGAGATGTCGGCACCCCGGGTGGTGGCCAAGGGGATGGATCACCTCGCATTGCGGATCATTGAAATTGCGAGTGAAAACGGGGTGTTGGTGTACCAGAATCCCGGTGTGGCCAGGGCACTCTATTTCCAGGTGGAAATAGGAGAGGATCTGCCCGAGGAGTTTTACAAGGCGGTGGCCGAGATCCTGGCATTTGTATACAAAGCCCAGAAAAGAGGATTGAAGCGGTCCTGAAAGACCTGAGAATAGAAACCCTTACCCTTTTACTTCCATAAATCTCACCAGAAAACACCACCCGATCGCGATATTGGTATTTTTACTGCATTTTAATTCCAAATATAAGTGCCGGCGAATAGACCGGCAGGTCCAGCCTGTTTCAGAAAATACCTCTCAGCGAAAATAAATGGTAGCCATTGCAGATACCGAATCCAAGGGCCGATGGATAAATTGGGATATTTCCCTTGCCGTTGGAATGATAGGCATTTTGGGTGTCATGATCCTGCCCCTGACTCCCTTTCTGCTGGACATCATGTTTGCGCTGAATATCATGATTTCGGTGCTGATCCTCTTTGTTGCCCTATACTCAATCAAACCCCTTGATTTTTCAGTTTTTCCCAGTGTGCTGCTGGTCACCACCCTGTTTCGCCTGTCACTCAATGTGGCCTCTACCCGGGCCATCCTGACAAACGGTAAACGGGGGCTGTCTGCGGCCGGAAACGTGATCCAGGCCTTTGGCGGGTTTGTTGTGGGCGGCAACTATGTGATTGGTATTATCATCTTCCTGATTTTTGTATTGATCAACTTTATCGTCATCACGAAAGGTGCCGGTCGGATAGCCGAAGTGGCTGCCAGGTTCACTCTGGATGCCATGCCCGGAAAGCAGATGGCCATCGATGCCGATCTCAATGCAGGCATTATCGATGAGCAGGCGGCAAAGAACAGACGTATTGAAATCCAGCGGGAATCGGACTTTTTCGGAGCCATGGACGGTGCCAGCAAGTTTGTCCGGGGAGACGCCATTGCCGGTTTGGTCATAACAGCGATCAATATCATCGGTGGTCTGGTTCTCGGTCTGCTCTTCTATGGGATGGATATCACCAAAGCGGCAGCCACCTTTACCTCCCTGACGATCGGTGACGGTCTGGTCAGCCAGATACCGGCGCTGATTATTTCAACGTCAGCAGCCATCGTGATCAGTAAAACCGGCGCAACCAACCGGCTGGGGAAAGACCTGGGGTTGCAGATACTTGGCAACCCGCTGACGCTGGGACTTGCGTCCATGACACTCTTTGTTTTCTCGCTGGTGCCTGGAATGCCGAAGCCGACCTTTATTCTGCTGGCAATGGTGCTGGGATTTTTTGCCTGGAAAGGAGCCCAGAAGAAAAAGCAGGAGGTCATGGAACGGGCTCAACAGGAAGAGATAAAGGAAGCCGAAGAGATGAAGGAAGCCAGCGAGGAGATCGCGGATCTGCTGCCCATCGATACCCTTGGTCTGGAACTGGGTTATGCGCTCATCCCGCTGGTGGATCCCGAGCAGGACGGAGAGTTGCTGGAACGGGTCAAGGCCATTCGTCGGCAGGTCGCACTGGATCTCGGTTTTGTTGTGCCACCGGTTCACATCAAGGATAACCTGCAGCTGGAACCCGGCGCCTACAGCTTGATTATCAAGGGCATCGAAGTGGGCAAGGGAGAGATGATGATGGATCACTACCTGGCGATGAAGGCCGGGGAAGTCGATGAAGAGATTGACGGACTGGAGACCGTGGAACCGGCTTTCGGCCTGCCGGCTATCTGGATCTCGGCAGACGACAGGGAGAAAGCCCAGATTGCGGGATACACCGTGGTGGATGTCCCCACGGTCGTCTCCACCCACCTGACCGAAATCATTAAATCCCAGGCGCCGGAATTTCTCGGACGTCAGGAAGTTCAAAGACTTCTGGACAAGGTGGCGGAGAATGATCCCAAGATTATTGAAGAACTGATTCCGGATCTGCTGGGGCTGGGGGCTATCCAGAGAGTCCTGCAGAATCTGCTCAGGGAAAATGTTTCCATACGGGACATGACCACGATTCTGGAGACGATGGCAGACATCGCCCAATATACAAAAATGCCTGATATCCTTACAGAACACGTCAGGGAAGCCCTGGCCAGAAATATCTCCCGGCAGTACCAGACAGACGATGGAACCATCCCCGTCATGACCCTTGACCAGGAGATTGAAAATAAAATTGCTGAATCAATTCAGGAAACTGGACAGGGATCCTACCTGGGCATCGACCCGGCATCGGGAGAGGCAATAATTACCGCTGTCGAAAGAAGTCTTGAAACGTTCTCCATGTTTAACTATCAACCCCTTATTCTCTGTTCGCCGGTTGTCAGACCCCACCTCAAACGGTTGACCGAGCGCGCCATATCGAATCTGGTGGTACTCTCCCACAACGAGATCTCCCAGGATGTGCGTATTGAGTCCCTCGGGTTCATCTCTCTCGGCGAACCGGTCGAAGCCTGATAGTCCGGCATATGGCGGAAAATGATGCAGCGATCGTTATTTCAGGGTTGCCTGCGACATGATGTATTCCGACAACGCCGTTATGGTCAGGCTGGGATTGACCCCCAGGTTTGCCGCGATAACCGAGCCGTCAGCCACATACAGGTTGGGATAGCCGAACAATTCCCCGTTCAAGCCCACCACTCCGGTTTCCGGAGTCCTGCCCATGCAGCAGCCCCCCAGGATATGCGCGGTGGTTGACGAATTCAGGAGTGCTTCCGGATAGGAACTCAGCGGGATTCCCTTCATTTTTTCAGCCAGCCGACCGGTGATTTCATTGGCAATCGGGATATAGGCCGGAGGCCGCATCAAGCCCTGGGGCAGACTGGAGTTCATGCTGTGCCCTCCCAGTCTCCACCAGCGGCGTTTGTAATCCAGCCTGAGATAGTTCTCATCGGTCTGCATGACCAGTACGACGGTTGTGCTGGCGGCTTTTCCCAGTGGCCAGAGGAGTGACACAAAACGGACCGGATGGCGCAGGACGTTGCCCAGATATCGCACAGCCCGGGGAACTCGGCCGCCTCCGCCGGTCATCAGGGTCAGCAGGGTCAGCAAAACATCGGACCCCTTATTGAAACGCACCATTTCAACATGGGTTGTTTCATCCGGATAAATCCCCGACGTGATGGCGATCTGATCGTTCCAATCGGTGCGCCTGTCGTTGGATTTGACCCCCATCAGAGCCTCGGAGTTTGTGCGGACAGTGTTGCCCAGCTGGTCGGAGATGTTGGGCAACATCTTTTTGTGTTTGCATTCGAGTAGCAGTTTGACCGTTCCCATCACGCCCCCGCTGAAAACGGCACCGCGGGTGGTATATCGCTTTTCGGGAAGATCGCCCGAGGGGCTGCAGCTCGTGATTTCATAACCGCTATTCAGGGGGCGGACCCCTGTGACTTCGGTATCCGGGATGATCCTGACCCCTTTTTTTTCCGCCAGGTAAAGATAGTTCCGATCCAGGGTATTTTTGGCACCCACCGGACAACCAATCATACAGGAACCGCAAAAGGTGCAGCCGGTCCTTTCGGGCCCTTCCCCTCCAAAATAAGGATCAGCCACCGTTTTATCCGGCTCCCCGAAAAAAACCCCCACGTCATTGATGTGAAAGGTGTCTTCCCCCCGCTGATCAATACCAACCTGACGCAGGCATCTGTCGGCGGCCCCGATCTGGGGACTGGGGTTGGCGCCCAGCATACGGCGGGCCTCTTGATAGTGGGGCATGAGGGTGTCCCTGCAGTCGGGGATCCCCCATTCCGGACGATTGAACACCTCATCCGGTGGGATGAGCAACTGGTTGGCATAGACGAGACTGCCCCCACCGACACCGCCGCCGTGAAAGATCAACACATGCTTCAACTGGGTCAGCATCTGGTAGCCATACATGCCCAGCTGGGGCAGCCACAGGTATTTCTTGAGATTCCAGTTGGTCTTGGGGAAGTCCTCTTTCTTCCAGCGCCGGCCTTTTTCCAGGATACAGACTTTGTACCCTTTTTCCACCAGTCTCAGCGCAGACACACTCCCGCCAAAACCCGAACCGATCACAATAAAATCGTAGTCAACTGTCTCCTGATTCACCCTGCCCCCCTGCTTGTGTTTCATCCTATTTTGGTTTAATTCCCCGCAGCTTGCCTCGTCCTGTCACCCGGGATGACGAGTGCTACCCCCTTTCGAAGCAGCAAGTTTCGCTTCTCACTGGCTGCGGGGAGGGTCATTCGTGTTGGTTCAAACCGGTGTACTTGCAGTTTTCGTAACTATTCACCACTTTTTCTGAGTTAATGAGGCCGTGACCGGTATGTGATTGAACGGACTGGGAGTGGTTCAACATCGTCAGGATGGCGATGTGAACGACCGCCCTCGGAGGCAGACATGGAAGTCTGCCGAGAATGAGTTCAATTGCATGCCGGTCAAGGCCCCATCAACGAAATTCAGCTGAATAGTAACCAGTTTTCGGCTTTATTGAACCAGATAACCGACCTGATGTACAGAATTTTATCAATCGGGTAGACTGAAACAGGATTGGCGGGGATCGCGGTCCGGGAAGGGAACACAGCGGGTGTTCATCTCCCGGGAGACAATACCGGACCCGGATCAGATTCCCTGTTCAGAATGGGTTCCCCCGGGGATTCCTGACAGGGACAGGTGCTGACCCCCTTGACTTCCAGATGGCGATTCCTTATGATCGACACGCATTCCGGAAAGGCTTTTACAGAAACAGAGCGGAATTCCTGAAAAAACAAAGCTGAATGTTCGGTCACCCGTTCCAGCACAGACACCCATGTTCAAATTCCTTCATACCGCCGATATCCACCTGGACAGCCCGCTACGCGGTCTGGAGAGTTATGAGGATGCACCGGTGGAGCAGATCAGGCAGGCGACGCGCAGGGCATTTGATAACCTGGTCGATCTGGCTATCGAGGAAGCAGTCGCTTTTGTTCTGATTGCCGGTGATCTATACGACGGCGACTGGAAAGACTACCATACCGGTCTTTTTTTCATCAATGGCATGTCAAGGCTGCGAAAAGAGGGGATTCGCGTTTTTCTGGTGTCAGGTAACCATGATGCAGCCAGCCAGATCACAAAATCACTGCAGTTGCCGGATAATGTCATCCAGTTTCCCACCCATAAAGCCTCCACGGAAATCATCGAAGCACTTCATGTGGCCGTTCACGGCCGGGGATACGAGAGCCGGGTGGTCAGTGAGAACCTGGTACTGGATTACCCCCGGAGCCTGACATCCTTTTTTAATATCGGTCTGCTGCACACATCCCTCAACGGGAGGGCGGGTCACGAGCCCTATGCTCCCTGTACCGTCGACGACCTGACTTCCAGAGGTTACGATTACTGGGCACTGGGACATGTTCACCTTTTCGAAACGGTGCGGCAGGAACCGTGGATCGTTTTTCCCGGGAATATCCAGGGAAGACATATCAGGGAGACGGGAGCCAAGAGTGCCACGCTGGTAACAGTCGAGGAGGGTCGTATTGTTGATGTGCGACAGCGTGAGGTCGATGTGCTGCGCTGGTCTGTCTGCGACGTTGATGTCTCGGGATGTGAGACGGTTGATCATGTCATTCAGCTGGTGAGGGTGGCCCTGGATGATATTCAACAACAGGCAGGGGCAAGAACCCTGGCCGTTCGTCTGAATATTGTCGGTGCCGGTCCGATTCATTCCCGACTGCAGGAGGAAAGCAACCCCCTGACCGAGATATTTCGGGGGATCACCACCGGTCTGGGGGATATGTGGCTGGAAAAAGTCAGATTCAGAACCCGGCGGGCTGCACCGGTGGAATCGACGTTGGGAGAGGAAAGCCCCATCGCCGGATTGATGCAGGCGGTGGCGACCCTTGAGTTGAATACCGAGTCGATTCTGAGATTGAGCCCGGAAATTGCCAGTTTAAAAAGCAAACTGCCTGCCGAATTCCTGAAAAATGACGATTCCTACCTCTCCGAAGACCCCCAACTCCTGGCGGAACTCAACAGTGACGTCAGGGAACTGCTGATTGCGAAACTCCTGAAACACGGGAGTGGAACATGAGAATCAGACAGCTGGATATCAGGGCTTTTGGTCCGTTTACAGACCGTTTGCTTCAGTTCGAAACGGAGAACCCGGGGCTGCACATCATTTTTGGACCGAATGAAGCGGGCAAAAGCAGTGCCTTGAGAGCTCTTAAAGCCTGGCTTTTCGGTTTTCCCGAACGAACCGGGGATAATTTCGTGCATGCCAACGATGCGCTCCTGGTCGGGGGCACCCTGGTGTCCGAGGCTGGAACGACATTCTCCTTTTTCAGACGCAAGAAAAGAAAGGCCGATCTACTTGATGAGCAGGGTGATCCGGTGTCGTCAAGAACACTGGCAACATTTCTACCCATACTGGATCAGCCGGTCTTTGAATCACTGTATGGTATTGATCATGAAGGCCTGGTCCAGGGGGGTGAGGATATCCTGGCCCAGAAAGGGGATGTGGGGCAAACCCTTTTTTCCGCCGGTGCGGGAATTCATTCACTGCGCGAGGTGATCACCGAACTGGAAAAACAGGCGGATGAACTCTTTAAGGTCAGGGGGTCAAAACAAAAAATCAATGAAACCCTCGCCCGCTACAAACACCTCCAGAAAACCGTTAAGGAGGCAGCCCTTTCGGGGCGGGATTGGAAAACGCTTCAGAATGAACTCGCATTGGCCGCCGATACCCTGAAGCAGGTTGAACAGGAACGTGCCGCCAAGGATCGGGACCGGCGGAGACTGGATCGGATCAAACAGGCACTGCCCCAATTGATTCAAAGGGAACGTCTGCGGGGTGCCATCGCAGAGATGGGCACGGTTGTCGATCTGCCGGACGATTTTTCCGAGCAGAACCGCTTGATCGAACAGCAGCTTCATGCAGCCTGCGTGGAACGGGCCGGTATCCGGCAAAAACTGGAAGAGCTGGATCACAGTCTCACCAATCTCCAGGTCGATCATACCGTACTGGAGCATGCCGAAGCGATCGAAAAAATGGCCCAGCGTCTCGCTGTACATGAAAAGGCAATGCAGGATCGTTCAAGATTGATGGGGATGCGCAGCAGCAACTGGTCCGATGCGGTACTTCTTCTGAAGCAGGTCAACCAGAGTCTGGACATCGAGCGGGTCGAGGAGTTGCGGCCCCTGATGGGCAGACGGAAACTGATCCAGAGCCTGGTGGTGCAACAGCATGAAATCCAGCAGGCCATGCGCGAGATGGAAAAACGGGTCCTCAAACTGACAGGGGAGATTCAGTCCAGAACGAAAACGCTTTCAACCCTGGGTGTGGCAGCCGACAGTGACAGCCTGAAAGAGGCGTTGCGACAGGCAAGGCGGCTGGGCGAGATTGATGCGGTGATTGAAGAGAAAGAGCAGCGTCTGCAGGAGAGTCAGCTGGGTTGCCGACAGGATCTGGATAAAATAGGTCTCTGGTCCGGGGAACTGCTGGATTTACTGTCGCTGCCGCTGCCGCTGCGGGAAACCATCAGTCAGTATGAGACCCTGTTTCAGAATCTGGAGGACAAAAAAAAGGAGATCGAGAAACGAACCGCCGAGGTCCGGGCCAGACTGGCAGATGTGAAAAAAACCATCAAAACACTCCGCAATTCGGGCGATGTGCCGACGGAAGAGGAACTGAGCCAGATCCGGGCGAAGCGGCAACAGGGGTGGACCCTGTTGCGCAGGCAGTGGCTGGATGGTGAAGATGTAAGCCGCGAGGCGCTCGTCTATGACGATGCACTGAACCTGCCGGATGCCTATGAAAAAACCGTCGGGCAGGCGGATGCAACGGCAGACCGCCTGCGTCGGGAAGCGGATCGGGTCCATCAGTATGCGGCGCTGATCGCTGACGAGAACACATTTCTGGAAGTGATCCAGGATATGAAAAACAGCGGGGTCGCGATCGCAGCAGAGCGGGGCGAAGTCACAGCGGCATGGTGCTCATGCTGGGCAGCCAGTCGGATCGATCCCCTCACACCGAAAGAGATGCAGGCCTGGCTCAACCAGATTGAAAACCTGCGTTTCAGGGTACAGGAGAGCCAGAAACTGGCGCGGGAAGTCGCTGTGTTGCGCCGGGAGCGTCTGGAGGCAAGGAACCGGTTATTGCCAGAAGTGCAGCGGCTTGGCGCAGAGAAAACGTTTCCAGGGGAAAGTCTCGCGCCATTGCTGGCGTCCGGGGACCAGCTCGCCGACACCATCAGCAGGACGGTTGAGGAAAGGCAGAATCTTGAGACAAAACAACGCGAAGCCGGGATCGAGCGGGATCAGCTTCTCCAGGAACAGCAGCAGCAGGCCTCTGCCCTGGCCCGGTGGCAGCAGCAGTGGGCGGAACTGGTCTCCGGTCTGGCAGTCGGCAGTGACATTCTGCCGGCTGAAGCAGCCGATCTGCTTGAAAACCTCCAGAACTGCTTCGCCAAGTTGAAAGAGGCCGAAGGCTTTCAAAAGCGTATCAACGGTATCGACACGGACGCCAGGGACTTTTCCGAGGCGGTGGTCGCACTGGTGGACACAGCTGCCCCGGACTTGAAAGGGCAGCCCCTGGAACAGACAGTGATGCAGTTGAGTACCCGCTTGAAACTGGCGGTGGAAAAGCGGATTCTGCGGGACAAAACCATCGGGGAGAGACAGAAATCCGCCATTGAGGCCCAGAAAAACGGTTCGGCCATCGCCGATCTTGAAAAGAAACAGTCGGCTCAATGCCGACTGGCAGGGGTTGAGACAGCTGAGGAACTGGGGGTGGCGGAAGAACGGTCCCGTTCCCTGCGGGCATATCAGAAGGCGCTGGCAGAGATCGAACGCCTGT
Organism: bacterium; assembly: GCA_018830885.1. Classification (GTDB taxonomy): domain Bacteria; phylum SAR324; class SAR324; order XYD2-FULL-50-16; family XYD2-FULL-50-16; genus JAHJRI01. The sequence goes on along the minus strand of JAHJRI010000457.1, from coordinate 15,251 downwards.
TGATCGAGGGAGCGGAAGGATTGACGATCGAAACCCTGGAGTCACAGGCAGAAAACGCCGATGCGGATGAACTGACCCGGAAGATCACCGCTTTAACGACTGATATCGAGCAGGTCCTGGATCCCCAGATCAGACAGCTGTCCGAACGGATGGGCGAGAAACGGACGGAACTCAGCCGGATGGATGGCAGTGCCAGGGCAGCCGAGGCGTTTGAGGAGGGGGTCCAGGAACTGGCCCGGCTGAGCCGGCTGGTGAATCAGTACGTGACATTGAAGCTGGCCACCCAGGTGCTTGGCAAAGAGGTCGAACGGTTTCGTGCCGAAAACCAGGACCCGGTGCTCAACATCGCCTCCACCTATTTCTGTCAACTGACACTGGACTCCTTCAGCGGTCTGCGCACCGATGAGGATGACCAGGGAAAACCGGTCCTGGTCGGACTGCGGAAGGACGGTTCCCGAATTCAAGTGGCCCAGATGAGTTCCGGTACCCGTGATCAGCTCTATCTGGCCCTGAGATTTGCCTCGCTGGAGTGGAAACTCCAATCCGGGGAACCCATGCCCTTTATCCTCGACGATATTCTCATCAATTTTGATGACGATCGCTCCCGGGCAACCCTGAAGGCCATGGCCGCACTCTCAGCGAAAACCCAGGTGATCCTGTTTACCCATCACAGGCGGATTGTGGAAGAGGCCAAACATCTGCAGGGTCCCCTGGAACTGAAAATACACGATCTTTAGCACACCCCGGCCGGGTCGCGGCGACTGTCGCCCCAGGCTTTCGAAATCGCTGTCACGCCATTGCCGCATTGTCCGGTATCCGATTCCTTATCCGGGGCCCAGGTTGTTCTTGTCAAGCTCCTGGGCCTGGGCAACCGTCGTGGCGATGACATTGACCACGTTTTCCATGTCCGTCCCCCGCTGCAGGACGTTGAATGGTTTGCTGATTCCCATCAGCAGCGGTCCGACCGCCTTGGCGCCACCCAGTCTCTCCAACAGTTTGTAAGCGACATTTCCAGCTGCCAGATCGGGGAATACCAGGACATTGGCGGGTCCCCCCATTTTATTGAAGGGAAAGTCGGTATTCAGAATATCTCCCATGACAGCCGTGTCAGCCTGCATTTCACCGTCGATGGCCAGGTCCGGCATCTGCGCCCGGCAGATCTCCACAGCCTTCTGCACCCGTCTGGCATCGGGGTGGTCGGTACTCCCAAAATTGGAAAAGGAGAGCATGGCCACTTTGGGAACGACACCGTAAAAGCGGGCAGCTTCCGCAGCCAGGATGGCGATTTCGGCCAGGTCCTCTGAACTGGGACTGATGTTGACGGTCGCGTCCGCAAAGAAGAGGGTTCTGTTGCGGAAAATCATCAGGTAGACGCCGGCGACCTTGGAAACCCCGTCTTTTCTGGAAATCACCTGGAGAACGGGACGGATCGCCTGGGAATAATAGCATTCGATTCCGTGAACCTGGCCGTCCACAATCCCTTCACTGACCATCATGGCACCGAACAGATAGGGATCCCGCAGTTGTCTCCGGGTCTCGGACAGATTCCAGCCCTTGCGGCAGCGGCGTTTGAACAGGACCTCTGCAAAATGGTCGAACTGGGTACAATCCCGGTAATCGAAAATCTCGATGCCCTCCAGGGGAATCCAGTGTTCGTCGGCTACTGCCTGAATTTCATCCCTCCTGCCCAGCACGACGGGATGGGCGATTTTTTCCCGCACAGCCTGGTGTGCCGCTCGCAGGATAACGGGATTGGTTCCTTCCGGCAGGACGATGCGCTTGGGATTTTGCCGGGCTCGGATGATCATCTTGCGGGTAATTCCCCGCTCCGGTCCCAGACGGGTCTCCAGTGACTGGATATATGCTTCGCGGCTTTTGATCCCGATACGGGCGACACCGCTGTCGATGGCAGCCTGGGCGACGGCCGGTGTGACTGCCAGCAGAACCATGGGGTCCAGCGCCATGGGGATAATATATTCAGGTCCGAAATGGATCTGACGGCCGCCGTAGGCCCGGATCACCAGGTCGGAAACATCCTCCCTGGCTGCTTCGGCCAGGGCCTTCACAGCGGCCAGTTTCATGTCATCGTTGATGGCGGTTGCCCGGACGTCCAGGGCTCCCCTGAAAATATAGGGAAATCCAAGGACGTTATTGACCTGGTTGGGGAAGTCGGAACGACCGGTGGCAACAATGGCATCGGGGCGGATGCGCTTGGCCTCGTAATAATCGATTTCCGATTCGGGATTGGCGAGGGCAAAAATGATGGGTTTCGCCGCCATCCGCTTCAACATCGCTGCCGTAAAGGCTCCGGCAACGGAGAGCCCGACCAGCATATCCGCTCCTTCCACAGCCTGCTCCAGCGTCCGCAAATCAGTGTCGACCGCAATGGCTTCCTTGTATGGGTTCATACCCTGGGTGCGTCCCTGGAAGATAACCCCTGTTGAATCCACAAAAATAATGTTCTCGCGCTGGACACCCAGTTTGATGTAGATCTTGGCACAGGCCATGGCCGCTGCACCGGCACCATTGATGACCATCCGAATATCCCCGGGTTTGCGACCGGTCAGTTCGCAGGCATTCAATAAAGCGGCCCCTGAGATAATCGCCGTGCCGTGCTGATCATCGTGAAAAACGGGAATCGACATCTGTTTAATCAGGTTTTCTTCAATATAAAAGCATTCCGGGGCCTTGATATCTTCCAGATTGATGCCACCAAAGGTCGGTTCGAGGAGTTTGACCGTTCGGACAAACTCCTCGGGATCGCTGGTGTTGATTTCGATATCAAAGACATCGATGTTGGCAAAACGCTTGAACAGGACCGCTTTTCCCTCCATGACCGGTTTTCCCGCCAGGGGGCCGATGTTGCCCAGACCCAGCACGGCGCTGCCGTTGGTCACCACACCGATCAGATTGCCCCGTGAGGTATAGTCAAAGGAAAGATCCGGATTCTTCTGGATTTCAAGACAGGGAACCGCGACTCCCGGTGTATAAGCCAGCATCAGGTCAGCCTGTGAATGACAGGGTTTGGTTGGCATGACCTCGATCTTTCCCGGGTATGGGAATTTGTGATAATGAAGTGCTTCTTTTTCGTAAAGCATGGCGGGAATACTCCTGGCAGAGGATGGAAAATATGGGTGACGGTGATTTACCGATTTAGTTGCTTGATCTTCTCAGTTTTTGAGTTGAAGATCAAGGAAACAGAATAGTTATCCATCAAATGATTCATGAAATAACCAGATGAATTGATGCCCCAGAAAAAAATCTATTATGGTTGGACGATCGTTGCTGTTGCCTTTCTGATCGGTATCACCCAGGCAGGGGTGTTTCAGAATGTCCTGTCGATCTTTTTAAAACCCATGGCCAGGGAGTTCGGCTGGAGTCGATCCATGATTACGGGCTCGATTGCCATTGGTTCCCTTTCCGGGGGTGTCATCTCGCCCTTTATCGGGCCCATCCTGGATCGTTACGGTCCCCGCAAGCTGGCTTTCTGGGGGATATCCATCCTGAGTGCCGGACTGGTCGCCCTTTCCCAGTTGTCTGAAATCTGGCAGCTCTATCTGTTTTTCGGAACCGGTCGTATGATCGCATCGGGTTTGCTGGCGCTTGTGGTAACGGTCAGTGTATCCAACTGGTTTATTGAAAAACGGGGTCGCGCCATGGGGATTTCCCAGTTGGGAAGCCGGATCGGGATCGCTTTCCTGCCGCTGCTGGTTCAGTATATTATTGACAGTTTCGGTTGGCGAACAGCGTGGGTGGTACTCGGGTTGATTGTATTCACCTTCTCGGCAATTCCATCCCTGCTGTTTCTGAAGCGGCGTCCTGAGGATGTGGGGCTGTTGCCGGACGGTCGAGATCCCGGGACGTTCCTCGATAAACCGACAGAAACAGCGCAAAAGGGGACTTCAACCGCACGGGTATCGTCCCTGGACAACGAAGCGATCTGGAGTCGGTCAGCTGTTTTTCGGACCCGGGCTTTCTGGCAGTTAATTGTGGTCATGAGTATCATCTATTTTGTCGGGGCCGGTGCCAATTTTCATCTTTTTCCTTTTCTGACCGATGCCGGTATCCCGGCCCGGATTGCCGTACTGGTCATTACGGTACTGTCCATTTCCAGTGCCCTGGGGGGTGTTTTCTTTGGTTTTCTGGCTGAGCGTATTGCCGTGAAGCGGTTGATGGGGTTCGTCTTTATGGTAAACGGCGTGATTTTTTTCTCCCTTTTTTGGGTGGTTGAGAACCGAATCCTGCTCTTTTGTTTTGCCGTCGTTTACGGGTTGATCAGGGGCGGTATTCTGCCGCTGATATTTCTGGTCTGGGCCGATTTTTACGGACGTCGTTCCTCCGGCACGGTTCTGGGGCTGGGAAGCCCCTTCCGTCTGACCGCGAATGCAGCCGGTCCGGTTTTTGGTGCGCTCTTTTTCGATCTGCAGCGCAGCTACTGGATTCCCTTTTCCATATTTGCCACCCTTCTGATAACTGCCGGCCTCATATCCCTGTTCATCACTCCCCCTCTCCTCCCTGCCGGGGAACCGGCATCCTGAGACCGGCCACAGGCGGGAATCATTCACAGGTGCCTTCCCGACAGGAAACGACGGGTGATCCGGTATCCGCAATCCTGCCGGTTATTCAGCATCAGTGGTGCAACGGTGTCGACGGGTGCACCAAAAACATGTGGGGTTGTGATCATAAGCGCTTCAAGAGGTTGTTTGTTCAGAAAACCTCTTTCCGCTTACAGGTACCCACACAAAATTGGTGCACCCGCGCCGCCTGTGGACTTTACACATGCTGCAAATCCGGGTAAATTCTGAGATTCTGAGTGGTAAAGGTAAACAGATCCTATCTGACTTTCAAGGGTGGTGATTATGAAGGTTGTTTCCGGGTTGTTTTTTCTGCTTTTTTTAATAGTCGGTGTCGATAGACCGTTGGTCGCCATGAGCCGTCTGGGGTGTCTGGGTGCAGGCGTGGCTGAAGTCTGGGTGCCCGGTCTGGGGTATGTGATATCCAGGCAGTGGGATAAAGCCATCGTTTTTGGAACCAGCCGCCTCATAACCAGCAGTCTGGCCTACTCAGCCTATGAGTCAGAATACTACCAGGATGATCCGGACGATATTTACCAGACGGTGAAAAAGGAACATACCGAGTCGGGAAAAACCGAAACCCGGATCTACCTGACCCGGGAGACATGGGATGCGGACACTTACAGCAGTCTGAACTTCAACCTGCTGTTGACAAGCTGGGGCGATCTGTACCAGCACAGTTGTCAGGCCAACACGGAAACATACGACCTGATGCTGTCTCCGTTCCGGTTTGATCACTTTTACAGGAAACCCGCGTTCTGGGTCCCCTTTGCCTTTCTGATTGCCAACTATGCCTATTTTTACAAAGCATCGGAAGAAGAATCAGATGAGCGGGTGCGGTATTTTTTAAGTCGTGGCCTGAAAGAGTCCGATCTGAAACGGGACTCCTTTCCCAAGTATTATATGGTCGGTGTGGGCGAAGAGATGTTTTTCAGGGGAACCCTGCAGCACTATTTTTTCGAGACGCTTCAGGATGTCTGGGGCGTCTCTCCCTCTGTCAGCCGACATCTCTCCATTGTTGGTGCGTCTGCGCTCTTTGCCGCCGGTCACAATGGCACCGGTTTTACAGCGGATTCATTCTGGGCCTTTTTATTCGGTATTTATGAAGGGTACGTCTACCATCCGTCTCTGGAGTCTTTCGACCTGATGACAGCCATCGCAATCCACTCCTGGTGGGACATCCTGATCACGTACGCCATTCTCAGCAATGCTGAATTTAATGAATCCCAGGCCAGAGTGCGTGTCCCACTGGTGTCGGTCGGCTTCCGGTATTGAGCCAGAAAGGACTCGATGTTACCGGGATGCAGCCATAGAGTTATCTGCAGCCGATTTTGTATTTGACTTCGATACCCCTTTTCCTTACGATGATGCCAGCTCGATCAACCGCAGTCAGGCACCGGAATTTACGGCCGCCTGGAAGCCGTTTTTAGCAGTGAATTCCCTTTCATCTCCCGGGAACGGGGATGCATGCCGGGAAGACCCCCTGGCAACGAAATCCCATTCAAGTTCAGAGTGATCGGTTTATGAACGTAATCTTCGGACATTCAAACATGGATCTGGATTGTTTCGGATCCATTGCTCTGCTGAGGTATCTTTATCCGGATTATCAGCCAGTGCAGAGTGAGTTGATCCATCCCATGGCCAGAAACCTCTACAACCTGTATCAGAATCGTTTCGGTTTTATCTCGCCCCGGGATCTGAACGGACATGCGATTGAAAAGGTGATTGTCGTGGATACGCGATCCAGAAACCGGGTGAAGGAGTATTTCAGGTGCATAAACGATTTCAAGGGGCAGATCACGGTTTTTGATCACCACCCCTCCGATCATGATGATATCGAGGATGCGGATATTCACATCGCGGATTTTGGTGCCAACACGACGATCATCGGTCTTAAGCTGATACAAAAAGGTATCCGGCTGGAACCTGAGGATGCCACCATCGCCCTGGCGGCGATCTATTCGGATACCGGTAATTTCCAGCACGAAAATGTGAAGCGCGAGGATTTTGAGGTAGCCGCCTATCTGATGGAAAACGGTGCTTCCCTGAAACTGGTGGGTACCTTTTTGCGCAGTCTGAAGGAAAAACACCAGGTCTCCCTGTTTCACGATATGCTGAACCGTCTGACCCACAAGAACATCAACGGACACTATATTGTTCTCAGCTACATCGAGATCGACGACAATGTGGGGGGTCTGGCAGCGGTGACGGAGAAAATATTCGAAATTGAACACTCCGAGGCGATCTTTTCGGTTTTTTACTTCAAGAAAAAGAACCACTCCCTGATTGTATCCCGCAGCAACAAAGGCAATATCCGGCTGGATGAAATCATGGCTGAGTTCGGTGGCGGCGGTCATGAACGGGCGTCGTCCGCTCTGGTCAAGGATCAGTCCGGGATGATGGTCTACGCGCAGCTTGAGGAGCATCTCAGAAAGTCGCTGCGGCCGGCTGTCGTTGCGGAAGATATCATGGTAAAAAAAGTCGATGTCATCAAAGAGACGATGACCCTGCTGGAAGCATCCATTTTTCTGGAGACCGTCAATCATACGGGTGCGCCGGTGCTTTCGGAAAGGGGTGAACTTGTCGGTTTCATGACCCTGAGGGACATCCAGAAAGCCAGAAAAGCCGACCAGATGCATGCCCCGGTCAGGGGCTTCATGACCACCAATGTAATCACGGCCAGCAAAGACCTGACTATCAGGGAGATCGAGGACCTGCTGTTCCAGAACAATATCGGGCATCTCCCGATTGCCCAGGGGAAAAGTCTGCTCGGCATGATCACCCGCTCTGATTACCTGCAGTTTATGGAAAACGATACGGAAACCTGAACTGAAGCCCGGACGGTCGTCACCGACACAAGACCGGACCCATTTCCGGGGAGAGCGGCCATCTCCTTTCGGACAGGGCTCCGCCAGCCGGAAGATCCCGGTAGAAACAGTTTATTCATGAATGTTCGACGTCCAATCAGGCTTGATGCAGTCTAAGGGGAGAGACCTTTGCAGTTTGAACTTGAGATCATAAAATTCGTACCCCCGGGTGACGGTTTTGGCGTTTACCATGGAAAGGCGGTTGTTGTGCCGGCCACGGTTCCCGGGGACACGGTTCGTGTTTTTTCCCTGAAGGAGAATAAAAGGGTGATTTCGGCTGTCCTGCAGGAGATACTGATTCCATCCCCCGAGCGGTGCGAGCCGGCTTGTCCCCATTACCAGAACTGTGGTGGATGCTCGCTGATGCATCTGACTTACGAGCGGCAGCTGGCACTGAAAAAGCAGATGTTGATCGAAGTCCTGGGCAGCAACGGGATTGAATGGGCTCCCGCCATCGTCCCCTCCCCCGAAATTTTCAATTATCGTTACAAGATCCGGGTGCGCTGCGAAGATGGCCGGTTGGGATTTTCCGAAAGAAAAAGCAACCGCATCGTTGAGATACCGGGTTGCAGAATTGTGACCCCGGTCATGGCGGATACGTTAAAACAGCTCGTTTTGCTGGGACGGGCAAATACTGAATTTCATCTGCTGCAGTCGCGAAAAACAGGCAGCGTGGCGGTTTCGGTCCTGGAAGGCAAGGATCTGGTACCGCTGCCGGGGTTTGAACCATCCGTGGTGGAGGATTATGGGGCGGGACCCCTGATTTTGCACAGCCACGGCTTTACCCAGGCGAATCCCTTTATCACCTCAGCGATCATCCGGGATCTGCAGGCTGCAGCCAGGAATTCGGACCGGGTGTGTGAGCTGTTCTGCGGTTGTGGAACATTCTCAATGGCCCTGGCCGGTTCGGTCTCCAGACTGTGGGGGTATGATATCAGCCCGTTGTCGATTCGCACGGCGAAAGAGAATTTTCAAAGACAGCAGCTGGATCATGGTGATTTCTCTGCCGGGGATCTGAACCGTCTCAGGAAGTTGCCTCCGGCCGATACCGTTGTCGCCGATCCACCCCGCAAGGGATTGGGAAACCATGTCTGCCAGCTGATAAACCGTTCAACAGCCGGGAAACTCATTTATGTGAGCTGCAATCCGGCCAGTCTGGCGAGGGATATTCGGGAATTGACCGGACGGGGCGGTTTCACCCTGGATGAGCTGACGGGTTACGATATGTACTGTCATGCAACCCACCTGGAACTCCTGGCTGTCTTGAGCCGCTAGTTCAGCACCTTCAGGGAAACTCCAGAGTGAAGGGGATTACAGTTCCCGGTTGAGGTAGGCCTCCCATTCAACCGGCAGCAGGTACTTTTTCTTGTTGTTGCACGTCTTGCAACAGGCAACGATATTGCTTTTTTTTGAGACCCCCCCGCGGCTGATGGGAATCACATGATCCATGGTCAGGGATTTGGCGGGAAACCGCTTTTTGCAGTAGTAGCACTCCCCCCGTCCTCTCAGGTTTTTCCACCATTGGGTCTCTCTCAATTCCCGGGCTTTTGCCTTCTCTTTTCTGAGGTGGGCTTCGTCCACCGGGAAAAAATCACAATCCAGTGCCATCATTCATTATAGGGTTTGATATGAACAAGCTTGATATCCTGGAACCTGTCACTTAAAAATAACGGTCCGGTTGCCGTTGATGATAATCCGGTGCTCCAGGTGAGCCTTGACCGCACGGGCCAGAACGATGCGCTCGATGTCTGCCCCCATCTGGGACAGCTCCTGGGGGATGTTTTTATGGGTGACCCGCTGCACATCCTGCTCAATGATCGGACCTGCATCCAGTTCGGCGGTGGCGTAGTGGGCGGTCGCTCCAATCATCTTTACGCCGCGCTCATAGGCACTTTTGTAAGGGTTTGCGCCCTTGAAAGCCGGCAGAAAGGCGTGATGGATGTTAATCACCTTCCCAAAATAGGTTTCGGTAAAATTCCTGGAGAGAATCTGCATGTATCTGGCCAGGACAATCAGATCGATATGGTTCTGTTCAAGGAGCTGGATAATATCCTGCTCCTGCTGTTGACGGTCATCCCTGTTCTTGATGGGCAGACAGTAAAAGGGAACCCGGAATTTGTCGGCAATGCTTTCCAGGGTCGGGTGATTGCTGATAATCAGGGGGATCTCACAATTCAGCTCGTTCTGTTCCTGTCGCACCAGAATATCATACAGACAATGGGGGGCTTTTGTGACCAGCAACGCCACCCGCGCCCTGGGATTCGAATAAAACACGGACCAGTTCAGTTTCAGAGGCTCGGCAAAAACCTGGAATGCCTTTTCCAGCTCCTTCCTTGAAGTGATCAGATCCCTCATGTCCAGTTCGATACGCATGAAATACTGATTCTGCGTCATATCCACATGCTCCTGGCAACTGAGTATGTTGAATCCTCTCTGATAGAAAAATGTGCTGATCTGGGAGACCAGTCCCTTCTGATCGGGACACTGTACTAAAAAAACGAAAGATTCCATTTGTATCTGTTCCATGGTATTGACTCACAGGTTCTCAAAAGGGGTTGGTCTGCCCTTTTACTGATAAAACCCCAGTATCTGTTATTATTAAAAATAAATCCATCCCCTTCCGGCGCGTTTATCAATCTGGATTAACCCTGTTCAGCATTCCTGAGAAGGCGATCTTGTCACAATTAGAACCAGTTACACAGAAATTCCGCGACCAGTCCTGATCCGTCTGTTATTGAACGCATTCTCGACGGCTATCCTTGTTCGAAGCTGCGAACCCTGCTTCTCACTTTCGATTGAATTCGCATGACTCGCAGCGAAGACCATCGAGAATGGGTGCAATGACAGACGAGTTCCTCTGATGGATGACGGTGGTGAATCGTGACTCTGGATTCGTTAACCTAAGCGAATGGTTCCGCACCAGCAGTTCCGGTTTTCAAGAAACCCATTCTTCCTGGAACTCAGGAAGGCCATCCCTGGCTTCCAAGGTTCTTGAAAATCGGAACCGTTAGTGCCTGGCAAAAAAAGGTTGTTTACGTGAACGGCATTGACTCTGGATTAGCCATGATGCGGTGATCGTAAAAAACGGTCAGGAAAAAGCGTTAAAAAAGACCTGAACCGACATGACGCCAGATCCGGCTAAAGTTCTGTCTTCCGGCTGCCGTTAAGGAAGGTAAGAAAAGTTTTCCCTTCCTCTGACGGTTCCTGGATCTGTCGGAGGTTGGCATTTTGGTCCCCGGCAATAGACAAGGTTATTATTATCATGATGGTGGCGCTTTCGAAAAAATTCTCGTGGTCTCTGAAGCGGGTGTCCGCGTTTTTGTGGCTGTTTTTCCTGTTGGCAGGCAGCGGGGGAATGCAGCTCTTCGGACAGTCGTTTGAAAATCTGGACGGCTCATACAAGGAGCAGGAACCGTCCTATTTTTTCAGGCTGGCACTCGAGTATCTCGACAATGACAGAGACGTCCGGGAGTCCGGATATGAGGACCTGTCCCAGAAACAGTTTCAGAAAGAGGGTCGGGGGTCTCTGAAACTCTATTTTTTCAATCTTGACGCCTCTTATAAGGCCTATGATTCTAAAATCCGGATCGGTGCGGACAAAACCGCGATATCGGATGTCCGTGACAGTGTCAGTGCCTGGGTGGAGTTTCTGACCTATCTGTATCTGTTTGCCCAGAAGAAAGACCTGGACTGGGAGTATAGCCATATTGACGATGGGAACCTGATTTTTTTTGAGCATGAGAAAGCGGCAACATATCTTCAGGGGATTGGCGTTGTCCTGGGTGACTGGCGTCTGGGGGTTTCGCCCGGCGCTTCATTCAAATGGTCTTACCGGGTCGATATTGAGGGCCAGTCTGTCATTCAGGAGGATATTGAGTTTGAGACCAGTGTCTATGAACTGGTTAAAAAAGCGACAAACAAGCGGGGTCCCTTTTATGAACTGGGTCTGAAAAAATGGGTCACCACGGATGTGAAGAATAATCGGGAGGGGTCCCTGGAGAGGACGGAAGCCTCTGTTCTGCTGGGGATGGGGTTTTCTAAAAACACCGGCGTTTACCTGGGGGAGAAGATTTCCCAGGGCAATATCAAAACCATCCTGCTTCGCGATGGCACCGACGCGATACGAAAATCGGATACCACGAACCAGGTCCAGGGAATCCGGATCGGTATCGGCGAGGCGCGTGGGATTTACCTGGAGCGCCAGTTCTTAAAACGCAGAATCAATTTTGAAAACATATCATACGAAAACACCCAGCACTACCAGAAGGAAAAACTGGCCGTTGGTGCGGAGCTGACTGACCAGTTCAGTGTTGAGCTGACCTTCGGAGAAACACGTATTGAAAAGCGCTATATTGAGCGGGCGGTCGCCAACCAGGCCTACCGTTACAGGCAGACAGACAACCTGGTCGGTATCTCCGTCAGCATGCAGTTTTCAGAATAGTGTCAAGGCAGTGGTTTACCATTCTTTTCAATCACACACAGGTCTCAGCTTCTGCCCAGAAAAAGTGGTGCATAGATTCCCAGCAGGTCTGTAACCTGCCCCAATGCGAAAATACCAATTGAAAAACGACTGGTTGTGACTCAATGCCGTTAACTTAAACACCCTATTTCTGCCAAATACCGACGGTTCCGGTTTTCAAGAACCCTGGAAGCCGGGGATGGCTTTCTGGAGCTCAATGGATGGACTCGTGGGTTTTTTGAAAGATCAACCCTGTGGTAAGCTCGATAATTTGTTACTGTTCAGCTCAAGTTTCGCTACAGAAGCCGGTACCTGTCTATAATTGAACTCATTCTCGGCGGGCTCCTGCCCGCCTCCGAGGGCGGTCGTTGACGACGCCATCCTGGCTCCGTTTAACCACTCCCAATCCGTTCAATCACACACAGGTACCAGCTTCCAACGCAGAAATGTGGTGAATAGCTTTCCAGAGGACCTGCAGCCCGCCCCAATTCTTGAATAACAACTAAAAACCAACTGGTTGTTGCTTAAAAGGTACGATAATTTTAATTAATCAAGGTGCCCTTATCAGTGATCAATCGAAGAGACGATCGAGACTGGACACGGCAATCGTGGGAGGATGAGGGAATCGACCAGAAATGGGAACCCGCAGCCAGGTGCAGCAAAGACTGCGAGTCCGGGTGTATGGCGTGATTAATACCGTCCGAATGTATCATCATCCAGGGTGATGGTCTTGGGGGCTGGTTTCTTGGGCAGATCCGTAATTTGTCGAGGCTCCGGCCGCGGTTTCTGCAGTGGCTTCGGTACCGGGTCCTTAGCCGGAGTTTTCATCTGGCGTGGTTCACGCTGAACTCTTTCTCCTGCCAGTTTGAAACGGGCAAGGAGGCGGGTCAACTGGTCGGCCTGCGAAGACAGTTCGTTGGATGCCGATGCTGTCTCTTCAGAAATAGCAGAATTGTGCTGAACCACCTGGTTCACCTGATTCAAACCTGTGTTGACCTCTTCGATCCCCTGGGTCTGTTCTTTGGAGGCGGATGCGATTTCTCCCACCATATCGCTGACAGTCTGCACATTTTGATCGATTTCCGCCAGGATTTCCGCTGTCTTATCCGCATTTTCCACACCTCTGGCCACCTCGTTGGTCGAGTTTTCGATCAACTGGGTTGAGTTTTTGGCCGCTTCGGCGCTCCTGGCAGCCAGATTGCGGACCTCTTCCGCGACCACAGCAAACCCCTTGCCGTATTTCCCGGCCCGGGCGGCCTCAACAGCGGCATTCAGTGCAAGCAGATTGGTCTGAAACGCAATTTCATCGATTACCTTGATAATTTTTGAAACATCACTGCTGGTGCTGTTTATCTCGTTCATCGAAGTCAGCATGGCCTGCATCTGAGCGTTGCCGCGCTGCAGGGCTTCAAGGGTTTTATCCGCCAGTTGCATGGCCTGGATCGCATTGTCATTGTTGATCTTTGTCTGGGAGCCGATCTCTCCCATGGAGGACGCGATCTCTTCCAGGCTGGCCGCCTGTTCCGTCGTACCGCTGGCCATTGTCTGGGAGGCGTGGGTCATTTCGCTGGCGCTCGTTTTGAGTTTCTCACTGGATATACGGATTTCAGCGATGATATGGCTGAGCATGTCCATCGACTCATTGAGGTCATCTTTGAGGATCGTCAGATCCCCTTTGAGATCACCCGTTACCCGATGGCTCATATCACCTGACGAGAGGTTTTTGACCACCTGGGTAACCTCGCTGATGGTTAGCTGGAGGGAGTCCATCAGCAGGTCGACAGCCTGTGCCATTTCCCCCACTTCGTCGGTACCGTGGTTGGAGATGCGCTGGGAGAGATCCCCGGTTTCTTGTATCCGATTGACGACCTGATTGAGAGCGACCAGCGGTCGGGTAATCCGGCGGGAAACCAGAAAAGCGATCAGAACAGCCGCCAGGGTAAAAACCACCACCAGGATGTTAAAGGTGATGATGGTCTTTTGAGATTCCGCGACCAGCATTTTTTGTGCGGTAACGGCTTCATCCCGGGTCAGGTTGACCGCCTGCAGGTTTTCTTCAACCAGTTTTTCAAGAATCCCCTCCATCTTGTCCAGTTGCTCCCGCATCTGGTCGAAGGCGGTTTTGGCCGAGCCGTTGCTGATCTTGGGGGCAAACTTCATGCGCTGTGGATCCTTCGCATAGGCGACCACTTTTCTGGAGGCGCTCTTCCATTCGGCAAACAATTTTTGAAAGGTGCTGTGCAACGTTTTCAGCTCGTCTGTCTGAAAATATGCGGCAGCTTTGTTGACCCTCTCTTCAACCTGATTGATATTCTCAAGATTGTCCTTGTCTGCAGCTTGATAGTTCTCATCACTCTCTTCCAGGGCGGCGATAATGGCCAGTCGTTCTGCAATTACAGCCTGGTGGGCATCACGGTCGGCATTGAGTACCAGTATGATGGCCGCCTGGTTCTTCTGCAGGTCGGGGATCTTTTCATTGACGATGGGAATGAAATCCTTCTGGTAAAAGCGCTCCCGCCCCTTGTCCAGACTTTGCATACTCATCCAGCCGACGACCAGTAAAACAAAGATGCCGGCAATGGGAATACCCACCAACAATGCGACTTTAGCCTTGATTCTCATCCTGTTTCTCCTTGAATAGATGGTGATATGAACGGATCAGCCTGATTATTTTGGAAGACTCGTCATTGACAACACTTTTTAAACTGTTCTGAAACGGTTTTTTAAAGATTACCGGTCTTAATTCCGAATGTAATCGCTCCAATCACACTGCCATTGGTATCGGTAACCGGCAAGGAGATCTGCTGCAGAACGGCATTGGTGGATTTATCCAGTTTTTCGACCCCGACGTCGATACCCCCCTTGCCGCCATTAAACGAATTCTTCCACTTGGCTTCATCCCCCTGCCAGTAGTCGCTGGTGAGCTCATTCTGGCAGACATTGGCCCCCTGGTTGTCCATGACGAATGCTTCAGCAATGACAGGACTGGTTTTGGCCATCTGGCGAATGACATCCGCACAAGGGTTTTCCATCTTTTTCTTCTGAATCGGCAGAAAATCCTCGGCATCTATCCACTGCTTGTCAATTTTTCGAATTTCGTCCAGGGAGGTCTTGTCCGCATTCTGAGCCGTAACGGCAGCGATGAATGTCGGGTGGTTGATACTGGGCAGCAGCACCGTTTTCACAAAAGCCTTGACCTTGTCCGAGGCCTTGCTGTTTTGATCGATCTGACTCGCCAAACGCGTTTTCAGATCTGTTACCCCGGCACTGTCCATGGCAAAAGCAGCATTAAAAGGCAGGGAACAGACGATCAAGAGAAACATCCAGAAAAACCCGGTGTGTTTATTTATC
>JAHJRI010000456.1 GCA_018830885.1 bacterium | reverse complement strand
TTTATATAACCTAAAAGGTAACTATTCACCTGTATACGCCCCAAAGGGTTTGTGTTTCAAGAAACGCATGAATCCTCCTGGAGCTCCTGGAAGCCATCCATGGCTTCCAAGGTTCTTGAAACACAAACCCTTCGGGGCTGAACGGAAATTGAACTGAATAGATACAAAAAATCCATCATTACCCGGATACGTCAGTGATGCGGGACATTCAGGTGACACACTAAAAATATAGGAAGTGAGGGAAGCACAAACAGATGTCCCACGATGAGATCAAGCTGGGTTGAATGAAGTGAGACCGGATTGAGAGAACACAGTTAAGCAGACGCATAACCTGACTTTCTGCACCAAACATTGATCCCACCATTTATTTTTTTTATCCTTCACTTCTTTGGTCGTTTCATCTCGTCCATACTATTGACGGGGATGACTGGCCACCCTGTCTTTTGAATGTTTACCGGAAAAGAGGGCAACAAAAAAAGTACCTGTTTTTGGGTTGTTTGTCGTCTAATCCCGGGAAATGTGGGATTGACCGCTTAAAGCCCATTGGACCAAATGGCTAATGGGCATGATATCTTTATCGACTTAAAGAGGAGGCTGCATGGGCTTTGATGCCTGTCAAACGTTGGTTGCGAACATTGCCGAAGTGATTATCGGCAAGAAGGATTCGATCGAGCTCCTGTTGGTTGCTATTATTGGGGACGGGCATGCGCTGATTGAGGATGTCCCGGGAGTCGGGAAGACGCTGCTGGCAAAATCGCTGGCCAGGAGTATCGGCGGTTCGTTTAAACGGATACAGTTTACACCGGATCTGCTTCCGGCCGATATCACCGGATTCAATGTGTATGATCGCCAGTCGGGGACCTTTGATTTCAAGCCCGGTCCTGTCCATACACATATTCTGCTGGCCGATGAAATCAATCGCACCGTACCCAGGACCCAGGCCAGCCTGCTTGAGAGTATGGAAGAACACCAGGTGACGGTGGATGGAAACACACACCCGTTGCCCAGCCCTTTTTTCGTGATGGCGACCCAGAATCCCATCGAACTGGAAGGCACGTTTCCGTTACCCGAAGCGCAGCTCGATCGATTTCTTTTAAAAATCCATCTGGGATACCCCGATCATCGAGAGGAAATTGCCATTATGGATCGTTTTCAAAAGGAAGATCCGCTGACGACGCTGCAGGCGGTGATACAGCCTGCAGAAATCCAGGCGATGCAGGAAGCGCGAAAGAAGATCCGGGTCTCCCAGCCGATTAAACAATACATTGCCGATATCGTTCAGCGCACCCGGAACTGCGACCGCCTGCGGTTCGGTGCCAGTCCGCGTGGATCCCTGGGATTAATGCGGGCATCCCAGGCCCTGGCTGCGATCAGGGGACGGGACTTTGTCCTTCCGGACGATGTCAAGGCGCTGACAACACCTGTTCTGGCCCATCGACTCATCTTAAAAGACAATGAAAAACTGCGAGGGGTTGAGCCGATCCGTGTGTTGCAGGAAATCGTTCAACAAATACCGGTACCCGTGGATGAACCTGACCATGCCTGATTCGGCCAAAGTGTACTACGACGATCTGCCGCCTTCCCTGTTTTTTTCCAGTCTGTTTGTGATTTTCACCGGGGTGGCCCTGATCCTGTCGTTGCTCTATCAGCAAAAAACCCTGGCGATTTTTTCTATCATTCTTCTGTTGCTGGCGTCCAGTTTAAGGGCCTGGGGGAAGGTCAGCCCCCGCCAACTTCTGTATTCGGCGTCTGTGGACAAAGACCGGATTTTCCCCGGAGAAACCGTCAACCTGGACATCAACATCCAGAATAACAAGTTCTTACCCGTCATTGTCCGTCTGCGGTTGGATGTTTCCGCGCTGATTGCCGCTGATGCCGGCGACATGGTCGTTACCCGGAACAGCGGCCTCCTGTGGTATCAGACAGTCCGGTTTACAAAGTGTTTAACCCCGGCAAAAAGAGGGTTTTATCGCACCGGTTCTCCCCGGTTGATCACCGGCGATTTTTTCGGTTTTTTCCCCCGGCGCCTGACGGTCCATGACCAGGTGGACATTATCGTTTTCCCGAGGCTGGTGCCGTTGAAACCGGTGCCGATTTTAAAACGGATCATGTTTGGGAAATCGGCGGCTGTCAGTCCGGTTCAGGATCCGATTTATATCCTGGGGACAACCGATTACCAGGATGCGTCACCCGCCAGAAATATTCACTGGAAAGCCAGCGCCCGTCACAGCAGGTTACAGGAAAAGATTTTCGAACCGACGGAACAGGAAAAGCTGTTACTGATCCTGGAGGTTGACGATTTTTTTAATGAAAAGGCGGAAGCCGCCTTTGAAACGGCGATCGAAACACTGGCATCCCTGGCGACCACCCTCTCTTCGCAGCATTATGCGATCGGTTTTTTAACCAATAGTTTTTTGTTTGGTGAGATGCCGGAATATCTTGCCATACGGGGGGGGACCAGTCATGTAACAACCCTGCTGGAACGTCTGGCTCGAATCGACCTGAAGATCAGAGCGCCAATGGCGGATTTGCTGAACACCCAGCACTATTTCCCGGCGGGCATCAGCACGGTCTATTTCTCCCTCCAGCCGGCAGAAGGGATATCGGTCCTGCATCAAAAACGAATTCCCGTTGTCAACATCACCGCTGAAGGAACGGACGGCTCATCCGTTTCGGCTTTCAGCGGCATGTCGGGTGTTCGTTATTGTCCACTTTCGAATCTTCGACTGGGAGAGTAAGATGGAACGGCATCAGGGTCGGTATCTCATCTATTTTGCCGGGCTGGGTATGGAAATATGCTGGCTTCAGGCCTGGAGCGAGTTTTTGATGGTTTCCATCTTTCACTACCAGGTGCCGATACTCTTCACGGTGATCATCACCCTGGGGGGAGCCTTTTCCCGATATGTCTGCCAGCTAAGAAGCTGGATGATCATCCAGGTCCTGTTGATTCGGACGGTTTGCTTTTCAGCCTTTCTGGTCCTGGCCACATACGGAGCCTTTTACCCGTTCAACGGCTATCCGGAGGAACTCGGGTACCATCGGTTGTTCGCCCTTGACAAAGGCATCGTGGGGTGGGGATTTGTGTTCATGTTCGTACTGGTCTCCTGGGTCATCTGGAAAAGAGGGGCTGTATCCGTCGCCAATCCGACAAACAACGACAATATGTACCATCGGTTTGATCTGGGCATCGCGGCCCTGGCGGTGTTGCTGGTGATTTATTCCTTCCTGGCGGTACATCTCGATGTAGTCGTGGCGGATCCACTGCGAAAGTTCCAGTACATTCCGTTTTTTCTGTTTGGTTTGTTGGCCATTGGCGCCGTGATGATCGCCAATCACCAGGTTAAAAGCTATGCCTCCGGTTTTCAGAAGATCGGCATCGCGCTGAGTTTTTCCGTGATGATTCTCACCGCTGGTGTTGGCGTGGTATTGCTGTTTCAGTCCCAATTGGTGACCTCCGCAGAGATCATCTCCACGGTTGCCCGCAAAACAGGCCAGCCCCTTGGGGCCTTATTTGTCTGGCTGGTTCGATTATTATGGGGACCCAGGCGACTGAGACAAGATGCCGTTGCGAATTCGGGCAATCATCAGGGAGGCGCCATACCACTGCCTGAATTTATGGCCGGACCCGGTATTTTCGAAAAAATAGTAGCATGGGTGATGATTGGACTCCTGATCATCGCATCCGTTTTTTGTCTCTATCTGTTCGTCAGGGCGCTGATTCGGTTTTTAATGCGAAAAACCGGGAGCGGAAGCGGGAATCAGTTCTCCATCAACTGGCTGGCCTGGCTAGGCAAACTGTCAGCGATTCTGCAACGACTCATCAGCAAGATCGGAAACCGGTTCCAACTGCCGGATTGCGCCATGGATTTCTATTTGATCCTTACCCAATGGGGGAATGTCAGCGGAGTCCGGGAAAAAATATCGGAAACACCACTGGAATACGCTTCCCGTTTAATCCGGTATTTTCCCGCTCTGGAAACAGAAATCACGCTGTTGATCGAGATGATTCACCTGGAAATCTATGGGGAAAGACCGCTGGATCAAAAACAGATCAATATGGCCCGGCGGACCTGCAGAGCGCTCTCAAACCCCGTTCATTGGCCGCGACGGTTTTACCGCCTCTGTTGCGGCACCTCTTCCTGACGCCGACCAGATCCTGTCAGATATTGAGCCAAATACAAATTGTCAAGCGTTCCGTCAAGGGGATACCGATTTAAAACACGCATGAAACCATCCCTGGTGCTCCGGGAAAACGTCCTGTTTTCCAGGGTTTTAAATCGCTATCCCCTTGACTCCACTGAAAACCTCGATTGACTGGTCCTGATGCACAAAATCCAGACCGGACAATGATCACCTTGCCATGTAACTATTCAGCACTTTTTCCGAGTTAACAGGGTTGTGACCTGTATGTGATTGAACTCATTCTCGGCAGGCATCCCTGCCTGTCGCCGAGGGCGGTCGCTGACATTGCCATCCTGGCGATGCTTAACCACTCCCAATCCGTTCAATCACATACAGGTCTCGACCCTATTAGCGATATTCAGCTTATAAGTTACACATTCAGCTAATTCACTGAAGTCATGGACGGTCTGTTATTGAACGGGTTGGGAGTGGTAAAAGCCTCCAGGAAGGAGGCTTC
>JAHJRI010000040.1 GCA_018830885.1 bacterium | reverse complement strand
TGTTTAAAATTTCTGACTCTATTATGAATCTCGGACCGCCGTCGTAAATCCATCCCCTGAAATTTTTCTTTTTCTTTAGATTCTCTAATTTATCCATCCAAATCTTGACAATAGTAGACGGAGGAACCCATTTTCCGCTTTTCATAACTTTACCCAGCTTCCTGCCGGTGAAATCGTTAACTTTTTCGCGCTGGCGCAAAGCCTCGCCGCTGCTAAAATGCTCTAATCCGAATTTTTTAGCCAATAAACTTGCCTGAGTTCCTTTGCCGGAACCCGGCGGCCCGGTGAACAGAACATTGTGTTTCCCCGCAGCGGCAATCTCCAGGGCCCGCTTGGCGGTCTCCTGGCCCCGGACATCAGAAAAGTCGAGGGCATCGGGGCTTTCGGTCTCCAGCTCATTCTCGATGTCGGACAGGAACTCCGGCAGATATTCTTCATCCTGGAAATGGGCCACCACCTCGGCGATGGTGTTCGCCGTCAGGATGGTGAGCCCCTCCACCAGGGAGGCCGCCGTTCCGTTTTCCTCGGGTACGACCATGGTGGTGATACCGGCTTTTCTCGCTGCCAGTGCCACGGGCAGCATTCCGTCAATGGGTCGGATGATGCCTTCCAGTGACAGTTCCCCGATAATCAGGTTGGAACGCAGGGATTGACCCGGGATGGCGCCACTGGCCTCGAGGATGGCCATGGCGATGGGCAGATCGAAGCCGGTGCCAATTTTGCGGATATCCGCAGGAGCCAGGTTGACCACCACCTTCCGTACCGGAAACCCGCCGCAGGCGTTATTCAAGGCCGCCATGATCCGGTCCCGGCTCTCCTTGATGGCTCCGTCCGGCAATCCCACGATACTGAAATGGCCCAGCCCGATGCTGACATCCGCCTCTACCTCGATCACATGGGCATCGATCCCGATGATGGTCGCTGTGTTGGTGATGGCAGTGGTCATGAATCAAAATATGAAACAGGTTCAGGCAGGAAATTCCTTTCAAGACTAAGTATCTCTAAAAAGAGTTATTCAAACCATTCCTCAGTTGTCTTTTAAAGTCAAGTACACTTCATGAGTCACGGAATAAGAAAAAGAATCAAGTCGTGCATTAGTCAAAGGCAGATTTGACCCCTTTTCTTTTTTTTTATGAATGCATGAACCCGAGTAGCTCGATTATTTTTAAAAGAGTTATCAATCTTATCGGATCCGAATCTAAGATTTATTTTCACAGTTGAAGATGTTACGCCTCCACCAGATTGTTGTCCGGATTGTAACAGTGGGGTGGACAATTTTCATAGAAATGGGCTTGAGTTCGGTGAGATGAGGTGGTAGCATAAAAATTATGAGCATATGATCAAAACGACTCGTTCCGATTGTTCCATTGGTTTTATTCAATCCCAGGGAGAATAGCCATGGCCGAAATCGCCATTATACGATGTGAAAAAAATCTGGAAAAATGTCCGTTGAAGAGTTGTTTGAAGTCGCTTGTGAATAAAAAAGAAGCGTTTAGCCAATATTCACATGTATCTCCAGCGGGTGTATTTGTTTGTCGTTGTCCGGGTGACAATGTTGTTGAATTGGCCAGAAAGTTGAAATCAAAAGGAGCAGAAGTGATTCATTTTACAACCTGCACCTTTGCGACGAAAACCTCAAACGGATGGTGTGCTGAAGAGGGCGGATTTTGTGAGAGAATTGATGACATTATGAGATCTGTCCATAAAAAGGCGGATATACCGTGTGTGAAGGGGACCGCGCATCTTCCGCAAGGCTATGTCCCTGTGGTGCTGGGCTGATTTTTATCGAAAACCCCCGATGCGATTGACTCAGTTCCGGAGAAGCGGAAGTTCATGATCGTTCGCTTCATGCATTTGGATACGTGCGGTTGCCTATCAGTGTGCAACAACCGGGCGCAATATGGTTTAATCAATGATTTGTCACATGCAGGACCTTATATTCAGGAGGATTAACAATGAAAATTGCGGTGAGTGCAACGGGAAGTGACATCAATTCTGAAATTGATCCCCGATTTGGAAGATGTTCATGGTTTATAATTGTTCAAACAGATGACATGAGTTTTGAAAGCGTTCGTAATGAAAACGCGGATCAGCCCAATGGCGCAGGGATCCAGGCTGTCAGACTGGTTTCTTCATTGGGTGTTGGCGCGGTATTGACCGGTCAATGCGGGCCCAAAGCATCTCAGGCATTTTCCGGTACCAATATCAGGGTGGTTCTGGACTGCACTGGCACCGTTAAACAAGCTGTGGAGCGGTTTAAGTCAAGCGGCGATGCCCCCGTTTTAGCCACTGAACCTCTTAAGGCACCAACCAGCAACGGGTCAGAACCCATTGGTCGATGTATGGGCGGTAAGGGCAGAGGCCTGGGTATGGGCGGTGGCAGAGGCCTGGGAGGCGGCAGAGGCCTGGGAGGGGGTCAGGGAATGGGCAAAAGTGGCGGCGGTCGACAATAGGGCAATATCAAATTGGATCTCTTTCGGCTTGACCGTTTTTCCGGTCTGTTCCGTCAGCAACGGACTCAAGCAAGTCAGGATTCCCTCCAGAATCATCCTGTGATGACTCAGCAACGGGTTGTCAATCACCTGCTGGCATAATTCAATCTGTTGTTGACGGACCACGACTCTGAAAGTGGTGATATTGCAGACCGTTTGATCATAGGCACTGAATTGCTTCAGCCCTTCGAGCACATTGTGGTTGTTGACAACGATGTGCCCAACAATGCCGACATTTGCCCATCTAAGGGCTTCGTTGACGTTTAAACCCGGGCTGGAATCCCCGGTCATGTCAGAAATTCGTGTTTCCAAGCGCTGTAACTGTTGCGATGTCCGTTGCAGGCCTGTTAACTCGGGCAGTTGAACTGCCCTTTGCAGCAGAAGAGACAAAACATCCCCCCTGATTCCCTTTTCCCTGGCATATCCGACAATAGCCGAAAATCAGCGGATGATGAATATTTTGGCTTGTGTTCATCTGTCATTTCGTTAAGATAGGGGCAGTTTTGGGAAACATTGCGGTTGCTTGTGATCCTGAAAGCGTCTCTCTGACAAAGGTACCCGGTTTCAGGAAAACCGTAACGATTTCCGGAAATCATATAAACCGCTTTCGTATTAGAGCATGTTTTTTCTCGATTCATCATTGAAAGTTTGGTCAGTTCCTATAGTATCGTACCTGTAACGATGCCAGTGAATCAGCAGGACCAGCGGAATTGCGCTTGATCCCGGTGACCCATCAGTTTCCCCGGGCCGCAGTGGAGGACTGGTTTCAATGGTGTATCCGACAATATGCAGTGAATTGTAACATATTATCTGGCATGTGTTGCATGGCAGATTGGCATCTATAACCCCGGCAGAAAATGGAGAAAATATGAGTGCAATCATTCAGGCTAAGTTAATCGGCAGGGCATTGGAACAGGCGGCAGTTGAGTCAGCCGGTGACACCATGATGATTTACGAGGGAAAAGCGATCTCATTCGGCGAGGTCAATGCGGTCTCGGACCGGGTGGCTGCTGGTTTGTTGAAGTTGGGTTTCAAAAAGGGAGACAGGATTGGAATCATTGGATTGAATCAGCCGGAATGGTTGTATACCTATTTTGCAGCTGCAAAGATTGGTGTTGTGATCACCGGATTGAGCGTTCGTTACCGGGATTCGGAGCTTGAGTATATCCTCAACCAGAGCGAAACGCGTGCTGTCCTCAGCCTCGCTCAACTCGGCGAAATGGACTACGTGACGTTTTTCAAGGGTTTCAGGGAAAAGATACCGTCCGTTAAGGAATTTATGTTTATGGGAGGCGACGGTTTCGACGGCAGCATCCCCTTTGCCGGACTGATGACCACGGATATTGACAAGTCGGTTCTGGATGCAGCCAAAGATCGGGTGCAACCCGCTGACGATATGATCATTATTTACACTTCGGGAACCACCGGGACACCCAAGGGCGCTGTTATCAGCCATAAGAGTCAACTGGCTTCCGCCACGGCCCAGGCGATCCATACGAAAATCAATTCGGATGATATTTTTCCGATGGCCCTGCCCTTCAATCATGTGGGGGGAATTACCTGCGGGGTGTTGACCGCCCTTCTTGGCAAGGCGAAATACGTCCTCATCCCCATGTTCAGCCCCGACTATATCGTCGAGCAGATGTCCCGTTACCCGATGACCATGGCAACCGGTGTCCCGACCATGCATGTGCTGCTGATGATGACAAAAGCCTATATGGACCTGGACCACAGTAAAACACGCATTGTCGTCGTCGGAGGGTCCAATGTTGACGGGACCCTGTTGAAACAATTGTATGACACCTATCCCAATGCCAAGGTGATGAATCTCTATGGCCTGAGCGAATCCTCCGGAATGCTTGTTATGAGTCCATGGGAGAGTGACTTTGATATGACGGTGCAGTCAATCGGAAAGCCGATTGGCGAGGTGACCGTCAAGGTCGTGGATGGAAATGGACAAGCGCTGCCGACCGGGGAGATTGGTGAACTTTGTTTCAAGGGGGATGCGGTCATCAAAAAATACCATAACATGCCGGAGAAAACCGCGGAGGCATTTCGGGATGGCTGGGTTCATACTGGCGACATGGGGTTCCTGAACAAAGAGGGGTATATTATCCTCAAGGGACGCAAAAAGGAGATGTACATCCAGGGTGGTTTCAATGTCTATCCTGTGGAAGTGGAAAACCTGATCGCCAGTCACCCGAAGGTCGCCATGGTCGCCGGCATCGGGGTGAAGGACAATGTCCTGGGTGAAGTCGGCCGATACTATATCATACCGGCACCGGGAAGTGATCCGTCCGAGGAGGAGATTAAATCGTTCTGCAGAGAGCATCTGGCAGATTATAAAGTTCCGAAACAGATTGTCTTCCGCTCGGAACTGCCCATGACACCGGCCGGGAAAATCATGAAGTCGGCCCTGGAAAAAGAGTCGTGAGGCGTTCCTGTTTTTTTCCCTGTTGACGGAACCCATGATATTTGAAAAGCTGATGCCGTCCTTGATAAGAATTTCATTTTATCAGCAAGTTAACTTCAATCAGGGCGGATATAATGAGTGATACAAAAAGGTCAATGGGGAGATCTTACCTGAAACCCATGCAATTGATGCGGGGAATTTTCTCTATCGCCTGGCGCATACCTTTTATTATTAAACCATTTAAAGATATCCTGGCCCTGAAGGATGACAGTCCGGTTTCCATGGGAACAGTCCTGGAAAGGAATGCGGTCACGTTTGGCGAAAGGCCGGCACTTCTGTTTGAAGATAGAACGGTTGGTCATCGGGAGTTCAATGAAACGGTGAATCGGTATGCCCACTATTTCATTGAAAAGGGGGCTGGCAAGGGAGATAAGGTGATTGTGCTGGTGGATAACCGGCCGGAACTGCTCACGATTATCGGTGCGCTGTCAAAAATCGGTGCGGTTGCCTCCTTGATCAACCCCAATCAACGGGGTGAGGTCCTCAAACATAGCATCAACCTGACCCGTGGAAAGATTTTCATCGTCGGAGAAGAACTGTGGGACGCGTTTGAGACAATCAGGCCGGATCTGGACCTGGATGAAAACGACCACCTGTTGTATCAGAGAGATGAACATGATAAACCGTTACCGAAGTCCTATGTCGATCTGGACACGGCTGTCCAGACCCAGCCGACGACAAATCCGGATACAGTCAGTTCTGTTTGTCTTGGGGATCCATTTGCCTATGTGTTTACGTCCGGGACGACAGGCATGCCCAAAGCTTCCGTTCAGACCCATCGACGCTGGTTTTCCGCCCAGTACTGGTTTGGAAAGATTGTCATGAATCTGAAGCCCGACGATGTTCATTATTGCACATTGCCATTCTGCCATACCAATGCACTGCATGTTTCATGGGGAAGCTGTGCCGGGGCAGGGACGGCCATCGCCTTCCGTCGGAAATTTTCAGCCAGCCGGTTCTGGGAAGACACCCGCCGGTTTAAGGCCAACTCATTCATCTATATCGGCGAAATCTGCCGGTATTTGATGAATCAGCCGCCCCAGGCGGATGATCACCTGAATCCGGTCACAAAGATCGTCGGAAATGGCCTGAGACCGGAAATCTGGACGGCGTTCAAGAAGCGCTTCGGTATAAAATATGTGTATGAGCTGTATGGTGCGGCAGAGGCTCCTCTGATTTTTACTAATTTACTCAATATTGATAAATCCGTCGGCCTCTGCCTCACCCCTTTTGCCATTGTTCGATATGATATTGATGCGGACGCGCCGGTCCTCGATGAGAACGGAATGATGCAGAAGGTCGAGCGCGGAGAAGCGGGTCTTTTAATCAGCGAGATCTCGGATACAATGCCATTTGTTGGTTATACGAATAATAGCCAGACGGACAAGAAGATCCTGAGAGATGTATTTGAAAAAGGGGACATGTGGTTTAACTCGGGGGACCTGGTTCGGGACCTGGGTTATCGCCACGCCCAATTCGTCGATCGATTGGGGGATACCTTCCGCTGGAAGGGAGAAAACGTCTCCACCAGCGAAGTGGAAAAGGTGATCAACGGTTTTCCCCAGGTCTCAGAATCCACTGCCTATGGCGTTCTTATTCCGGGAACGGAAGGCAGGGCCGGTATGGCAGCCATCATTCCGTTTACTGATTTCGAAAAGTTCGATGTGACAGGCTTTGCCGAGATGATCCGCAGATCACTTCCCGCCTATGCGGTACCCAAATTCCTGAGATTGAAGACGAAATTTGAAACCACCGGCACCCATAAAATAAAGAAGAATATCTTGAGAGATGAAGGGTTTAACCCCGGTATCGTGACAGACCCGCTGTTTGTTCTGCTTCCTGGCAGGTCAGGTTATGAACCGTTGACACCGGAGATCTACCGGGAGATAGAGGAGGGGGCACATTCCTTCTAACAGGGGGAATGTGCGGTTACATCCGTCAAGTTTTGATCCGTGCGTCGTTACAGACCCGCTTTCGCCTTGGGCAGTCGACCGAGAACCGGTGTGAACAGGCTGCCGATATACAGGTAGTCTTCGGTTTCGGTGATGCTGGTATTTACCGGATAAGCGGCATCGGGATCCTGAAGGTCCTCTACCACTTTCCCCGTTTCATCCAGTGCAATAATGTGACCGTAGGGTGTTGCCTGTGGACGCATGAACGCAGGCAGACGCTGGACAATCTTCCGCATGAAGGGGCTGGCTGACATGTTGTCGAGATCTTTGCTGCGGGGGGAGACCAATGCGAC
This sequence comes from bacterium, assembly GCA_018830885.1. Classification (GTDB taxonomy): domain Bacteria; phylum SAR324; class SAR324; order XYD2-FULL-50-16; family XYD2-FULL-50-16; genus JAHJRI01. The sequence goes on along the minus strand of JAHJRI010000040.1, from coordinate 9,136 downwards.
CCAGTATCTTCCATGCAGGCCCGTCGAGATATTATCGGGGAATGAGGGCAGTTCTTCGACAAACGGTGCGCTCTTGCCTGTTTCGGGTCCTGCGATCCAATACCGCATCACTCGGTAACTGCCCGTCTCATTGACCAGCACATAAGTCTGGTCATGGGCGACGGCCACACCATTCGCAAAATTCAGTCCCTTCAACAGGGTTCTGGTTTCCCCGGTGGCGGGGTCATAAACCAGCAGACGGCCGTGGCCGCCATGTTCCATCAGATCCAGCAGGCTTGATTCGTAAGTGCCCCCAAACGCCTGGGCACCAAATTTGGTGGATGCGTCAGAAAAATAGATTTTCCCGTCCGCGGCGACATCCACATCGTCGGCATATTTGATCGGTATGCCATCGGCTTCAGTGGTCAGCGTGGTTATCTTACCGGAAGGATCAATGGACAGGAGGCCACGATAGGCATCTGCCACGATCAGGTTGGTGTTGGCGTCGAAATCGATTCCGAGGGGTCTGCCGCCGGTGTTGACCCAATTCTCAGGGTTGGATCCATCCGGGTTCAGCCGGATGATATTTCCGGCATGGGTGGCAGCATAGATTCTCCCCTGGCTGTCCAGGGCGATATCCTCAGGACCATGGTTATCGCCGATCTTGAACACCTCAAGTCCTTTCAGACGTTCATTTACGGCAAACACGCCGGTATATCCTGGATTTGGCGGAGCCGTCCAGGCCACCGGATCGACGGGGATGGGCATGGCAACGAAGTAAAGAATCAGAATGATAGCCAGTATCAGGATCAAACCCAATATTTTTTTAATCATGACGATCTCCAGGTTTCATGTTTCAGATCAAGTGCAGAGATAAAGGTCCTGTGAATCAAAGCGCCTTTCCAGACAGGGAACAGTTTTTTCAGGGATACTACTAAAGCATCGGCTATCTGATTGTCAATCACACATCTGAAAAGAATGACCCCGGGCTGTTACAGCAGAAATCAGACAGATCTGCAATGCCACCTGACAGTGGCCGCTCCGGTCCGATATAAGGGTACCCTGATTAACTGGAACTCAGTCAGTTTCAAAGGGTTCCTGGGATGGACTCGTGGGTTTCTTGAAAGATCGACCCTTTGCTGTGGTAAGTTGGATAGTTTTTATAGATCAAGGTGCCCATAAGCAAGACCGGTTGCAGTGCCCGGGCTCTATCAACCAAGGGGCTGCTGAACTCAACGAAGCCGGGTTTCCCGGCGTTATCGAATGGGAAAACAGGGATAGCATCGGGCAGGTGCCACCGGTTTCCTGTCTGTCCATGACAAAGGACTGATCAGGGGATCCCTTGTCCGGTATATCCAGGCACCTGATATCGGTAATCCAGACGGTGAGCAGTGTGCCAGGGAGAACTGAAAAAAGGTTGGCAAAGAAATGGGATTGCAGCATAATTGAGTTTTCATCGGTTCACAGTTGGTTGGCACCAAATCATCATGAACCTTGAAAAACACCCACTGGCCGGAAAACAGGCAGTGACTTTCTTCTCAGAAAACATTCAAACAGAGGTCAAATTGGTTGCAACAGCTTCAAACATGTTACCGCTGGGAACAAAGGCGCCGGATTATTCCCTTCCGGATACCGTCTCCGGAAAGCAAGTCAGTTTATCGGAGATCGGCTCGAACAAAGCCAATGTCATTTTTTTTATTTGTAATCACTGCCCATTCGTCAAACACATCCTGAAGGTCCTGGTTCAGGTCGCATATGAATACAAACAAAAGGGCATCGCCTTTGTGGCCATCAGTTCCAACGATGTTGTCAATTACCCGGATGACGCGCCGGACAAAATGAAGGAACTGGCGGTTGAAATGGATTTTTCTTTTCCCTATCTCTACGACGAAACCCAGGAGACGGCGCGGGCCTACCAGGCAGCCTGTACGCCCGATTTCTTCGTTTTTGACAACGACCTGAAATGTGTCTATCGAGGGCAATTTGACGATGCACGCCCGGGGAATGACATCCCGGTGACCGGCCAAGATCTGAGAAATGCCCTGGATCGCATGTTGTCCGGAAGCCTGCCCGATAACAGACAAAAACCCAGCATGGGCTGCAACATCAAGTGGAAATAGCCCCCCCGGCCGTATCCTCATCGCCAGACAGTATCCATCCAATGACTTCGTGAGAAAGACATGAAAACAGTGGGAAATACAATTCTGATTACTGGAGGAACCTCTGGAATCGGACTTGGCTTTGCAGAAAGGTTTTTGAAACTTGGCAATCGGGTCATCATATGCGGGAGACGGGAGAACCGTCTGGTTCAGATCAAAAAAGACCATCCGGGTATAGAGACACTGACCTGCGATGTTTCTGAGGCGAAAGAGCGGGCGATACTCTGTAGCAAAGTCATGGGCTTGTTCCCGGCAATCAATATTCTGATGAATAATGCCGGCATTCAGTTTCAAATGAACATGACGACACCTGTGAATGTGGATATGCTGCGCATGGAGATTGAAACCAACCTGACGGCGCCTGTTCATCTGACTTCCCTGTTTGCAGGCTATCTGGCTGCGAAAGAGGAAGCGGCCGTTATCAATATATCATCCGGACTCGCGTTTTCACCCTATGCGGTTGTGCCGGTTTACAGCGCAACCAAGGCCGCCCTGCACTCCGTAACGATGTCACTCCGATACCAGTTGAGGCAGACATCGATCAAGGTTTTTGAAATCGCCCCACCAGCGGTCGATACGGAACTTGGCCATCAGAACCGGTCTGACAAATCCCAGTCCCATGGCGGAATTCCCGTTTCCGAGTTGATCGATGCCTCTCTCCAGGCCATGGAAAAAAATATCTTTGAAATACCTGTGGGTATGGCAAAGGATTTACGGGAAAAAGGGGAACAATTCTTCGATCTGATGAATAAATAACGGGACCAGGTCCGAATCGGGTCATTGATGATTTCCCGACCCCTCATTTTTGAAATGGGGAAATGTGAACGATTGGTTAACGACCTGACTCATCATATGGATGAAGTAGCAAAAAAGCCGGCAGCGGCTTCGGCTCTCTTCCCGAATAAGTTCGAGGCTTTGTTATTACAATGGTTTCTGAATATCTGTGAATACAGAAATGCGGTTAATGAGACGCTTCAGGGAATTATCAACAGAGGACATGTAGATAAACATTGACACCTGAAAAGCGGTTTTCTATGATGACCGGGTTGTCTTATGCTTGAAAACAGTGTTCAGCCCGGTATTTTTTTGTTGTGCAAAAGAATTTGATCGACCTGGAATTACCGAAAGCGGTTTCCAGTCATCCTGTTATTTCACCCGCAACTGGCACCGCCAGCAGCAGCTGCATCTAATAAAAAAGGAGGTTATCATGAAAAAAAGTTGGTTTTGGCTTTTGATCGTTTGTGTTTCATTTTTGTTCATATCTGCGAATGCGTTTGCCGAATCCGGGGATACGCTTATCTGGGGAAGAGGCGGCGATTCGGTGATGCTGGATCTGGCTCAGGCCACTGACGGCGAATCCATTAAAGCCGGGATACAGATTCTTGAAAACCTGGTCATGTTCAAAAAAGATTCGATGGAAGTCGAACCGCAACTGGCCGTTTCCTGGTCGGTATCGAAGGACGGACTTACCTGGACCTTTAATTTAAGGAAAGGGGTCCTCTTTCATGATGGCACTCCCTTCAATGCCCAGGCAGTTGCCGACTCCTTTAACCGTATTATTGATCCAAACCACCGCTTTTACAACTTTGGTAAATGGAAGTATTTAAGCCTGTCGCTGAAACCGGTTACCAAAATTAATATTGTGGATGACTATACCATTCAACTGGTAACGGCAAAACCTTTTGCACCCCTGTTAAACAACCTGGCACTGTGGTTGTGCCCGATTCTGTCGCCTGCAGCAATGGAAAAATACAAGGACCAGATCGGTATGAATCCTGTCGGCACCGGTCCTTATAAACTGGTGAAGTGGAATAAGGATGATAAGATCATATTGACCCGGAACGACAGCTATTGGGGCGAAAAAGCCAAAATTGAGCGGATCATTCTGGTATCCATTCCCGAACCTTCCGCGCGTCTGATGGCCATTCAGTCCGGAACCATCGATATTGCAGACGATCTGGATCCGGATTCCATTACCATGGCCAAAGCGAACAAAGACCTGGTGGTTAAAACCGTACCCAGCATCAACATCGGCTACCTGGCACTGAATACAGAAAAACCGGCTCTGAAAAACCCCCTGGTTCGACAGGCCATAAACCATGCAGTCAATAAGCAGGACCTGATTCAGGCCATTTTTCAGGGTCTGGCGGTTCCGGCAAAAAATCCGTTTGCTCCCAGCATCTGGGGATACAATGACGATATTGAGGCGTATGCCTATGATCCGGCAAAAGCCAAGGCCCTGCTGAAGCAAGCCGGTTTTGACACAAACCAGGTATTGGAACTCTGGGCCATGCCTGTTTCAAGAGCCTACATGCCCGATCCGGTCAAAACGGCCGAACTGCTTCAGGCCTATCTGAGTGCGGTCGGAATCAAGAGCAAGATCGTCCGATACGATTGGGGAACCTACCTGAAAAAAACCTCCAACGGCGAACACGATATGTGTATGCTGGGATGGCTGGGTGGAAATGCTGATCCTGATAATTTTCTCTACGGGCTGCTTTCTGCTGACGCGGCTGTCACACCCGGGGCGTCCAATGTCGCGCTCTGGAAAAATGCTGAGTTCACGGCGCTGGTAAAAAAAGCGCAGGTCGTTTTTGATATTGCCGAAAGAGCCGCGTTTTATAAGAAGGCCCAGGTCATCGCCCATGATGAAGCCCCCTGGGTGCCGCTGGCACACACAACAACCATCCGTGTCTATAACAAACGGATTCATAACGTCCCGCTGCGACCGAACGGATTGAATTCTTTTCAGATGGTCGAGAAGGACTAAACGAGCCAACCCATGACGCCTGGTTATCTTTTTAATAGGCTGGTTCAACTGGTGCTGATTCTGCTGGGAGTCTCAATCATCGTTTTTTTGATGTTGAGAATGGTTCCCGGGGACTCAGCACAACTCCTGCTGGGCGAATTCGCTTCGCCCCAGGAGCTGGCATCCCTGCGTGCAAAACTCGGTCTGGATAAACCGCTGGTCGTCCAGTACTGGATATATCTCAGGAATATCCTGTCCGGCGATTTCGGGAACTCGATCCGTACCGGTGCGCCTGTGATCGGGGAAATCATGGAGCGGTTCTCCGCTACCCTGGAACTGTCGATCATGGCCATGGGGATCGCTATTTTTATTGGAATGATTGCTGGTGTGATTTCAGCGGTGTACCAGCAATCCATATTTGATTATGCGTCCATGCTGGTCGCCCTGTTCGGTGTGTCGGTCCCTATTTTCTGGCTCGGGTTGATGCTGATCTATTTCTTCTCGGTCAGGTGGCAGGTACTGCCCATGATGGGGCGTCTCGATATGATGATGGACGTTCCCCGTGTCACGGGGATGATTTTTATCGACAGTCTGATTTCACTGGATTTTGAAGCCTTCTGGAACGCTGCGCAACACATGCTGCTGCCGGCCATCACGCTGTCAACCATTCCCATGGCCATTCTGGCAAGGATTACCCGATCCAGTATGCTGGAAGTATTGCGGAAAGACTATATCCGTACTGCCAAGGCCAAAGGAATGTCAGAAATGGTGGTCATCCTCCGGCATGCATTGCGGAATGCCTTTTTACCCATTGTCACGGTCATGGGAATCAATTTCGGCATTCTGCTGGGAGGAGCTGTATTGACTGAGACGATTTTCTCCTGGCCGGGATTGGGACGGTATGTGGTCGATTCCCTGATGGCCCGTGATTATAGTGCTGTACAGGCATGTATTCTGATTTTTGCCGTATTGATGACAGGGATTAACTTCATGGTGGATATGATATACGCCATTCTGGATCCGAGGATACGTATCAATGAATAGATGGGATATGTTCCATGATTTAATGGACAACCGGAGCGCCACGGCGGGTCTGATTATCATTATTCTGATCGTGATAACGGCGATTATCGGTCCCTGGCTGGCACCTTTCAGTCCGATTGAGCCGATTCCCCTGGACCGTCTTCAGGGTCCGGGCTTGATCCACTATTTCGGGACTGACAGCCTGGGAAGGGATGTTTTCAGTCGTGTGATCTATGGTACGCGGATATCCCTGATGATCGGGCTCATTTCGGTGGTCATATCGCTGGTCCCCGGAACGTTGCTGGGACTGTTATCCGGATATTTCGGAAAGCGTGTCGACAGTTTCATCATGCGTACGATGGATGTGTTGCTGGCTTTTCCGGCGATTCTGCTGGCCATCTTTATTACGGCGATTCTGGAACCCAGTCTGACCAACACCATGATCGCTGTGGGGATCGTTTACATTCCCCATTATGCCAGGATTGTCCGCTCCAGTGTTCTTTTTCTCAAAGAGCAGCTCTACATTCAATCGGTCAGTCATCTGGGCGGCAGTCATCTGAGAACGATATTTATCCACATCCTGCCAAACGCCATGCCCCCGATCATTGTGTATGCCACCCTGGGAATGGGAACAGCGGTTCTTCAGGCTGCCGCCCTTGGTTTCCTGGGGCTCGGGGCCCAACCGCCCCAGCCTGAATGGGGGGCTATGCTGTCGGAAGGCAGGCAATACATACAGATTGCGCCACACGTCGGTGCTTTTCCGGGATTGGCGATTTTGTTTCTGGTGCTTGGCTTTAACCTGTTTGGGGACGGACTGAGAGATATCCTGGACCCCTCTTTAAGATCCCAATGAACACACCACTGTTGGATATTCAGGGGCTTACCACCCAGTTTCAAACCAAACGGGGACTGGTAACAGCGGTCGACAATATTGATCTGACCGTCGGTGAGCAGGAAACCGTGTGTGTTGTGGGAGAAAGCGGGTGCGGAAAAAGTGTCCTCTCCCTTTCCATACTCCAGTTGGTTCAAAAACCCCAGGGCCGGATTGCCAAAGGAAAAATTTTTTTTAAGGGGCAGGACTTGTTAACCCTCAACCGGAGGGAAATCAAACGAATTCGGGGCAATCGGATTGCCATGATTTTCCAGGAACCGATGACGTCGCTCAACCCGGTTTACACCACCGGCTTTCAGATAGAAGAGGTCTTGAAAAAACACCGGGGAATGAAAAAAAAGGAAGCTCGGGAAATGGCTATCCAGATGCTAGACAGGGTCGGTATTCCTGAACCTGCCGCCCGGGCTCGGGATTACCCTCACCAGATGTCCGGTGGCATGATGCAGCGGGTCATGATCGCCATGGCCTTAAGTTGTGAACCTGAACTGCTGATTGCGGATGAACCGACCACTGCCCTGGATGTCACCATTCAGGCCCAGATACTGGATCTGTTGAACAAGCTGAAAGAGGAGATCGGGACGACCATTCTGCTGATTACCCACGACCTGGGGGTCGTGGCTGAAACAGCCAAATCCGTCATGGTTATGTATGCCGGCAAATCGGTGGAAATGACGTCAGCCCGGGAATTGTTCACAAGGCCGCTTCACCCGTACACGGTAGGGTTGTTCGAATCCCTGCCCAAACTCGGCAAGGCCCGTGTCCGTTTGAAACCGATTGGTGGATCCGTTCCCAGCCTGATCAACCTGCCACCGGGCTGCGCCTTTCAGGATCGGTGTTTCAAAGTAAAAGAAGACTGTAAAACGCATGCGCCACCATGGACCGAACACACCGGTGGGCACTGGATACGCTGCTGGCACCCAATGGAATAGCCTGATGAAATCAACCCTGTTGTCGGCCCGAAACGTAAAAAAATACTACCCATTGAAAACCGGGGCCTTTTCCAGGAAAAATATCCTGGTTAAAGCCGTTGACGATATTTCTCTGGATATTCAAAAAGGCGAAATATTTGGTCTGGTTGGCGAAAGTGGGTGTGGGAAATCCACGTTGGGGCGTATTCTGCTTCGCTTTGAGGAATTGACATCGGGAACGGTGATGTTTCAGGGAGAAAACCTGGGCGATTTTGACCGCAAAAAAATCAATGGTTTTCGGCGGCAGGCACAAATGATCTACCAGGATCCCTACTCCTCTCTCAATCCCCGAAAGAAAATCGGTAGTCTGATTCAGGAACCTTTGGATATTCATAGAATCGGTACCTTGAAAGAGCGAAAAGAGAAGGTACATTGGCTGCTGGAAAAAGTGGGTCTGCAGCCCGATCAGGCACGGCGCTATCCCCATGAGTTCTCGGGCGGACAGAGACAGCGGATTGTTGTGGCACGTGCCCTGGCCCTGAACCCGCTGCTGCTCATGGCAGATGAGCCGGTATCGGCCCTTGATGTTTCGATCCAGGCACAGGTAATCAACCTGCTGCTGGACTTGAGAGAGGAATTTGCGCTGACCTATCTGTTCATCTCCCATGATCTGAGCGTGGTTGAACATCTGAGCGACAGAGTAGCGGTCATGTATCTGGGAAAAATTGTTGAATCGGCGGATAAAGATGCATTCTACAGCCATCCTCTGCATCCGTATTCCCGGGCCTTGCTGTCGGCAGCCCCGGTGCCGGATCTGAATGGGAAAAAACAGCGTCTGATTCTCCAGGGAGATGTACCCAGTCCCATCAACCCGCCTTCCGGCTGTGCCTTTCACCCCCGCTGTCCACTGCGCATGCCCGAATGCGACAAAAGTGCCCCTGAACTCAAGGAACGAGCACCGGGTCACCGGGTCGCCTGTTTCGCCCAGACAGACTGATGGCATGTCGGACGTTGCATCTGAAACCCGTTTCAGGGGATTCCGTTTTCTTTCTCATGATCCATCCTGGTATCTGAGGCGCGAACATGAGTGATTTTTGGCATGACTTCACAATCGGTGCCTTGTTCAAGCCTGAATCGATCTTCATTGATCAGGACGGTGACGGCTATCCTGATGAACTGGGTCTGACCATCTGCATCGATCCCATGCTGAATAATTCGGATGTGTGGTCGGGTATTTTAAATCTGGTTTGCCGGTTGACCTTTGAGATCGTCACCTTCCCTCCATGCCTCGTCCAGAACAATCTGATCCCGGCCGACGGAAAAAAACGACGGCTGATTATTTTGTCTCCGGGCACGTCTCCGTCGGGCTATCAGGGATTACTGGGCAAAGGAACTGTTTTTCGCCCGAACCCGGAAACGATTTATG
>JAHJRI010000455.1 GCA_018830885.1 bacterium | reverse complement strand
TAACCGCTTCAAGAGGTTATTTATTCAGAAAAACGCATGAATCCATCCTTGGAGCTCCTGGAATCCATCCCTGGCTTCCAAGGTTTTCTGAACAAACAACCTCTTTCCGCTTACAGGTACCCACACATACTTGGTGCACCCGTCAATGGAATCAACTTGACCAACCTGGTCTGAATTGGTATACTTGGTCAAAGTTATCACTGCAATCAGGAGGGTTCCATGATAGTGAATTTATCAGAGGCGAAAGCAAAGCTTTCGAAGCTTGTCGATATGGCTTATCACGGTGAGGAGGTTATCATCGCTAAAAATAATCTGCCTCTTGTTAAACTGGTTTCCCATAATCCGAAAGCAAAACGCAAACTGGGGTTACTGAAAGATCAAATCGATATTCCGGATGATTTTTTGGATGAAGATGCCGAGATAAATGCCATGTTTTACGGTGATCAGCAATGAGAATTCTTGTCGATACCCATATCTACCTGTGGATGTTGTCCTGTCCCGAGAAACTCAATCAAATAAGGCTATATGAACTCGAATCACCGGCTAATGAGGTGTTTTTGAGTGCCATCAGTATTGCTGAATTGATGATGAAACATTCCATTGGAAAAATTGCAATTAATTTCGATCCGGTTGAAATGGCAGAGAAAATGGGGCTTGAACAGCTCAGCTTTTCAGGGGCCGAGGCCCGGATTCTGGGAGATTTGCCGCTTTATCACAAAGATCCTTTTGACCGGATGCTGATCGCGCAGTCCATGATAAACAAGCTGGCAATTATGACAGACGATTCAAAATTCCTGAAATATGACTGCAGGATAATTTGAAATCCACGGAATCGGATTCAGATTGCGTGTCATACAGTGATGACTGTTCCGAACCATTGCTCGCTGTAATCCGCACCAGCAGACTCCCGTGACCATCTCCACAGAATGACTGCGTACCATCACCTGCTTATAAACCGGGACACTTCTAAGATCGGGGATCAAATGACCCACAGCGAAGACTGCTCCCTGTGAAGACGGCCATGGTTGAATTTGAGAGACTCACCGCGAAGAACGTCGAGAATGTGTTCAGGTCTGAGCGTTTATAGCTGAACCTTAATCGATACGTCATTATTATATTTAAATATCAAAAATTTAGACTGATTCCAAGGACCTGTTTGAACAAATAAAAAACGTGTGGTACAGTTTTCTAAAAGAGAAACCAGCACTTGCTAAAATACGAAATAATACTTTCCGATTACCGTTATCTACCATGTCAGAAAAATCAAAGAATCCTCAGAAACTGAAAATTGGTCAACTGGCTCAACACTCCGGGACACCGGTCTCCACAATCAAATTCTATCTCAAGGAAGGATTGATCGACCCGCCGGTGAAGGGCGAAGGGAGTATGTCCTACTACAGCCAGTCCCATATTGATCGCATTATCACCATCAAGAAACTGCAGAAGGAGCGCTTTTTCCCCCTCACCGTCATCAAGAAAATGCTCTCCACAAAACCGGCCCCGGAAGAGATTTCGACAATCACCGAAGGTCTGGAGGATCACTCCTGGGATACCACGCTGCCGACAGATCTGGTGCCTTTGGCAACCGTTGTCGAACAGACCGGTTTCTCAATCGAGATGCTTGACCGAATCGAACAGGAGGGTTTCATCCACACCGTTACCACCCTGCAAGGCAGGATGATTGATGCCCTGGATCTCGAAATTCTGCTGCTTTTCAAAAGCAGGCGGGAGGCCGGTCTGCCCTTTGAACACACCCTGCAGATTTTCTCCATCTACCGGAAACATCTCCGTCAGGCCGTCAAAGAAGATACGTTGCTCTGCCTGCAGAACGTGCTGACGCGGAAAGAGGGCGCGGACTTCATCAATTACATTACCGAAGGGGAAAGAACGGCGACGGCTTATACCAGCCTCTGTAAAATTAAATACACCCGCATGCAGGTCGACACGATCATCAAAAAGCATGAGACCATTCCTATCCGAATCGTTGAAGCCCTGAATTTCAGAAGCCTGGAAAGTATCGCCGCAGTGGTGCGCAGCACCTACCCCGAACTGGAATTTACATCGCTGCTGGAACTGATCCTGGATAATCGACCTCCCATCGTCAGCCGGGGGGTCGCCTCTACCGGAAAACCGATCCGGCAGCCGGTTCAGTACCTGCTTCACAGTATGCTGGATATGATTGAAGGCAACAACCGCCAGGCACTGACCACCCTCAAGCGCATCAAAGCCGGAAATGAGTTTTCCCCCCTGGCTGCGGCGCTGATGGGACTGGCTCAGATCACCCAGGTCTCCCGCATTTCCAGCATGGTCTATTTCATGGGTGAAATGCGCAAGGCCGTGGCTTTTTTCGAAAAGTCCAAGCAGCCATCACCGAACACCAGCGTGATTCTCCTGGCATCCTACTGCAGGCTGGTCGGGGCGGCTGTCAGACCCAATTTCTTCGACCTGGAAAAAGATGCGGCGACCACCTTCGTGCATATTGTCGACCAGACCCGGACACTGGTCGCGGACCTGTCCAATGGCCGGCTGATTCAACCCTTTCTCGAGGAACTGGTTCTCAAATCTTCCTATTTCATGGTGCTCATGTACCTGGAGTGTGAACTGGTCACGCAGGCAGAAAACATCCTGGATCGTATGCTGGCCGGTGAACGGGATAACTTTTACTCCGTCTGGGCGCAGCGCAAGAAGCTGGAAACAGTCGGACAACGATAATTCTCGACCTGCTACCAGAATATCCTCCAGACCAATCCCGCGGTGACTCCGAACAGCATCGAACAGCATCCCGGTCTGTCTTTTTTTTCCGACACAGGATCAGGTTGCCCCCCCCTCCCATATTTAAAACAATCACCCCCTCCTCCCCGCAGCAGGTGAGAAGCGAAACCTGCAATTTCGAAGGGCGTAGGGATCGTCATTCCGAAGAAAATCGGAATCCAGAATGATGTTACCTGGACCCCGGCTTTCACCAGGGTGACAAGAGGCAGCCAGCTGCGGGGGGATTAAACAAAAATAAAACAAAAAATCAGTACTATATAGATATTTTTGTCTGCTGGATAAGAAAACCTTGACAAGGTATTTCCGGGTTGATAAGGGTATTTTTAAAAAAGAAAGCAGCGCTTACTACTTTCCTATATGTTCTGCCCGGACCGCCTGCAGGTTTTTTCCAGCGGAGCGCATGCTTCTGAATTATCCCGATCATCCTCACGCTAGAACCGTGGATGGATTTTAAAAAAAAACAGTCTAATCAGGAGAGAAAAATGGTTTCTTTAAAAAAAATTTTTGCTGCCGTTATCATATTCGGATTTTTCTGTTCAGCAGTGGCACTCGTTCCAGGGTCCGTCTATGCGAAGAAGAGCAAAGCTGTCCGAATGCTTGTTGCCGGTGGCAACGAGGGAGCACCTGAAAACTCGGCAGAGGTCATGGGATTGAACATGTATCTGGGAGCCCTGGACTACCGCATGCGAACCTTTCACGTCTTGAAAGGCAAATACCACCTGCAGTGGGTCTCAACGCTATTCGACAATGCCAACGAGTGTCTGACGGGTGTGGCTTCCGGCGCCGGCGAAATGACCTTCAGCGGCCCCCACTACCTGGAACAGCTGGATCCGGGTTGGAAAGCCGTCGAAGCACCGGGGGTCTTCGATAACTGGGACCATTTCATGCGCACCATCAACACGGAGGCATGGAAGGCACTGGAGGACAAGATGGCAAAGGAGAAAGGGGTGCGGATCGTCAAGTGGATGGCGAACATCGGTGACTGGTATCTTTTTACCAACAAGGGACCGATTAGAACCATGGCGGACCTGTCCGGGCAGAAAATAAGATTTGCCGGAGGGGAGGCATTTGCCAACGCCCTGAAAAACATGGGTACGACCCCGATTTCGCTTCCCTACACCGAAGTGGTGACAGGACTCCAGACCCATATGATCGATGGTTTGTTGACCGACTACCTGGCGGCTTACTATTTTTATAGCCTGCCCCGCTATACCAAGTACGCTGTCAGTGTTGTCTGGGCAATCCAGCCCATCTGCATCGTGGTCAACAACCAGTGGTGGGAATCCATGCCGGCCAATGAACGGACAGCCATCAAGGACGTATTTGATCGCATTGACACCTCCCAGTATTTTGACGGGGTCCAGAAGTATATTGAAGGTGGCTGGAACGCCAACCCCAAAACTGAGCTGATACGACTCAGTGATGAGGAGAGCCGCAAATGGAAAGCGGCCATGAAAAAAGGATCTCAGAATGTACTCGACTCAATTGACCCCAGTCTGGCGAAAGCCATTGAAGCATCCCGATAAGGGGACATCCCCTGCCGATTCCTGATTCAGTGATCGGCAGGATCATCCAGGAATTCAACCCCTGCGCAAGGAACAGGATCATGGCTCTGACGGATGCGAATCACCACCGACTGGGAAAAATCGGCCGGATTTTCGAGGTTTGTTGTGGATATCTGCTGCTGGTAGCAGTGGCCCTCAGTCTGGTCGAAATTGTGGCCCGGGTGGTCTTCAGAACTTCCTTCGACCTTTTTTTCTCCTTCACCGTCTGGATATCGATCTGGTCCCTGCTGCTGATCACGGGCCTGCTGTTGCCGACGGGGGAGCATCTCTCCATTGACTTCCTGCGCAACAAGATCCGGGGAGGACCGCGCTGGCTGCTGGAGGTGATCCTGGCATTGATTACGTTGGGATACGGGATATTCATTACCTGGGGCAGCATTTTGTTCATCGGACAGTTATACCAGCGTAAATCGGTGTTTGCGACGTATATTGCCATCCCAAAATGGCAGGTGGAGCTGTGTGTTCCCATCGGCATGCTGATTTTTACTGTTTTTGCCGCCCGGGGGCTGATCCGTGTGATCCGAACGCGGTGGTAATGATCTGGATGAATCAAATGCGGGTACGAATGCCGGTAGGTTTCAAAAACAGGTGCAAAGAACAGGAGCGACATAGGGACCATGGAATGGATTGAACTCATTGGAATGGGGCTTGTGGTGGTGTTGTTTCTCACCGGTTCCCCCCTGGCCATCGCCTTCAGTGTGGGCTCTATTGTCGTGCTGACTGGCGCCATGGGATTTCCCATCCCCAATGTGGCCCAGCTCTTCTTCTCTTCGATCAACTCCTACTCCCTGCTGGCCATGCCCTTTTTCATTCTGGCAGGCAACCTGCTGTTGCGCAGCGGGGGAATGGTGCCTCTGCGGGATTTTATGGCTGCCATGGTGGGGCACTGGCCGGGGGGTATGGCGGTAGCCACCATCATATTCGCCGCATTTCTGGGATCCATCTCCGGGTCGGCCGCCGCCTGTCTGGCAATTATTGGCACGGTCATGGTGCCGATTCTGGTCAAGTCAGGTTATGACCGTCCCTTTTCATCCGGGATTGCCGTCACGGCTGCAGAGCTGGGGATGTTGATTCCACCCAGTCTGTTCTTTATCATTTTCGGTGCTTTCAACCGGGTTTCCATCGCCGACCTGTTTATGGGGGGTATCGGACCGGGTGTGCTGTCCGCCTTTTTGATGTGCCTCGTGGCAGTTTTCATATCCCGCCGCCGCAAGTATCAGCTCAGTCCAAAAGCATCCCTGCAGGTCCGGTGGCAGACCACCGTTCGGGTTATTCCCATTCTGCTGATGCCGGTCATTGTCCTGGGCGGCATCTATTCGGGGATCTTCAGCCCGACGCAGGCGGCATCCATATCGGTGCTCTATACGCTGATCATCGGTTTTTTTATCTACAGGAAGCTGACCGTCTCAGATCTGACCGATTCCCTTGTCAGCACCGTCCGACTTTCCAGTATGATTTACCTGATGTATATCGGGGGGGATCTGTTTGGTAAGACCCTCGGGTATATCGGTCTGCCGCAGCTAATTTCGGAATGGGTCATTTCACTGGAACTGGAAGCCATCAGTTTTCTGATTGTGGTGGAACTGCTGCTGCTGGTGATGGGTTTTTTCTTTTCCAGCATCCCGATGGTGGTGATCGTATTGCCGCTTTTTCTGCCGGCGGCAATGGAACTGGGCATCGATCCGGTTTTTTACGGGGTCCTCTCCATCTTCTGCTCACTGATCGGAGAGATTACGCCTCCCATGGGGCCGCAGCTCTGGATTGCGGCGCCCATCTGCAACGAGAGAATGGGAGCCATTGCCAGGGAGGCATGGCCGTTTCTGGGGGCACAGGTGGTGGCGCTGTTCCTGACGACCGCTTTCCCGCAGATTGCGATGTATCTGGTGGATCTTATGCGCTGAACAGAACATGGCTTAGCCTGACTGTCGTATCCGGCCCGCGGCAGGCAGAAAAAGGAATACCCTGGCACCGGCAGGATCCCGGAAAGCAGGACCAGCATGCAGCTGGAAAGTGTCAGAGCAGAGCAGCGGTATCGGATTCCGTCAGATGCAACCAGTCAGGTGGGTCCTGTCTGGTTATCATTATTCTTTTGAGAGGAGCAAAACCATGAATGCGAAAAAGAAACACAGCCTATCCGTTTTTTTCAACAAGGAGTATCGCTCCATCGTCCGGGGAGAGGGTATGTATCTCTGGGACGATCAGGGAAAACGCTATATCGATGCCAGCGGCGGCCCCATCATGAGTAACCTGGGACACGGCATGGAGGAGATGGCCGAAACCCTTTACAACCAGGTGAAGAAGATCGAGTATGTGTTTCGCATGGATTTCACGTCACCGGAGATGGAAGCGGCCTGCACCGGTATCTGCGAGGCCACCGGCGGCGACATGGAGCGGGTCTTCCTGGTCTCGGGGGGCTCTGAAGCTACGGAAACCTGCATCAAGCTGGCCCGCAAGTTCCAGATCGATGCCGGCAGACCGTCCAAGTTCAAGATTATCTCCCGCTGGATGAGTTACCATGGCATGACGGGTGGCGCCATGAACCTGTCCGGATTTCCCTTCCGACGCAAGGACTATGCGCCCTACATATCCAATAATTTCCATATTCCGCCGGCTTACTGCTATCGCTGCTGGTTCAACCAGAAACCGGACACCTGTCACCTGGAATGTGCCAATGCCCTGGAAACGGAAATACTCTGCCAGGGACCGGAATCGGTTGCCGCCTTCATGGTCGAACCCATCTCGGGCATGTCCCTCTGTGGTGCGGCGCCCCGGAAGGATTATTTCAAACGCATCCGCGAAATCTGCGACAGATACGAGGTGCTGCTGGTCATGGACGAGGTGCTGACCGGCTTCGGACGCAGCGGTAAGTTCTTCGCCTATGAGCATTTCGACACGCCACCCGATATCATGGCCCTGGGCAAGGGACTTGGCGGCGGATACTTCCCGGTTGGGGCAGCGGTTATGAATACACGGGTCTATGAAACCATCGCCAATGCCTCCGGTCTTTTCATGTCCGGGCATACCTGGGCCGGCAATCCCATGGCGGCGGCCGTTATCTGCAAAACCCTGTCCTATCTCGAGGAGCATCAGCTGATCGCACGCAGTGCAAAGATGGGTGAATACCTGGCCCGGAAACTGGAAGGGCTGCGCTCCCACCCGACGGTTGGTGATATCCGGGGCGAAGGCCTGATGCGGGGCATCGAATTCGTGAAGGACAAGGAGACCCGGGAACCGCTGCCCCCTGAAACCATGTTCTGGATGATCCTGCACGAACTGGCCCAGGAAAACGGGCTGGTCATCGACAGTTCGTCCGGCTGTGATCGTGGCCAGGCTGGCGACCAGATGATGTTTGGACCTCCGTTTATCATCACAGAAGCCCAGATCGATGAAGTGATGGAGATCTTCGAAAAGGTGCTGACCCAGGCTGAGAAACAGATCGGTTTTTAGTGACACCCCTTTTTGTACCGGTAGGACAATGCCGGGGTGTGTCCATTGGATGACTGCCACATTAGAACAGGAGCCTTATCATGTCCGCTCAAACTGCTGAAAAAGTAAAGAACGATATTATCATCCGCTACCGGCAGAAAACCCCGAAGTCCGGGGGGTACCATCTGGAAGCCCGCAAGTACCTCCCGGGGGGCGAAACCCGGGAGTCGACAGCCTATGATCCCTATCCCGCCTTTCTGGAAAGCGGCCGGGGGTTTCAGTTGTTCGACTGCGACGGTAACGAGTATATCGATTTTCTGGGTAACTATACCTCCCTGGTTCATGGTCACTGTGACCCGGATATCTCCGGAGCCGTCCGCGCACAACTGGAAAAGGGGTCCATGCTGGGATCGGTTTCCACCCACCTGGTCGAGCACGCCCGCCTGCTGTGCGAACGACTGCCGGCGGTGGATATGGTCCGCTACACCAACTCCGGCACCGAGGCGGTGATGTGGGCGGTCCGGGCGGCCAGGGCGGTGACACGCAAAGATATGATCCTGAAGCTTGAAGGGGGATATCACGGGACCTTCGATGCGGCCAAGGTCTCCATGGTACCGGATATTGATCCGGGGGAACTGCCCACCCCTCATGTCGAGGGGCTGGGGATTCCCCGGAGTGTCTTGCAGGACGTGGTGGTGGCGCCATTCAATGATGCGGACAAGGTGGAGATTCTGCTGAAACGTCATCGGGACCAGCTGGCTGGTGTCCTGGTGGAACCCTTCATTGGCAGTCTCGGGGTTATTCCTCCCAATCCCGGATATCTGCAGGCTTTGCGGGATCTGACCAGAAAATATGATGTGCTGCTGATTTTCGACGAGGTCCAGGCCTTCCGGCTCAGCACGGGCGGTATCCAGCTCAGGGAGAACGTCCTTCCCGATATCACTGCCACCGGGAAACTGATCGGCGGCGGTTATCCGGTGGGGGCTTTCGGGGCCAGCCGCGAGATTATGGACCGTTTTGAATTTGACCTCACCAACCCGGACGCCATTAACCACTCGGGTACCTTCAACGGCAACGAAGTCACCATGGTCGCTGGCATCGCTTCCATCAGGAAACTGGACCAGGCAAAGATCGACCATATCAACGCGCTGGGCGATCGCCTGCGGGACAGCTTGAATGACTGGTTCAGGCAGGAAGGGCTCCACTGCCAGATGCTGGGTATCGGCTCCCTGAGCAACCTGATCTATGCAGACACACCGGTCACCAATGCCCTGCATTTCCTGCATGCCTATATGCCCTGTATCGAACTCCAGGCCCTCATTCACCTGGAACTGATCAACCAGGGCATCTACACGGCCAAGCGGGGGGAATTTGTCATCTCGACCCCCATGGGTGAAACTGAAATCGATCGCTGTGTGGCAACGGTCAAGAGCGCATTTGAAGTCCTGAAACCTTATATACGGGAGAAGACACCCCATCTGACAGGTTAAATGGGCAGGGGGGTCTTTTCTGACCCTCCTGCTGACAACAGGGAGATGCCTGCGGGTTCTGATCTCATTTTTTTGCGGTCTGTTTCTTCTCAAACTTGCCCGCCGGGGGAAACTGCCGCTTACCGTATCCAAAGGTGATGGAGCCCGAGGGACATTCAGTGAGGCAACTGCCGCAGGAAAAACAGTCCGAAATGGTTTTTTCCCTTTTCAGGATGGTTTCCATGACCGTCGACGGACAGACCTTGGCACAGGATTCACAAGCGATACAGGTGTCGTAGTTGACCTTGATCCTGAAGAGGGATGCCTTTTCAACAAACCAGCCCACCAGGCCGAAAGGACAGAACATGGAACACCAGGGGCGGTAGACAAACAGGCTGGCGACCAGCATTACGATCAGGAAAGCCCAGCCAGAGACCCCGATCATGGCCGGTTTGAAAATCTTGAAAGGATCGATGAAATCGACGATATCCACTGTCCAGGCGAAGGCAATCATGGTAAAAAGAACAAAGAAGACCATCCGTATCGTGTTCGTTACCACAAATGGGAGTTTAACCTGCCTGAAGATGCCTTTGCGGTCCTTTTTATTCCTGTTGATCCTGAAGATCAGGTCCTGCAGGGTCCCGAGCTGACAGCCCCAGGCACAGAAAAACTTGTTTGCCAGAAAAACCAGCAGCAGAAACAGTGTCAGGGCAATCATGCGGGGGGGGAAGATGACGCCTTTCCCAGCAAACAGCACAATGGCATCCTTCACTGTTCCCATCGCGCTGGGATCCGCCCCCAGGATGACCCCGAAAACCGTCAATGAAATCAGGTAGAGGACCTTGCGCATCCCGGGCAATATCTTTCCCCTGCGGAGCAGATAAAACGATATTCCGAGGATGACGAACCAGAGGCTGAATTTAACAACGATCTTCTGCCAGTTTTTTGAGCCGTGTTCGGCCTCAATGGCCTGGGCCTGTTCGATTTTTTTTGCGATACGCTCTTCCGTCAATTGGAAGTCGCTGACCTGTCTCTGCAGGGCCTCTTTATCTTTCAGCTCAAATACCTTCTGCAGCATCTCGTTTGAGAGACGGTTGGTCCTGCCAAACTCTGCCAGGGTCATTGATTTTTCAAAGATCAGTGACTGTTTTTCCGGTATCGTCTCTTTTTTCTGTACCCAGGTGCTGGTGACAAAATAACTTAACCCGATCACAACAACACAGAGTAGTAAAAACTGAATAATGGTTTTGATTTTTGCTGACTTGGTCATTCCTGTCTTCCTGTAAGTTCAATTTCTCAAAGCTGGAACAAGGCTATAAAACATCGATTTTATTGGGCACGAGACAATTCCATAAGCGGTCGAATGGTCACTGTTCACTACTTTTTCGGAGCAGAAGCCGGGACCTGTGTGTGATTGAATTCACGAGACTCGCAGCTTCGAAGATGGATGGCCGTCGAGAATGCGTTCAATGACACACAGGTCTTGGCTTTTTTAGCTGAGCCTGAATAGATGCGTCGAATTTACTGTTTTTTCTCGATCGTGCCGCCCGCCCTGTCGATGGCCGCTTTTTCAAAGGCGTCCTGAAAACCCGGGGCATAATTCATATACTGAGGAATGGGATAGCGCAGGCCACCGGCATGACTTTTTTCGAGACCTTCCATCAGCAGTTCCAGCTTTTCCCGGGGGCAGGAAAACGCCACCTCAAAATCGTGGGCGCCTCCCCAGACACGGTCCCCGTTTCCGAGGGTGATATACTGGGGCTGCCCCTTTTTCAGGGTTTTGATCACCCCTTCATAACAGGATCCCACGCGACCTGCAGCACTGAATTCCAGTACGCCTCCGGCCATGTACAGGTATCCCTGGACAAAGCGCATCGCCTGGGCCGGCAGACAGTAAACCAGAACGGTGTCCGGGATTACCCGGGTGCGGGTCAGGGGGGAGATGATCATGCCCAGATACTCGTTATTTAAATTGAGCAGATGTTTTTCGAATTTGGCGGCGGTTTCACTGTCGTTTGCATACAAACCGACACTGAAGGCATTCCCCCACTCCCTCTCTGCTTCGGTGGGGGAATCCCAGCCATAGACATTGCGGGCGAGTTTGCAGTTGATATCAGCCTCCGTAATGGCCATCGTCCAGCCATAGGTGCGCGCCATCTTGAAGTTCTGGCAGAGAAAATTCTGCAGGTTCAGGTCCCTGGAAGGACGCTTGTACTCCGGAAGAATTTCCGCTTCCGAGCGGATCAGTTTTATTGCCAGGGGGAAAGTCGCCGGCCGGATGAGCGCCTCTATCCGCTCACCAACCTTTCTGTAACGGTCCAGTTCTGTGGTCATTTGTTCCTCTGCTGAAATTTCGGATTGCTGCCGTCTTCGGCGGTTCCTGCTCGAATATCATATTGCGCCAATCTCAATGCCGTTCACTTAAGGGCACCTTGCTTAACTGGAACTCAATAAGCATCAAAGGGATGACTTCCAGGAGCGCCATGGATGGATTTGTGCATTTCTTGAAAATCGGAACTGTTGGTGCAGAACCATTCGCTTAAGGGCACCTTGCTTAATTGGAACTCAGTAAGCATCAATGGGGTGATGTTTCAAGAACCCTGGAAGCCATGGATGGACTCGTGTGTTTCTTGAAAGATAACCCTTTGGTGCAGTAAGCTCGATAGCTTTAATTAATCAAGGTGCCCTTTAGTGACCGACAGTGGCTCCAACAGTGGCTCCAATCTCAGCGTGATATTTTTTTCCGGATAAATCAACTGTAAACCTGATCCGGGTGCACCAAAAACATGTGGGTATGTGATCATAACCGCTTCAAGAGGTTATTTATTCAGAAAAACGCATGAATCCATCCTTGGAGTTCCTGGAATCCATCCCTGGCTTCCAAGGTTTTCTGAACAAACAACCTCTTTCCGCTTACAGGTACCCACACATTTTTGGTGCACCCCCTGATCCAGCCGTAAAGAAGCGCAAAACATGGGATAGGAAGCAGTTGCAGTGCCGGCAGGAACAGTTCACAGCGTTTTGCCTTTTCTGAATCGGCTCTGCCCCGGTCATGTCCGGTGTTCCTCGTCGCTGCGATGAATTAAGTTAAGGGCACTTTGCTTAACTGGAACTCAGTACGCATCAAAGGCTTCCAGGAGCCCCATGGATGGACTCGTGGGTTTCTTGATAGATCAACCCTTTGGAACGGTCCGTGCGATAATTTTAATTCATCCAGGTACCCTAAATTTAATTCATAAATACAAATAGATACATTTTTAGATGCGATTTTATATTGACAGTGCAGTGGTTGTTTTATAATTGTCAGATTAGCGCAGGGGTGGCAGAAATGCCTGAGATAAGACCCTTTGAACCTGACCCGGATAATGCCGGCGTAGGGAACGTGCAGATTGCCAGTCGCATATCTTCAGAAGCCGTTTCCAGTTGGGGAACGGCTTTTTTTTTGCCGTCCCCAACTGCCTGTTCTCCCTGCTGATTTCTCCATTTTTTGTGTATATCATTCACATCCAGAACAGACCCTGACTATGGACAATTTAGCTGCCAAGGCCGTTGAAAACCTTGAAAATATTAAGAAAAATAAACCACTTATTCATAATATCACCAATTATGTGGTGATGAATTTCACTGCCAATGTCCTGCTGGCCATGGGGGCGTCGCCGGTGATGGCCCATGCCGGGAACGAGGTGTCGGAGATGGCCGCCATCGCCAGCGCACTGGTGTTGAACATCGGGACCTTGAGTGATCCCTGGATCGCAGCCATGATGACAGCGGGCAGGAAAGCGACTGAACTGGGCACGCCCATTGTACTTGATCCGGTGGGCTCCGGTGCCACGACCTTGCGCACGTCGACTGCCAGGGCGATTATAGAGCAGACCCGGACCAGTGTGATTCGCGGGAACGCCTCCGAAATCCTCTCGCTGAGCGATGCCGGTGCCAGAACAAAGGGTGTGGATACGCTTCATTCAGTCGATGAGGCAGCCGAAACGGCGAAGGAACTGGCCCGGGCACTGAACACCACCCTGGCGATCACAGGCGCGGTGGACCTGGTTACCGATGGTGTGCGGGTGGTGCGGGTTGCCAACGGTCATCCCCTGATGCCAGTGATTACGGGCAGCGGCTGTGCCGCAACCGCCGTTGTGGGTGCTTTTCTGGCCGTTGATAAAAATCCGGTGACAGCTGCAGCCACGGCTCTGGCATTTTTCGGCCTGGCCGGGGAAAAAGCGGGTGCCCGGGCCGCTGCGCCCGGCAGTTTCCAGGTGGCATTGCTGGATGCCCTGTATACCATCACCCCCGAGGAACTGGGACAAAAATGCCGGCTCAGCGGGGATTGATATGGGAGCCAACCAAACGGACTATTCACTTTACCTGGTGACCGACCGCACCCTGTCCAGGGGGAGATCCACCCTGGAGGTGGTGACGGCTGCGATTCAGGGTGGGGTGACCTGTGTTCAGCTGCGGGAAAAAGCATGTTCCACCCGGGAGTTTATGGATGAGGCCCTGGCGCTGAAATCGGTTTTACTCAGATATGGGATTCCACTGCTGATCAACGATCGGGTCGATATTGCCCTGGCAGTGAATGCTGATGGGGTGCACCTGGGACAGTCGGACATGCGGATTGCCGATGCTCGACGGATTCTGAGGCCGACCATGATTGTCGGAATCTCTGTCGAATCGGTGGCGGATGCCATCCAGGCGGAAGCGGAAGGAGCTGATTATATCGGAATCAGTCCGGTGTTCGCCACCGGTACAAAAACGGATACGGCTCCGCCGCTGGGTCTGGAAGGTGTGCGCCGGATACGGGAACAGGTGAAGATTCCTCTGGTCGGTATCGGGGGCATCCATGCCGGGAATGCCGCGGAGGTGGTCCGCCACGGTGCTGATGGCATCGCGGTGGTTTCAGCGATTGTCTCTGCCGAAAATCCGACCCTGGCAGCCGCTGAATTACGCAGGCTGGCTGTTGACCTGAAACCCAACTAACCACGGATGACCTGTCCCGGCTTTCGCCGGGGTGGCACAATGAAGCAAGTTGAGGGGAATGAACCCAAACAGGATTAAAAATATGACGTCAAACCAGAAAGGTACCACGGGTACCCGAACATACAGCCGGGTCCTGACCATTGCCGGCTCGGACAGCGGTGGCGGGGCCGGCATTCAGGCAGATCTGAAAACCATTTCCGCCCTGGGTTGTTATGGCATGTCCGTGATCACTGCGTTGACCGCGCAGAATACCCAGGGTGTCAGCGGTATCCATCCGGTTCCCGCAAGATTTGTACAGCAGCAGTTGGAAGCCGTGTTATCCGATATCGGTGTCGACGCTGTCAAGATCGGGATGCTCTTCTCACCGGAATTGATTGAAACCATTGCCACCACCCTGGCCGGGTGTCACGTGCCGAATATCGTGCTGGATCCGGTGATGGTGGCCCAGAGCGGCGACAAGCTGCTGCAGGATGAAGCGATTGCAGCGCTGGGCGAATATCTGATTCCCATAGCCGATATTCTGACCCCCAATCTACCGGAGGCATCAATCCTGGTGGGACAGACACTCAGCACCCGGGATGACCTGGAAAAAGCGGCCGCAACACTGGCACTGACGGGGTGCGGCCATATTCTGATCAAGGGGGGTCACCAAGAGGGGGAACGCAGCGATGACATCCTGTACCTGGCGGCTGAAAAGCGTTTTGTCGACCTGCCGGGGGAACGGATTCAGACCCGAAACAATCATGGTACAGGCTGTACCCTCTCGTCTGCCATTGCCTCATTTCTGGCCAGGGGATACGGGATCGAGGCGGCGATCGCAGCAGCAAAATCCTATATCCACGGAGCGATCAAAGCCGGGGCCGCATACCGGATCGGCAACGGACACGGGCCTGTGCACCATTTCTACCAGCACTGGGACTGAACCGTCATGCCTGGATTCAGATTTAGACAAACGAGCCCGGTAACACCCGACGTCACCCGTCCAGCGCCTGCCATCCATTTTGACAATGTCGGGTTCTCGTTTCCGGGGAAAACCGTTTTCTCGGGGTTGAATCTGTTTGTCGAAAGCGGTTTGTGCACCTGTATCCTGGGTCCCAGCGGCTGTGGAAAATCGACCCTGCTGCGTCTCATCTCCGGTAGTGCGGGGTTGACGTTCACCGGTACCATTCGTTTTGGTGATAACAGCCGGCAACAGGGCCGAACCGCCTGGATGGCCCAGCAGGATCTGCTGCTTCCCTGGATGTCCATCCGAGACAATGTTCTGTTGGGTGACCGCCTGCGGGGAACCGTGACAGTTGGAAAAAGAAGTGCAGCCAACCGGCTGCTGGCGGCGGCGGGTCTGGAAGGTTGGGGAGAAAAACTGCCCGGGGTGCTTTCGGGGGGTATGCGGCAGCGGGTTGCCCTGCTGCGGACACTGATGGAGGACCGTTCCGTGATCCTGATGGATGAGCCCTTTTCAGCCCTGGATGCCCTGACCCGCATTAAACTTCAGAACCTGACGATCCAGCTGATCCAGGGTGCCACAGTTCTGCTGGTCACCCATGACCCGATGGAAGCACTGCGGGTGGCGGATCGGATCTATGTTCTCTCCGGGCAGCCGGCCCGGCCGGGCGCTGTCATTACACCACCGGGTCCCAGGCCCAGAGATGTCAGCGATGCCGCCTTTGCACGGTTGAATGCCCAACTGCTGGACCAGCTGCTGGGGGAGGACGGTCCATGAAAATCATCCGGTTTCTGACCCTGGTTGGGGGTCTGCTGCTGCTCTGGGAACTGGTGGTTGACGTCGCCGGGTTGCCCCACTATATCCTGCCGGGTCCGATGGCGGTTGCCCGGGCGGTCTACCTGAAGTTCGCGATACTGCTGGTTCACGGGTTCACGACCCTGATTGAAATTCTGGCGGGCCTGGCACTGGGCACCGGCCTTGGTGCATTCTGCGCCCTGACCATGATTGTCTCACGCCCCCTGAAACAGTGGGTACTGCCAGTCCTGGTAATCAGCCAGGCCATTCCGGTTTTCGCCCTGGCCCCGATCCTGGTGATCTGGTTCGGTTACGGGATGGCCTCCAAGATTGCGATGGCCGTACTGATCATCTTTTTCCCTGTGACGGCTGCCTTTTATGACGGATTGCGGCGCACGGAACCCGACCTGCTGGAACTGGCCAGGGTGATGAACGCCCGGCCGCTGGCGACCCTGCGGCTGATCAAAATCCCGTCCGCACTGCCGGCATTTGCTTCGGGCCTGCGCACGGCCACCGCCGTGGCTCCGATCGGTGCAGTGGTTGGGGAGTGGGTCGGGGCCAGCTCGGGGCTGGGCTATTTCATGCTGCATGCCAATGCCCGCATGCAGATCGACCTGATGTTTGCAGCCCTGTTTCTGCTCTCTGTCATGTCGTTAATACTCTATTTCACCATCGATCACTTGTTGGATCGGATCATCTACTGGCAAAAAAAGGAGGAGAATCCAAAATGAAGCACCTGACCATGCTGTTCACAACCAGTTTCGCTTTTTGTCTGTTCATACTGGCACCACCCGTGACCGCCGGGGAAAAGGTAACCGTTCTGCTGGACTGGTTCATCAATCCGGATCATGCGCCCCTGTTCGTGGCACTTGAAAGAGGTTATTTTCAAAATGCCGGGCTGGAGGTGGAATTTATAGCCCCTTCCAATCCCAATGATCCCCCTAAATTTGTGGCAGCAGGCAAAGCGGATATCGCGGTCTCCTACCAGCACAGCCACTATCTCCAGGTCGCGCAGGGTCTGCCACTGGTGCGAATCGCCACCCTGGTGGCGACACCGCTCAACTCCCTGGTCGTACTCCGGGACGGGGATATTAAAAGCATTGCCGATCTTAAGGGCAAGACGGTGGGGTACTCCGTTGGTGGCTTTGAGACGGTGCTCCTGAAGGTGATGCTGGAAAAACAGGGGCTGCATCTGTCCGATGTCAAACTGGTTAATGTTAATTTTTCACTCTCGCCCTCCCTTTTTGCAGGAAAGACAGATGCGGTTATCGGCGCATTCCGGAATTTTGAACTCAACCAGATGGAAATTGAAAAAAGACCCGGCCGCGCCTTTTTTGTTGAGGAGTATGGGGTGCCCGCCTATGACGAGTTGATCCTGGTGGCCCATCGGGATACCATCGCCCAGGAGAAGATCCTGAAATTTGTGGATGCCCTGACCCTGGGTGTCCAGTATCTCGTCAACCACCCGGATGAGAGCTGGCAGCTGTTTATCAGGGGCAGAAAAGAGCTGGATGATGAGCTGAATCGCCGCGCCTGGGCGGATACCCTGACCCGGTTTGCGCTCCGGCCGGGGGCACTGGATCGCAGGCGCTATGACCGATTTGCCCGCTTCATGAAAGACCAGGGCATGCTGAAGACGATTCCACCCCTGGAAACCGTCGCCGTCGAATTGCGGTAATGCCCGGCCCGTTTGACCGCGGGCCCCCGTTTCCGGTCCTTTAAGGGCACATTGATTCATTATAACGCACCAAAGGGTTGATCTTTCAAGAAACGCATGAGTCCATCCATCGAGCTCCTGGAAGCCATCCATGGCTTCCAGTGTTCTTGAAACATCAACCTTTGGATGCTGACCGCGTTCCATTAAACCAGGGTGCCCTTAAGGAATATAATCCCGTTGACTGGTATCGGTTGATCTGGATTTGCAGCAGGGGAAAAAGTCGAAAGTTGTGAATTAACTGGATCAAGCAACAGGGTTCCGCTATGATGATGTTACATCAGCAAAAACGAATGGACTGAATTTTTTGTTTGAAATGATTTCCGGTGGCAGTCATCATGAAACCAATACGCAACTTCTTCAGCATCTTCTTAGTCCTGGGTGGTCTCTGGCTGGCTGTCAGCACCCCTGCCACAGCTTTCGGAAAACAGAAAATCTATGTCATCCCCGTTTCTGGGCAGGTTGATCCCGGGATGGCTGCGTTCTTTCAAAGAAGCCTGACTCGATATGCCCTGGATCCGTCTGTCCTGGTAGTCATCGAGATGGATACCTTTGGTGGCCGGGTGGATTCCGCCCTGGAGATCGTTGATCATCTCACCAGCATTCCCAAAAGCAAAGTCATCTCATTTGTCACCAAGCGGGCTATTTCTGCAGGGGCTTTGATCGCCCTGTCAGCTAGTGAGTTGACGATGAAGCACAATACGCTGATCGGGGATTGCGCACCGATCGTCATGTCCGCCGAGGGACCAAAAATGATGGGGGAAAAAATCCAGTCACCGCTGCGGGCGCAGTTCAGGGCACTGGCCAAGCGCAATGGTTATCCGGGGCTGCTGGCTGAAGCGATGGTCTCCGTCGATATGGAGGTCTATGAAGTGGTTTTTCCTGACCGCCGGCTGTACATGGATGCGGTCGATTTTGCAGACCTCGTTCCGGCCGAAAAGGAGAAGATCATTTCCCGGAAAACGATTGTCGCCAAGGGCGAACTGCTGACGATGGATAATGTCGAAGCAGTCGAACTCGGATTCTCAAAGCGCAGTGTCGACACCATCGAAGAGATGCTGGGGGCCATGGGATTAACCGATTATGAGATCATCCGGATTCAGGAGAGCTGGTCTGAAACGTTTGTCCGCTATGTCGGCTCCTTGGCCCAGATTCTGATGCTGATCGGTCTGGCGGCCCTCTACCTGGAGTATAAGAGCCCCGGGTTCGGTATTTTCGGCATAACAGGGATCATCTGCCTGGGACTGGTCTTTTTCAACCAGTACCTGGTGGGTCTGGCGGATTATACCGAATTGCTGATCCTGGTGATCGGGATCCTGCTGCTGGCGGTTGAGGTTTTTGTCCTGCCGGGTTTTGGAATTGCGGGTATCACGGGTCTGGCTACCATCGGTGTCGGTCTGCTGCTGATGATGCAGGATTTTGTGATTCCGGATCCCGCCTTGCCCTGGCAGGGGAAACTGATGATGGATAATCTGGTGCAGGTCCTGGTTTCCTTCCTGCTCGCCTTTATCCTGACGTTGTTTGTTTTTCGTTTTGTGCTACCCCGTCTAGGAAAGGTTGGCCAGGGGCCCTTTTTGAAAGCCAGTCTGAAACTGTCTCGGGTCAGCCAGGCCACAGATATGGGGGTCCGTGTCGGTGATGTGGGCGAAGCGGATACCTTCCTGCGACCCTCCGGAAAGATTACCATCGGAGATAAACGCCTGGATGCGGTGACTGCCGGTGAATTTATCGAAAAAGGGACCCCGATCGAGATCATCCGTATCAAGGGTAATCGAATTATTGTGAGCACAAAGAGTTGATTATGGATCATCCCCTGGTTTTTCCCATTATTTTGCAGCTGGTTGGGATCGTTATCGTCATGGTCGAAATCATCGTTCCTTCCGGTGGCCTGTTGGCGCTGCTGGCGGCGGCGGCGTTCGGCTACTCCCTCTATTCTGTATTTACATCGGCTTCCATGGCGATGGGCCTCGGTTTTGTGCTGGCTGATGTGATTATGATTCCGATCATCGTCATTATCGGATTCAAAGCCCTGGCGAAATCCCCGGTGACGCTGCGGAAAATACTGTCCAGTGAGCAGGGGGTGAGTGTGCAGCAGAAATCTCTCCGGCGCTATCTTGGCATGGAAGGAGTGGCCATAACCGATCTGCGGCCGTCCGGAATTGCGATTATTGCAAAGGAGCGGCTGGATGTCGTCACTGAAGGTAAATATCTGGCGAAAGACGCCCCGCTCATCGTTGTCTCGGTGACGGGGAACCAGATCATTGTTAGAGAAAAGAAAATAAAAGGAGAGGGTTTATGAATATTCAGTATTATGTGTTAGTCGCTGTTCTGACCGTTGTCATCCTGGTCCTGATATTTTTCGTGGGCACAGCGCTGTCCCTGTGGATTCAGGCGTTGGTCTCGGGTGCACATGTCAGTCTGGTGAACATCATCTTCATGCGGTTTCGAAAGGTGCCGCCGGCGCTGATTGTGCAGTCAAAAATCATGGGTGTCAAGGCCGGGATTAGCCTGACGACGGATGACCTGGAGTCCCATTTCCTGGCGGGGGGGAATGTCTCCCGGGTGGTTCAGGCGCTGATCGCAGCTGACAAGGCCAACATCGAGCTGGATTTCAACCGTTCCGCCGCCATCGATCTGGCAGGTCGGGATGTTCTGGAAGCGGTGCAGATGAGTGTCAATCCGAAAGTGATTCAAACACCCATGGTGGCTGCCATGGCCAAGGACGGTATCCAGATGAAGGCGATCTCACTGGTAACGGTTCGTGCCAATCTGGACCGCCTGGTGGGTGGTGCCGGAGAAGAAACGATTCTGGCCCGTGTGGGTGAAGGCATTGTGACAACCATCGGTTCATCGGATACCCATAAAAAGGTCCTGGAAAATCCAGATCTGATTTCAAAGACGGTCCTGGCCAAGGGACTGGATGCGGGGACCGCCTACGAGATTCTCTCCATTGATATTGCAGATGTGGACGTGGGAAAAAATATCGGTGCTGAACTGGAAACGGACCGGGCTGAAGCGGACAAGAAAATCGCCCAGGCAAAAGCTGAAGAGCGAAGAGCCATGGCTTTTGCCGTCGAACAGGAGATGCGGGCCCGGGTCCAGGAGATGCGGGCGAAGGTTGTGGAAGCGGAATCACAGGTCCCGCTGGCCATGGCGGAAGCGTTCAGGGCAGGAAACCTGGGGATTATGGATTATTACCGCATGAAAAATATCCAGGCGGACACCCAGATGCGGGACAAGATCGGAGAGGATGACAAGACGGACAAGTCTGAAGAACAGAAATAGCGCAACAGAAGCAGCTGCCGGCAGACCTCCGGGATCCTGCCGGATTTCCGTCAGTCATTCAGCCAGAAGCGGAGAAACATCGGCAGGTTTGGTCGATCCGATTGACAATAAAAAAACGGTAACTATTCACTACGTTTCTGTGTTGGTATCAGCTTCACTAGCGACACTGATGCTGAATAGTTGCAAAAACCCATGCAGGATAAACCGTGGAAACGATTATTAAGTACCTGATCCCCCTGCTTTTTATTCTCTTTTTTCTCTCCTACCGGGCAAAAAGAAAGCAGGTAGGTCTTAAAAACAGGCCCCCCGGCAAACCCGAAACGGTCGGGTTCAGCCTGACGGGCCGGTTGAACAAGTTATTGCGGGACTATTATGCCAGTGACCTGAAAGGGGCTCCGGCCGGGAGAAGAACGCGCAGCCCGTGGAACCAGGTCAATGACCCCATGGCGCTGGCGGGTGATTATCCTGAACGGGAGCCGGAGAAGGTTCAGGAAGGTAGCGGGGACGACGTTCCGGAACCCGAAACGGTGACCCCTGCACTGCCCAAACCCATACCCGTCCCGATGGCAAAAACCGCAAGTGAGAAACGCCGTCAACGGCCTGAAAAGTCAGCACCAGATGGATCAAACCGGATCCACCCGCAAGGAATTCCGACCCGTCTCAACCAGGCGGAGTTGCGCAAAGCCGTTGTCTGGTCTGAAATTCTTGCCCCTCCCCTCGCCCTGAGGGATAAGAACCTGTAAGCTTCCCGATCCCGAGATTCAGAGCGGTCTGTTGTCTGAAGGGGACGAAACGGGGACAACAACGGGGACATCCTCGTGGGCGATTCCAGACCGCGAAGGTCAGCCGGGTTCCGTCTCTGATGCTGTTTCAAAGTCGATAATGGCACGCCGGCTCTCCCGGGGGATCTGGATCTGTTCGATTTGAGCGGCGGTAAACCAGTCCACCCGGCGATTCTCGTCAGCCGTCACATCACGGACAGGTGTGGCGAGGAAGATGTCGGTTTGAAAAACCGTTCCGTTTCTTTCCTGGAAGAAAAATCCCACCTTTTTCTCAATTCGGATTTCGAGTCCGGCCTCTTCCCTGGTTTCCCTTATCGCGGTCGCTTCCGGTGTCTCACCGGGATCGACATGTCCCTGGGGAAAAACCCTGCAGGCGGGATCGACCCTGGCGGAGATCAACAGGTACTCATATCCACTGCCGGATTGTTTCACGACCATGGCCGCGGCTTTTCTGACAAAGCCGGCTGCTGCCAGTTGCCGGCGCAGGGGGATCATTGCTTCCAGGGTGAAGGGTTTGAGGTCTGTATCGTCATAGAAATCCTGCCACTTGAGCCCGATGAGCCGGTAGTTGTAGCTTGAAAATGCGTCTGCCTCCGGTTCGTATCCGGTTGCAGCCTCTCCCGCAACGGGATAGGCCAGAAAGGTGACGATGCGGTCATAGAGAATCCGTTTTTCCGCCAGCATCCGCTCATGCTTGATGGGCAGCAGACGAACCTTGAGCCCGGTTTCCTCTTCCGCTTCCCGCAGCGCCGCTGTCTCATCGCTCTCCCCGCCTTCCCGGCCGCCACCGGGCAGACCCCAGAAGGTGATGTTTTCCTTGATGGCCAGATGTTTCAGGAGGATGTACTTTCCATTTTCAACGATCACAATCTGGACTCGGGTATCTCTTTTTTCCAACGGTTCCTGCATAGCTGTTCCTGGAGGGGGAGGGGGATTTAAAAAGGGTGTATCAGCAAGGGAATCCGGATCTCTTCGGGTGTCAGGCCGCCGTGGTGCCCGTAAAACAGCTGCTCAAAGCGTCCCTTCTCATACCACCAGACCGATTCATTCCTGAACGGCAGAATCCACAGGTCACCCGCTCTTTCGATGAACTCCGGGATGACCGGTACGTCCCCGAAGAGGCCCGCCGCGATCATTTCCGAAACGGTATAGACTTCTGCTCTTCCCGCCAGTCCTGCGGACAGCAGGGCCTGTGCTTCCTCCAGGACGCCTTCTTTGAGGTAAAGAATCATGTTCCGGCAGGATCCGCCGGGAATGATCAACCGCCCCTGACGGTCGGTGCGGATATATTTTTCCAACCCGGTAAAGGTGGGATCCAGGTTCAGGTACAGGGTCGTTGCCGGGTCCACCGGGGTCTGTCCATGGTCCGCTGTCAGCATGAAGAGTGTGTTTTTCAGGTTGCGCGCGATTTTATTGAAAAACAGGCTCTCCAGGGTGGTAAAGAAAGCGTCCACCTCGGCCTCGAACTGGGGTGAATCGGGACCGTAGTGGTGGCAGATATCATCGATGGGAGAAAAGTAGAAGAAGATATAGGCCGGAGCTGAGCTGCTGTGGACTGCTGCTGCCATGTTGGTCAATCCTTCCGCCAGGGTTCTGTATGGATGCACGGTGGCGCCCTGGAAGACAACACTGCCAAAAGGGGAGGGGGTAAAGGCCTGGTGCTGAAAAACGTGGGATTGCACCCCGTTTTGTTTCAGGTCCCGGTAGAGGGTCCGTGTCGGGATAAGCGCTTCCGGTTTCAGACCGGTTGTCCTGATTGTCTCCCGTTTGCGGGAACCGGCAAAGGAATAGAGCAGGGGGACGATAATGGCATCCAGTTGCGGCTCGTAGTACTGCCAGTCAAAAACCATGCTCTGCCCCACCGGCAGACCCGTATGAATGGTGGTCACGTGGCAGGCGGTGGTGGAGGGGAACTGGGCATCCAGCCTGGCAACCCTGCCGGTATCCTCAAAATGATTGAAAAAGGGATAGCGGTCCCGATAGCGCTCGAAGAAATGCCAGCCGAAAGCGTCCACCAGAAATAGAATCACGGTGTTGTACCGCGGTTCCAAGTCTTTGAACAGCGTTTCGGCAAAAGGCAGTGCCCCATTGCCTGTCAGGAGGTGTTGGATCGTCTGGGGAATTTGGGAAAAACAGTGTCCCTGGTAATCCGGTTTAATAAAATCTGGATGGAGCATGTGTCAGCGGGCGTTCTCAAAACCGGCGGATGCCGGACGGGTCTGGCGTGCATTGGGCACGCAGTTTCTGATTGCCGGATATCAGTTGATCCAGTCGGTTCATGAAAACAGGGGCTTCAAATTCCGCGGCACTTCTAAAGAGCTGGTTGTAATGCTGCTGGACGGAGGCGCCAAATTCATCAGCTGCTGTCGCCGGACACCCCATGTAAAAGGAGAGTGCGGCCAGATATTCGCCCCTGCCCCGGGCGCCCTCCTCCTTCAACCGTTCGTAATTGATATAGGAGTAGCGGTTCCGACGGTTGCTGTCCCAGTCATCCTCATCGTCAGCGACGGAGATACAGTAGATGGAGGTGCTGGTGGATGAGATCATCAGCAGGAAAATCAGGTCGTTGCCCCGCTGATTGGAGCGATAACCGGCATTGACGTGAACATGAACCCGTCCGGTGCCATAGCCGCTGCAGATGCCTCGGGAATAGGCAGCAACAGAGCTGGCAGAGCCACACAGGATCAGGGACAGAATCAGGATGCCGATCGATTTCTTCACCGGAGTGTCTCGTTGGCGGTTATCCATTTCCGATGCCAGGCTGTTGCAGAACATCGGTCGCGACTGAAAACAGTTGAGTAATTCACATTGAACCGTTACAAATAACCATCGCTCAATTACCCGGTGTTGTAAACAGAAACCTCACTGAACCCGCTCCCATCTGCATGGTGAGGGATGGGACCCTTCCATAAACAGGCGGCTTATGCGGATATCCAGTTTTCTCGGGCTGGTCATACTCCTGTTGCTGATCACGGGGGGGCCGGTGTTATCACGTGGTGGAGAGATCAAAACGCCCGCGGCAACGTATCTGTCCGAGTTGATAACGATGGCGGAAAACAGGGAGCTGCACACAACGCGTTACTGGCATGTGCTGCTGCACTATCGGTCCGACATGTTCGGGTGGGAGAGCGAAGTGGATGATCCCGGGTTTTTTCTGGCCGGAGCAGGAAAAACAGACCCCCAGGCCGAACTTCGGGCGACGCTGACGGCTTTTTTCAGACCGTTGGCTGCCGAATCCGAATCCGATCACCCCCAGTGTCGATTCATTGCCCGCTTTCACTGGTTAAACGGACAACTGCATTTCAAGCGGGACCGCATGCCGGCGCCACGGTGCAGAACCTTTGAGACCTGGTACCAGGCGATCAATCCGGGATCCGTCAGCCTGATTTTTCCCACCTACTACATTGATGCCCCGGCGTCCATGTTCGGTCATACCCTGCTGCGGATTAACGGAGCCAGCCCTGGACAACCGGACCTTCTCAGTGTTGCGGTGAATTATGCAGCCCTGGCGGATGACCCGAAAACCGGATTCGTTGCCTATGGCTTCAAGGGTGTTTTCGGGGGGTTCAAGGGTGTTTTTACCATCGCGCCCTACTATCTGTCGGTGTTATC
>JAHJRI010000454.1 GCA_018830885.1 bacterium | reverse complement strand
TTTATATAACCTAAAAGGTAACTATTCACCTGTATACGCCCCAAAGGGTTTGTGTTTCAAGAAACGCATGAATCCTCCTGGAGCTCCTGGAAGCCATCCATGGCTTCCAAGGTTCTTGAAACACAAACCCTTCGGGGCTGAGCGGAAATTGAACTGAATAGATACCCTAAAAGCTTAATATCGCTAAAGAAAGATGTAGTGAATTGTTACAAAGCCGATCCCATGGCAGCTGATCGGTAACCGATTCCGGAATGGAACGGTGAGCCATCACCCATAGACCAAACCAACGGATATAAGAGTCAACCATGGAGCAAAATATCAGGAAAGTCATCATCCTAGGCAGCGCTGCCTTGAAAATCGGAGAGGCTGGCGAATTCGACTATTCCGGCAGCCAGGCGATCAAAGCGCTGAAACAGGAGGGAATCTACACGGTTCTGGTCAATCCCAATATTGCCACGATCCAGACCTCAGACCATTTAGCGGATAAAGTCTATCTGCTCCCGATCACCCCCGATTTTATCGAAGGGGTGATCAAAAAAGAGAAGCCGGATGGCATTCTGCTCTCCTTCGGTGGCCAGACGGCATTAAACTGCGGGATGGAGCTGGATAAACAGGGGATTCTGAACAAATACAATGTGCGCGTGCTGGGAACCTCGATCAATGTCATTCGGGCCACCGAAGATCGACAGACCTTTATTGAAAAACTGAACGAGATCGATGTGCTGGTCCCCAGAAGTCGGTCTGCAGAAACACTGGATGAGGCGCTGGAAATCGCCAACGAGCTGGGCTATCCCGTCATGATTCGGCTGGCTTTTGCACTCGGCGGACTGGGTTCCGGGGTCTGCTGGAACGACGAGGAAGCCCGGCAACTGGCTGGCAAGGCGTTTTCCTATACCCGGCAGCTCTTGATTGAAGAGTATCTCAAAGGCTGGAAAGAGGTGGAGTATGAAGTTGTGCGGGACTCCTATGACAACTGCATCACCGTCTGCAATATGGAAAATTTCGACCCCCTGGGAATTCACACCGGGGAGTCCATTGTCATCGCCCCCAGTCAAACGCTGAACAACGCTGAGTATCATAAACTGCGGGAGATTGCCATCAAAACCGTCCGTCACCTGGGGATCGTTGGCGAGTGCAATATTCAATATGCACTGGATCCGGATTCCGAGGCCTATCGGGTGATTGAAGTTAACGCCAGATTGTCCCGCAGCTCTGCACTGGCGTCCAAGGCAACCGGTTATCCCCTGGCTTTTATCGCCGCAAAACTGGGTCTGGGCTACAGCCTGACTGAACTGAAAAACTCGATCACCCTCTCCACCATGGCCTGTTTCGAACCGGCTCTGGATTACGTGGTCGTTAAAATCCCCCGCTGGGACCTGAAGAAGTTCAAAAAGGTTTCGACCGAGATCGGCAGCAGCATGAAATCGGTGGGAGAGGTGATGTCCATCGGCAAAACATTCCAGGAAGCATTGCAGAAAGCCATCCGCATGTTGGACATCGGAGCCTGGGGGCTGGTTTCCAATCCTGATGAAATCGGCCTGAAACCGGATCGTGAAACGCTGCTGCAGGAACTGGGAACACCTACCGATGAGCGGGTATTCTCCATTCCCTATGCTTTAAAAGGGGGGATGAGTGTCTCAGAAATTCACGAATACACCCGTATTGACCCCTGGTTTCTGCACAAGATTGCCAATATCGTCCGCGTGGAAGAGATGGTTGCGGAATACCGGGGCGGGAACTGTCCCCGTCATGTCCTGGAGGAAGCCAAGCGGGTGGGGTTTTCCGACCCCCAGTTGGCGGCCCTGCTGGATTCGACCGAAGGCATCATCCGGAAAATGCGTCTGAATTACGGTCTCAGGCCCTATGTCAAACAGATCGACACCCTGGCAGGAGAGTACCCGGCGCAAACCAACTATCTGTATCTGACCTACAACGCCAGCGAAGACGATATCAAGCTTGGGGGCGTCCCCAGCGTTATCGTTCTGGGATCCGGGACCTATCGTATCGGGAGTTCGGTGGAATTTGACTGGTGCTGTGTCAATGCCGTTAAAACGGTCAAAAGCGAGAACTACCGCTCCATTCTGATCAACTACAATCCTGAAACGGTTTCGACAGACTATGATGAGGTCGATCGGCTCTATTTCGACGAGATTCGTCTGGAAACGGTTATGGACATTTATGATATGGAGAAGCCCGAAGGCATTATCATCTCCATGGGGGGACAGGTTTCCAACAACCTGGCATTACCGTTGGAAAAAATGGGGGCGAAAATTCTGGGGACCAGCCCCAGACAGATCGACCGGGCGGAGGATCGCCACAAATTCTCCAGCATGCTTGATTCTCTGGGCATCGATCAGCCTGAATGGAGTGAACTGACCTCTTCGGAAGAGGCCAAGGCATTTGCCCGCAAAGTGAGCTATCCCGTACTGGTTCGCCCTTCCTACGTATTGAGCGGAGCCGCCATGGGCGTTGCCACCTCTGATCGGGAGATGGACATTTTTCTGGACAAGGCAGTGAAACTCTCGGAGGATCACCCGGTTGTCATCTCCAAATTTCTCTCCAATTCAAAGGAGATCGAGCTGGACGCTGTCGCCCAAAAAGGTGAAATCATCAACTTTGCTATTTCGGAACATGTGGAGAATGCCGGGGTTCATTCCGGGGATGCGACTCTGGTTCTGCCACCCCAGCGGACTTATCTGGAGACCATTCGACGAGTCAAGCTGATCGCACAAAAAATTGCCAAAAACCTGGAGATTACGGGCCCCTTCAATATCCAGTTCATTGCCAAGGGCAACAGCGTCAAGGTTATCGAATGTAATCTGAGAGCCAGCCGCAGTTTCCCGTTTGTCTCCAAGGTCATCAAGCAGAACCTGATCGAAATAGCAACAAAAGCGATTCTGGGTCGTCCTGTGCCTGTGAACGGGCAGTCTTTCATGGAACTGGAATATGTCGGGGTCAAAGCCCCCCATTTCTCTTTTACCCGTCTGCTGGGAGCGGATCCGACACTGGGCGTCGAGATGGCGTCCACCGGAGAGGTGGGATGTCTCGGAGACGATTTCCATGAAGCACTATTAAAAGCGATGAAGTCGGTGGGTTTTCGATTTCCGTTGAAAACGGTGCTGCTCTCAACCGGACCGCTTGAAAATAAGGTTAATTTTCTTGATTCTGCCCGGTTATTGCAAAAGATGAATACAACCTTATATGCTACAACTGGAACCTATAAATTTTTGAAGGAACACGGAATCGATGTCAAGCTGGCCTGCTGGCCGGATGAAGACGAGACCTCAAACGTTCTCGATATTCTGACGGACAACCCGTTCGATCTGGTGATCAACATTCCTAAAAATTTCCAGAAAGAGGAATTGACTTTCGGATACCAGATCCGCAGAAAGGCTGTAGATTACGTTATTCCTTTGATTACCAATATTCAGCTGGCCAAGCGATTTGTCGAAGCTGTCTATTGGAAACCGGAATCCGATCTGAAAATCAAAGCCTGGGATGAATACTGATTTCAGGGGAGGGTTCCGTCCGTCAGAAACCCGGAGGGACATGTATTTCGTATAAATCCAGCTGGGGATTCTGATACTAACAAAGTCCCGGTAGATTCTTTAAAGATCCGCCAGGCAGCGTAACCTATTAACTAACATAAACATAACATAAACTTAATAGCCCTTAACCGAGTCATGAACCTGAAGTCAATATTTGATCCGATTGATCGCGTCATCGCCCAAGCCAAAAGTTATATTCACGAACAGGAGGCCCGCAAACAAAATATTCTGCAAATCGAGAACAAAATCGAATTTATCAGACCGGAACTTGAAAAAAGAAAAGCGGAACTGATGGAATTAATTCGACAGATCGAACCCGATGATGAGTTTAAAAGACGGCTGGAAGAGAGCCTGGCGCAGCTCGACAGCTATCTCGACCACATTCATCTGATTGCCGAAAAAGAACTCGTACTGAGTATTCTGAAAGAGGAAAAACAGGATAACGATGAAGGAAAGAAAGAGCTGCGCGAAAAATATGTCAAACTGCAAGTCAACCGCATGGAAGAACAATTGCGGAATACCAACAACTTTTTTGAAGTAGCCGATTTCGCGAACGAGATCTGGGCCGATTTTGATCTGTTTGAGGAGTTCGGAAGAGATGATACCGTTGTGCAGTTGCTGGTCGACCGCATGAACGAAACCAATGCCAAAAACACTGAGACGCGAATGGGAAGGGATTTAAGAAAGACCCTGGAACATATCCGTCTTAATCTGGTCAAATCATCGGCATGGTCAGACGAGGAAGTCAAAGAGTATCAGAGTGAAAGAGATCTTAAACTCAAACAACTACAAGCGGTCAAGATTCCGGAGAACCGTAATTTTACCGTCTCGATTCTGGGCGGCGACCCGGAAGTCATCCGCAAACTCAATGAAGTGTATGCTTTGCCCAGCAGGCTGAAGCTCGACTGGGTCGATATTGAAAAACCGGAAGCCATCGAAAACATTTTCCGATCCACAACCAAACATGATCTGGCGATCATCTATTCCATGTTTCCAAAACATGATAAATTCAATGAGATCCGGGAGTCCCTGACTGAAAATGGGATAAAATGTGTGGATGTGATCAGTTTTGGAACGAGCAAGCTGCTCAAAGTGCTGGAGGACGAACTGATTCAAATCAGTTTTCAAAACCAGTTTGGTGGGAAATAACCCTTACTCATCCTGCCGGTGATCGGTCAGTTCTCATGAACCAGCTCACCGGCAGCCAGCCCCGATCTCACCCCTGTCACCTGCACTGTTTTGATCCGGTTTTTCAACGCCTTATCCGATTCCACCCCCACCCGAATATAATTGTCACTGAACCCGGTCCAGATACCTACTTTTTCCCGACTCTCAAACAGGACATGTAACCGTCTTCCCACAAACTGCCGGTAAAATCCTTCTTTTTTCTGGTCACTCAACGACCGCAGGATGGAGACCCGACGGGAAATGATATCCCCTCTGATTTTGGGTTTCAGTTTCTCTGCCGTCGTACCCTTTCTTTCCGCAAAGGGAAACACATGAAAATAGTGGATGGGTAACGCCACCAGTGCTGCTCGGGTTTCCTCGAACAACAGGTCCGTTTCTCCCGGAAACCCGACAATAATGTCACTCCCGATACAGATGTCCGGCACTTCAGCGACGGCCTGCAAAATAAAATCCCGGTATTCAGCAATCGTATAGCGGCGACGCATCTTTTTCAGAATTTCATCACTGCCAGATTGCAGGGGAAGATGAAGATAGGGCACCAGCTTGCTATGGGGATCCTTCATCCAGGCAAAGAGTTCGGTACCCACCGTCGTCGGTTCGATGGAACTGATACGCACGCGCTGAATCCCCTTCTCCGCTTGGAAAATCGCCATCAGATCCAGAAATCCCGAACCGCCGGTTTGATAGGTCCCGATATTCACGCCGGTCAGAACCACCTCCCTCACCCCCTGACGCGCCAGTTCCCTGACCTCACTGCGGATGTTTTCAGGAATACGGGAGCGGGAGCGTCCCCGGGCCGTTGGAATGATACAGAACGAGCATAAAAAATCACAGCCGTCCTGAATCTTGAGATTGGCCCGGGTGGATTCCAGGTGCTGGCCAATGGTGTCAATGGCAAAGGGTTCCCTGGAAAGAGGAGACACGCGGACCAAGGGAGCGGTTGATCTGGAAGCCTCCCCCACATATTCATGGAGTTTCAGCTTCTCCTCGTTTCCCAGCACGATATGGATCCCCCCGATATCCAGGATCTGCTGACTGGAAATCTGCGAAAAACAGCCAACAACCGCAATCATGGCATGGGGATTCTTTTTCTGGATCGATCGAATACCCTTGCGGCATTTTACGTCGCTCTGATTGGTAACAGTGCAGGTATTGATCACACAGAGGTCCGCTTTTTCGATATCCTGAATGATTTCGTAACCAATCCCTTCAAGACCCCTGGCCATGATACCGGATTCGGTCTGGTTGAGTCTGCAACCAAGGGTATAAAACGCTGCCTTTGGCATAACCGTCAAGCTCGTGGTCTGTATCATACTGTCGTGCGATTAAAGTCGAGGGGGTTTCGATTCAAAACAATGGAAAACAGGATGTTTTCCCTTAGCTCCAGGGATGGATTCATGCGTGTTTTGAATCGGAATCCCCTCGACGGACTAATTCAGGAACTTTGACAATGATTGCCAATCAATTTGAAATACCGCACTAGTATGAAGCGGAGAATCGTCTTTCCACAAGAACAAATGCCGCCCAGTAATAGGGGTGATTCCATTCAGTCTGAAGCAGCGCCAATTGAGCCGTTTTCAGTGCCTTGCGGGCAGGAACCCCTTTGAAGAGCTGCGTATAGAACTCTGTCATCAGACGCCGCGTTCCCTCGTCACTGACCGGCCAGAGGGAATTGACCACGCTTTTGACCCCTGCTTCCTGAAAAGCGCGACGGAGTCCATAGACACCTTCACCGGCATGTATCTCCCCCACACCGGTTTCACAAGCAGAGAGGACGACCAGCTGGGTCCCGGCCAGATTCAATGACAGGACCTCCATGGCTGTCAGAACACCGTCGTTGTCGGTGTCAATCTCACCCAGAAAAGGGGCGTTTGAATTGATCCCTGCAAATGCCAGTCCGGCCCTGAGGAGCGGATTGTCGCCCGGTGGCGGTGCCATCAGGGTCCCTCCCCGGTTCAGTGACAGGAGACGTTTTTTCAACCGCTCCTCTCCCTGCAGGAAAAACCCGTGTGTTGCCACATGGAGCATTTTCGGCGCTGAGTGAAACGTCCGCAGTTGCTGCTCTTCCGCCTCTTTCTGCAGGAATATAACGGCTTTGGCCTGACTCTGGGCAGCCACTTTCTGGATTCCCTTACCCTCTTCTTCAGCACCCTCCAATTTTGCAAAAGAGTCGGAAACATTCTTGATGGTTTTTCCTTCCAGTTCAGCACCATCCAACGGACCGAACGAAAGCGACCGCAGCCCGTGGGACGCTACCCTGATCCCCTGACTGACAGCACTCCGGTTTCCCTTGATGGCCACCTTGGTGCTCTTGATCCGCGCGTCATCAAGGTTGTAGTCGGGTCCTGCCATGATCATAAAATCCCCCTGTGCATCAGGCAGGGCAGAGACCACCAGATCCCGGCTGGAGGAGAGAATTTTGAGGTCAACCCCCTGAACCATATAGTTGCCGTTATCATCGATCATGGCATCCATCGGCAGGAGGTGCAGGGCGCTGTCCGGAACGATGTAAATGGATTTTTTATTACCGATGACGGCCTGCAACGGTTTCCAGATCCTGGCAAAGACTGTGTTACCAGTTTCCAGCAACTCCTCCTCCTCGGCATCCTCGTTCTGAATGGCTTCCCGGAAATAGGTAATCGCCTTGGCAATGGGTTCGAGGTCTCCCAGAGGGATCATTTCAATTCGGTTGTTCTTGCACTCCCACCAGACAAAGCACTTGCTCGAATCCGACTGTGCTACGATCGCCATTATTTTCAACCCGTTATCATCGTAGGTCAGAAAATCGACAAGGACATCGCCACCACCCAGATTGTCAAAGACCTTGTCCAGGGAGACCCGTTGCGATGCCACATGGTAGATCAGGCTGGCACGTCCCAGTTCCGCCTGGAGTTCATAGAGCTCCTCCTCCAGGGCCGCTGTTTTGATACGAAAGGCTTCCGGGGTTTCTGTTGTGGGGCCGGACAGGGTCAGCGATGCCAACTCCTTGCGCTTGCTGTTCAGAGTTTGCGCTTTGGCAGCCAGTTCAGGTGACTGGGTCATCTGGATGATCTTATTGATCTCAGAGCTGATCTTCAGCAGCAACCCTTTTCTTTTCAGGCTGGCGTGCAGTGCCAACCTGGCGGCTTCACTGTTATTGGTTTTCGCCAGAAGGGCCAGAAACCGGTCCTGCTCCGGCTTGTGCAGTTCGATATAGGCCTGGCGGGTATTTTCCCCGGCCGCCCACAACACCCGTTCAAAAAACTCGGTTCTCCTGTCAAATGCTGTCAACCGCGTGGAAAGGGCTTTATCGAGTTGCCCGGTTTTTTCATACAGTTCTGCCAGGGCTGACATGGCTTCAAATGTGTATTGATGCTTATCGCCCAGCACCTCTTCAGAAAGGGCAATGGTTTCCAGCAGCAGTTTTTCGGCTTCCGCATCCCGGTTCTGGCTGATATACAGTCCTGAAATATCCACCATGCTGCGAACCACATCGGGATGTTTATCGCCCAACACTTCTTTTCTGAGACGCAGTGCCCGGGCGAACATGCTATCCGCTGCTTCCAGTTTTCCCTGTTTATGATACACCCGTGCCAGGTTGTTAAGCGCTTTGAGCGTTTTTTGATGCCGCTCTCCCAACTGTGCCTCCCAGATTGTCAGCACCCGCGAAAACAATGGTTCAGCCCTCTCATAGTCCTGTTGCACCAGGTAAAGATATCCCAGGTTATTGACGCCTGCGATGGTGTTGGGGTGATCCTTGCCATAAACCGCTTCATTCAACTGAATCGTCGCCAGATAGAGCGGCTCCGATTTTTTGAAATCCCCCTGGCTCTCATACAGCGATGCCAGGTTGTTCATCAGGGCCAGCGTGGTCGGGTGGTTTTGTCCCAGAAGGGATTCCGAGTTCCGTAGCGCCGACTTGAAAAGCGGTTCCGCCTTATCAAACAGCCCCTCGTTCTCCAGTACCAGCGCCAGGTTGTTCATGATCGAGATCGATTCCGGGTGTTTTTCTCCCAGCGCTTCAACAATATCCCGCAGAGAGGTCTGGTAAGCATCTTCGGCTTGTCCGTAGAACCCCTGAGCCCGATAGATACCCGCCAGATTGTTCAGATCGACGATGGTATTGGGATGTTTATCTCCCAGGGTCTGTCGGTCAAACTCCCAGACCTGCTTGAAGTAAGTTTCGGCTTGCGGATACTGACCTTTGTTCTGGTAAAGTTGGGCAAGATTTCCCATCATTTCATACAGATCAGGATCCTGATCACCTGCAATCGCCTTAATCAGGGCAATCGCCTTGATAAAAAGCGCCTCTGATTCCTCATATTTCGCCATGCGGCGATAGAGTTCTGCCAGGTTCCCCATTGTAAACACCGTTTCACGATCTTTTTCGCCCAGCAGCTTCGTTTTTTTCTCCAGAATCAACTGATACAGGGGTTCCGCATCCGCAAATCGACCCTGGGTCCTGAAGACGGACGCCAGTTTTTCACGTGTGGCCAGCGTCTCCGGGTGATCCACCCCCAGGGTTTTTTCATAGAGGATCAGGGCCTGCCGGAGAAGGTCTTCTGACTTTTCATACTGTCCCTGTGATTCATAGATCTGAGCCAGACGGGTCATTGCAGTCAATGTATCGGGGTTTTCCTCCCCCAGGGTTTCCCTGCTGCCGGCCACAATCTTTTCCAACAGCGGCTGTGCCTGGGCGAACCGACCCTCTTCGGAATAGAGATCCGCCAGTCCGGATGCGATCATGAGCGTGTCGGGATGGTGTTCTCCCAAAACAGCAATTGCAAGACGGTAGGATTCCTCGTAGAGGGGCATCGCCTCATCCGGATACCCAAGCTCGAAATAGAAATCTGCCAGATTAAAAATGCTGATGATGGTCTGAGGGGAGCGATCTCCAAAATGCTCTTTTGCGAAATTAACTGAATCCACAGCTTTGGAAACAGCTTCCTCAAATTTCTCCTGTTCGAAAAATGCGGCTGCCTGTTCATTCAACCGACTCCAGTCATCCTGGGGACCTGCAAACAGGCTGGCGCCGGGCATCATATAAAAGGTGATGGTAAAAACGATCATTGCAGTGAATGTCAATTTTTTTCCGTACATGATTACCCCCTGATTTGAGATCATGGTTGAATAGCTGGCTTACAGGTTCCGGGCCTGGACAGGCAGTCGTGTTCCAAGTGAAGACAAAGACCGATCGGGTTCGTTGCGAAGGTATTTCCCATGGTTTCAGCTTTGACGGGTTGGCTTTTTATCGCTACTTTATGAGAAGTCGCTGAGTACAGGTCCCGTCGCTCAATAGTCAGTAGATGTGCTGAACAGTTATGTCACTGGTTGAATTTCTGGTACCCGGACCGCCGGCAGATTCCCCTGCGATCGGTTTTTTCTTGTGCCATTCTACCTAATATCGACTCGGTATGTATAGTGAGGACTCGAAAATCGAAGCGAATGGGTCCCTGGAAAACGTTCCCGGGCAAATAATAACAGCCGGGAGGTCCCTATCAACAAACTGGATAGAGGTTCTGAGATCATGAATAACCAACTCCTGATTATCGATGGCAG
Organism: bacterium; assembly: GCA_018830885.1. Lineage (GTDB taxonomy): Bacteria > SAR324 > SAR324 > XYD2-FULL-50-16 > XYD2-FULL-50-16 > JAHJRI01. Next base: position 27,902 of record JAHJRI010000454.1, on the reverse strand, counting down.
TTCATACATTTTTCGAGCGTTTTACGGTGTCAGGGCTGGGCTGAAAAACCAGGCCGGGTTGCCAACCAATGCGGTCTTCGGCTTTAAGAACATGATGCTGCAGCTCCTGCAACAGGAGGACCCCTCCCATTGTATCATGGTATTTGATAAGCCGGGCCCATCATTCAGAAATGAGATTTACACGGCATACAAAGCCAATCGGGAGACCGCCCCGGAAGACTTGAAAGCTCAATTTGACCCCATTTACCGGTTCAATGACCTGCTGAACATCCCATTGGTGTGGCAGGATGGGGTCGAGGCGGATGATGTCATCGGCAGCCTGGTCAGACGGTTTTCAGACCAGATTCCCATCACCATTATCTCAGGGGATAAGGACCTCACCCAGCTGATCAGCGACAGGATAACCATGCTGGATACCATGAGCAACAAACGGTATACACCGGAGACCGTCAGGGAGAAATTCGGCGTGCCACCGGAGCTGATCGCGCAATATCTGGCTGTGGTTGGGGACACGTCGGACAACATTCCCGGTATCAGAGGAATTGGCCACAAAACGGCCACCAAGCTGTTTCAGCAGTTCGGCTCAATCGACGGTATTTTTGAGAATCTGGAGCGGTTGAAAGGCAAACAGAAGGAGGCTATTGCCGGATCCAGGGAAGCGGTTGATATCAGCCTGCAATTGACACAGATTCGTTGTGATCTGGATTTTGATACCCCGCTGGATGAATTCCAACGCAAACCCCCTGAAATTGATGGACTGGTCGCATTCTACAAAGAAATGAATTTCAGACCGGACGCATTGATCGAAGCAGCAGGCCCAGCCAGCAGGGAAGACATTGATCCGGCAGAAAACCCCAACAAAAAACTGGATTACAACCGTTACGAGACGGTGACGTCAAAAGAACGACTTGAAGTCATACAACAGCAGCTTATCAAACAGGACTGCATCGTTTTTGATCTCGAGACAACCTCCCTGACAATCAACGAAGCCGAGATCGTCGGTCTTTCATTTGCGTGGACAGATGCCAATCCAATCTATATCCCGGTTGCCCATGCGGAAAAAACGCCCCAACTGAAGCTGGCAACCGTTCTGGAAATATTGGGACCGATCTTCGCAAAAAAAGAGCTACAGATCGTGGCCCAGAATATCAAATACGATATGATGGTTCTGGGCAATTATGGCATCACCATACAAGCCAGACTGGGGGATACCATGATCCAATCCTATCTTCTGGATGCCAACCTTCACCGTCATAGTCTGGATGACCTGGCCATGCGGCATCTCGAACATGAAATGATCACGTTCGAAGATGTCGCCGGGAAAGGGAAAAAGTCGATTCCTTTTTCAGAAGTACCGATATCTGTGGCAGCACGGTATGCCGCTGAAGATGCCGATGCAACCTTCCAGATTCACCGGATCCTTTCCCCCCGTATCAAAACGGAACACCTGGAAGAACTCTATGAAGAGATCGAACTCCCCCTGTGTCGCACACTGGCGAAAATGGAAACCCACGGGGTCAAAATTGATGTGACCTATCTGAATACCCTCTCCGAAAAACTGCAACTCGATCTGATCGATCTGCAGGAGAAGATCTATGCTCAGGCTGGCGAAACCTTCAATATTAATTCGACCCAGCAGCTGGCAACGATCCTGTTTGACAAGCTGGGGATCACGGTCGGCCGGAAAAAAACAAAAACCGGTTTCTCTACCGATGCTTCGGTTTTGTCAAAAATGGCACCATTCGAACCCATTGCCAGAGATCTGCTTGACTACCGTTCGAAAACCAAACTGATCAACACCTATCTGGCGGTTCTACCCAGTCTGATCAGTCCCAAAACCGGCCGTATTCACACCTCCTATAACCAGGTGGTTGCGGCAACGGGCCGACTCAGCTCCAGCAATCCCAACCTGCAGAACATTCCCATCAAGGGTGAAGATGGGAACAAAATCCGCAGGGCTTTCATCCCGGAGGCGGGGCATCAGATTGTTTCGGCTGACTATTCACAGATCGAATTGCGATTTCTGGCGCATCTTTCAGAGGATGAGGGTCTCATTTCGGTTTTTGAAGCCGGCGGCGATATCCATACAGAAACCGCAGCGGCCATCTATACCATCGGGGTGAATGAGGTCAGCCCCGAGCAACGCCAGGCGGCAAAGGCCATCAACTTCGGTATCATCTATGGCATGGGCGCTTTTCGTCTGTCCCAGGAGATTGCGGTCAGCAATGCCCAGGCAAAGCGGTTTATTGACGCCTATTTTGAAAGGTATCCCCAGATCAAGCGCTATATGGATGAAACCATTGCTTTCTGCCGGGAGAACGCTTTTGTTGAGACCATGTTCCGGCGCAAACGGGCCATCCCGGATATCCATTCAAAAAACCACATGATTCGTTCAGCTGCCGAACGAGTCGCCATCAACACACGCATCCAGGGCTCGGCTGCCGACCTGATCAAAATCGCCATGATCACCATTCAAAACCGCCTGGAACAGGAACAGCCATTGACCAAAATGATCATGCAGGTGCACGATGAACTCGTATTTGAAGTCCCGGAAGCTGACACGGATGCGGTGATCGATCTGGTAAAACGATCCATGGAAAAGGCGATCCCCCTGAAAGTGCCCCTGGTTGTGGACACCGGATACGGCAACAGCTGGCAGGAAGCCCATTAAGCACAACAGCCATTTCTTCCAAACTCATTTTATGTCATTCTACAATATACTCGTCATTGGAATCGGGGGGTTTTTCGGTGCCATCTCACGGTTTGTTATTTCCAGACAGATGGCTTCCCTGCTGGGGGACGCCTTTCCCTATGGCACTCTGATGGTCAATGCCGCCGGCTCTTTTCTACTGGGATTCCTCACCCGGTACCTGCTGGCCCATTTCGTCGTCAGTGAACTGGTCCGGGTCAGCCTGTTAATCGGGTTTCTGGGAGCCTTCACGACGTTCTCCACCTTCAGTTATGAATCGATTGTTCTGCTGCAGGAGGGCGATTTTGTCAAAGCCGGAATCAATATCCTCAGCAATGTGGTTCTTTGTCTGATTCTCTGTTTTGCCGGGTTTCAATTATCAAAATCCCTTTGAAGAATCAATATGCCTGAAAAATACATCGGAAAGCGCCTCAGGGTCAGAATAACGGTGGGCAGCGCAGAGCGTTACAGGGGTAAATCGCTTTTTCGGGCGCTGATCCAGAAGCTCGAGGAAAACCATATCTACGGGGCGACCCTGATCCGCGGATTTGGTGGATTCAGCAGCCGTGCCCGGTTTCATACCGACCGGTTGCTGGCCCTGGTTTCCAATCTGCCGGTGATAATTGAATTCGTCGATTACCAAGAACGAATCCACAAGCTGCTGCCGGAGTTTGACAGCATGATCAGCACCGGTATGATTACCGTGGAAGAGGTGGAGGTCATCTTCTATAGACAAAAGCCCGGTGCTCAATCCCGACGAACCGAAACGGCAGACAAAGCCTGATTCAACAACCACGGCCGATATCAAATCTGAAACCATGTCATTGAACAAGATCGCTGAAAGCGGATTTGCGCCCCGTCACTATCATTTCTCAGCCATTTGCGGTACCGGGATGGCGTCACTGGCCGTTTTGCTCAAAAACCGGGGACACAAGGTCACCGGCTCCGATGAAAATACCTATCCCCCCATGTCCGATTTCCTGAAGGAAAACCAGATCGACGTCTCCACACCCTACCGGGCTGAGAATCTGCAGCCTCACCCCGATTTTGTGGTGCTGGGAAATGCCTTAAGCCGCGGGAATCCCGAAGTCGAATATGCGCTCCAGGCACATCTGCATTATCTCTCCATGGCGGAGCTGCTGAAAAACGATTTTATCCGGGGGAATTGCTCTATTGTTGTCAGCGGCACCCATGGAAAAACCACGACCACTTCCCTGGCTGCGCATGTCCTGACTGTGGCTGGTAAAAAAACCGGGTTCATGATCGGCGGGATACCGGAAAATTTCGGAACCTCGTCACGGGACGTTGAATCCGGAGGCTATTTTGTCGTCGAAGGGGATGAATATGACACAAGCCTTTTTGACAAACGGTCCAAGTTTTTTCACTACCTGCCGGATCGTCTGATCATCAACAATATCGAATTTGATCATGCCGATATTTTCAAGGACATCGAAGCGATCAAACGCTCTTTCTCCCTGATGTTGCGGCAGATTCCCAGGGACGGGCTGATCATTGTCAATGGTGATGATCCGCATGCCATGGCAGTGGCCAAAACCGGATTTACGCCCTATATATCCTTTGGGACCGGGTCGACATGTGATGCTATCATCCGGAACTTGACAAGGCTGGACGAGAGACCCGGGCAACAATTTGAACTGGTCTTTGATCAACAGACCTATTCCCTGCAGTTGCCCCTGCTGGGGGAACACAATGTCCGCAACGCTGCGGCGGTGGTGTTGCTGGCACTGCATGAGGGCATTGATATCCTGCTGATTCAGCAGGCACTCCTCAGTTTTAAGAATGTATTACGGAGACTGCAGCTGTTGACAAAAAACAACCGCGTCCGGGTTTTTGATGATTTTGCCCATCACCCGACCGCCATTGCGGAAACATTGAAAGCGTTGCGTAAAACCTGGCCTGATGCCGGCATTCATGCTGTTTACGAAGCCCGCAGCAACACATCGGTCCGGAACTTTCACCAGTCGCGCATGGCAGCATCTTTCAAAGACGCGGATTCGGTCATTTTTTATAAGCTCTTTCGGGAAGAACGGCTGGAAAAAAATGAACGGCTGGACTTGAAGAAAATCGTGACCGAATTGAATGATATGAGGAAATCCGCTTCCGTGATCGGGGAACTGGATCTCATTGTTGACACATGCCTGAACCGGGCAACACCCGGTGATATCTTCCTCGTCATGAGTAACGGTTCCTTTGGTGGAATTCAGCACAAACTGGCCGGCAAACTGGATGACCAATGGCAGGATCGGAATCTCTGAACAACCTGGAAAAAGACTATCCGGAACTGGCCGCAATCTTTGAGAATGGGTGGCACACCCCCCTCAAAGACTTTGCCGGAAAACTGTTTCAGAAGGCCCCGCGGAAAATCGAACCCGAACTGATGACCGCCTTCAGTCAGGAACTGGCTTCAATGGGATATGATCCACCCATGGTGCAGACGGTGCTTGATCAGCTGCGGCAAATGCCGGTTCTGCAGACATCCCATCACATCACCCCGACCCATGGCCCCACTTTCCTGGCGTTGGATCTGATGTGTCTGTCAGGTCTGCAACCTTTTCAGCTCTATCTTGTCGGAGCCAATTCCGGCGTCGCATTTTCAAACAGCGCTTGGAGCGGTGCTCTGAGCTACGGTTCACTGCCCCTGGAGAGGTTGTGCAAACCCGGGACCGACCTGTACCGGCAGGCATTGAAATCGGACAAGGAACGGGTGGCTCATGGCAGCAGCGATTCCCGGATCAGCCTTATCCCTTCCAGACAAAGAGACAACCTGGTTTTCAACACCCCATTGACCGAATATCAGACCCGGCTTTTCCAGAAGTTCAGCAGCGAACTGCAGACCCTGCTTCCTGAAATGTCGGTGGATCGACCCTATTCCCAGTGGTCGGCACTGGCTGCTGCCCAAATCCAAAACATGGTATTTGGTACACGACAGGTTCTGATTTTTGATATCAACCGGGTTGTATCCCGTTATCTGGTCTCAATTCTTTCCAATCAACCGGATCACCCCTGTGGCTTGCTGCTTTCCAATACCAAAGAGAGCGCACACATACGAACGATATTTGGTGACCCCCCCATGTTTCTCGGATGCTACCAGGGAAAAAAAACAGAAAAAGTGGATCCCCTGTTCTGGAAGGGTCAGGGTCTGGAAAGTCTGAAAACAGGATACGAGGAGCTCAGTCGTCTGGACCTGATCCGGAAATTGGAAGATAACAGGGTGTGCCCGGGGATTTTCCTGCTCTTTTTTGTACTGCGGTTTCTCAATGGCCTTCGCTGCCTGGGATCGTTCAGTCAGATCGGGTATCTGGAGAGGTTCAGACGGCAATGGGGGGAAACCAACCTGAACTGGGATCTCGATCTGGAACCGGACTATCAAGAGTCTCTGACTACGGGCAGGCTTTACAGAGGGGGCAACCCTGTCTGGCCGCTGGATCTTGCGCTTGAACAGGAGCAGCTTTCAGTCAAAACCTTTTCCCATGTTGAGATGGGTCATTTCTGGGAACCCATCGTCAAACAGCTGACTCACACAACACCTTAGACCATTTATGAAAAAGATCCTCCGCGCAGCCGTGCTGATCGTCTTTCTTTTTCAAATCGGTTACATGTCATACCACATTCCGCAAATTATCCTCACTTCGAGCGATTTTCCAAAAGAGATCAAGCTTTCCGCCATCGTGGCCGGTTTGTGCCTGGGAATCCTCTATTTTCTGAAGGACTATAAGAGCCCATTCGATTAACCCGCCGTCATTCATCGTCCAGGTCCAGACCCTGCTGCCTGAGTGCGGCCTTCTGACGATTCTGTCCGACAAAACAGACCCCGATACTGAGCAGATACAGAAGCAGCAAAGGACCCGCCATAAGCATCATGGTAAACGGATCCGGGGGAGTCAGGACGGCGCTGAGGATAAACACCACTAAAATAGCAACCCGAGCCTGACTGACCATGATCTTCGGCGTGAGAATCCCCATCCGGGCAAGGATGAAGGTCGCCAGCGGCATTTCAAAAATAAATCCAAAAGCGAGCAGCAGTTTCACGGCAAACCCGAGATACTCACCAATGGAAAGTGACGGCATGATTTCACCCAATTGCGTCAGACTGAGGAAAAAATCAAACCCGAAGGGAAAAACGACAAAATAGCCAAAGAGTGCCCCACCAATAAAAAACAGATAGGTAAAAATGGAAAATATCCAGAAAACCTTTTTCTCACCCGCGTACAAAGCAGGCCCGATAAATCCCCATAACTCGATAAGCAGGTATGGAAATGAAAGAAAAAAACCGGCAAATATTGCAACTTTCATCTGTGCAAAAAACAGCTCGGGCAATCCGATATACACCATGGTCGAGGATGCAACAGGCGCCGGGGCACTGACACTGCACTGGCAATTGAGATTGATGGTGCCTGACGGTCCGACACTGTTTTTCGATACCAGATCCTTCCCCTTTTCCGGCGATGGCCGATCCGTAAATACCGGTGACGGTTCTTTGTTCAGCATCACCTGGAAAAACATGATAAAATCGTCCAGGGTTGCCCCTATTTTATGTAAGATTCTGCCCGCTGAATCCATTGTTTCTGCAGACGCTGATACCGTCTTGCTTGCAGATGCAGCGCTACCCGCAGCAGCAGAAACAACCGGGTTCACCGCCGGGCTTTCTGCCGGCGGGTCAGCCACGGGAGATGCTTCCCGGCACACACAGTTATAAGCCCCCAGGGATGAGAGGTTGCTTTGCCCGTTGGAACCTGTTGCCGGCGCCTGAGTGACCGCTGTGTATTTTTTGAGGGGAATATCCACCGGTTTGCGGATCAGATCCAGGATCTCCTTGCGGTAAAAATAGGCGGCCAAAACGCACAGGGCCATTACGATTAAAAAACGGATCAATCGCGTCCGTAATTCGTCCAGATGATCGAGAAAAGACATCGTGCCGTTCTGCTTACCCTTCTGTTTTCCTTTCTGTTTTTCTTTTTGTTCTGTTTCTGGTTCCATCTTCATTTCTTCCAATACGCTTCCATGCCCTGGGGCAACCTGATGGATGAAAAAAAACACCCTCCTTTGCAGTCCAGGAGCAGTGCCGATTGAGATAAAGCCGCGGGTCCTAAATCATAATCAGCCGGAAAACCGGTTCGATCCCTGTTTTAATGGATCCTGAAGGCATATTGGACTTCTCAAATCTCAATTTGATAGATAAATTAAAAACCGGTACCCTTCAATCTGTCGATACCATCCCTTGTTCAGCCAACTGTCCATGAAACAGGTTAACCACAGATGAGTCAATCCATTGATGTACGCATGCTGGATGCATTGGAAATCTTTCACTACTCCTATCGCTTTCAGAATCGACTGTTTATTCTGGTTTTGGAAAAACAGGTTAATCTGCAGAATATTATCACGGATCTGAGAGTCCTATACAGTGCTCATATTCAAACGATTGTTATTTGTCACGATCATGACAAATTAATAAATCTCCTACAAGTGTGGAACCACCGTGGCTGTCCTTTTCAATATGTTTCAGAGGCATGGGGAGTTCGTCCCACCCGGCAGGATGCCGAATTCATTGAAAACATTCTTTCAAAAGGGAACATCCCTGTTCTCGGTCTCTCCCCGGATAAAGAGGATCAACCCGACACTGGAAACCTGGATTCTTTTGCCATGGAACTGGCTTCGTTTCTGACAGTGGACAAAGTCTTCTTTCTCTCTACCGAACCCGGACTGATTATTGACGGTCAATTTCTCTCCCATACAACGCCGGAAGAGCTTCAGCAGTACCTGAGTTCCAAACGGGAAATAAATATTGGACAGCAACGGATGCAAACACTGATTGAACAGACACGAAGCCAGGGCTTTGATATTGTTTTGCTCCAGGGAACAAGCGGCTGCCTGTTTCAGGAGATATTCACCCACCGCGGCATTGGAACTTTGCTGACGAGTTCCTACCCCAATACGATCAGAAGGGCGGAACTGTCCGATGTCATGGATATTTCACTGCTGATGAAACCCTATGTCCAGTCCGGTGTCATTCTGCCAGTGCTGGAAAATGATCTGGCCAGAGATATTGCCAATTATTATGTTTATACGGTCAACAATTCAATCGTTGCTGCGGCCAAGCTGACGATTTACGACGACTCCGCTGAAATGGCCAAATTCTGTACCCTGCCCCGATACCAGGGGAAAGGACGGGCTCATGAACTGGCACTGAAGCTGATTGACACCGCCAAAAATGCCGGGAAAAAATCAATCTTTGCCCTGAGTATCGATCCCCGGATGTTTGAATTTTTCCAGAACCTGGGGTTTTCCGAATGCGATCGTTCCGACCTGCCGGAAAACTGGCGCAAAAAATACGATCTTGCCCGTCCCTCCAGGGCTTTTCGGTTGATGATTCAATCCGACACCCCGGCAAAAATATTGATTTAGATTTATCCCGACACCGGTTTTTTCGTCTGGGGCTGGCTTTTAATGTTCAATATTTATAGAATAGGAGTTTACTCGACAAAAAGAGCCGACTCTCTTTTTGATTGTAAACTTATGTTCCTTCTGTATGAAAATTCGCATTATATCATGGCGTCTGGGGCTGTGCTTCCTCAGCTTCATCCTGTTTGCAGCGTCCACCAGCCAACCATCTACAGACTCGGTTGACCAGATGTTTCCACTGCAGGATGAGGCTATCAATAAGGCAATCGATTTTATTCCCCATATTCTGAAATACACGAACGGGGAAAATGTCTCCCTGCCCTTGGTACTCGCAGTCATGAAGGCGGAATCCAATTTCAATGCAACGGCCAGAAGTCCGAAAGGGGCTCTTGGATTGATGCAGCTGATGCCCGAAACCGCTCTGGACGAATACAAGAAACTGGACATCCCGATCTCCAAGGAACGGCTGAAAAAGCATCTCACCAGGCACCCGGAACTGAATGTCTTCCTGGGCATCAAACATCTGCAATATCTGGAAAACCGTTTTGACGATATTGTCGATGCGGACCTGAGACGACAGCTGATCACGATCTCTTACAATGCCGGGTTTCGCAAAGTCAAACTCTCGTTCAAATGCAAGAGTTACTCCTGCCTCAGACTTCGCATCAACCGTTTCGGACACGCCTATTTCAGAAAAGCCGTTCGTAATCTACCGATTGAAACCAGAAGTTACCTGATCGTTGTCAATCGCGCTTACAAGACCTATTCTGAAATCCTGGCATCAAAAGTGCCTGAAAAGATATCAAAAACCGCATCGCAAAAAGACGCCGACAATATGCTGGCCATGGCCGATCGATCTTACCAGCTGTATGCCGAACATATTATGGAACCCCACATTTAACCGTCAGACGTGCCAACCGATTCGGTCCAGCAGGCTTTGCCAGCGATTCAATGCTTTTTCCGCCTGCTGCTGGCGACGCTCCCTTTTATTGCGCGGTCTTTTTTCCCCACTGTCCTGCAACAAACCAAAATTACTGTTCATGGGCTGAAAATTGTCCGGTGACGCTGTCATCAGATAGTTGACCAAAGCTCCCACCATGGTCTGTGCATCTGCCTGGGGCGGTTCTTCCTCCCTGATCTCAGCCAGTATATTCATGGCCACCCACAAGCCCATGGCCGCCGATTCCACATATCCTTCCACACCGGTAATCTGGCCGGCCAGAAAAATCCTGTTCAGGGTCTTTAAGGCCAACCTTGAATCCAGATGGATGGGGGCATTGATATAGGTATTGCGATGCATGCTCCCCATGCGCGCAAATTCACATTGTTCCAGCCCCGGGACTTGCCTGAAGACCCTTTTTTGTTCATTCCAGACCATTCGGGTCTGGCACCCGACCAGGTTATACAATTTCCCGTCTCTGTCTTCCTGCCGGAGCTGCAAAACAGCCCAGGGCTGTCTGCCTGTCCTCGGATCGGTCAATCCCACGGGTTTCATGGGGCCGAAAGAAAGCGTTTCCATGCCTCTTTCCGCCATGACCTCCACCGGCAGACACCCTTCAAAATGTTTTGCCTGCTCAAATTCCCGAAAAGGTACTTTTTGCGCCTGAAGCAGACCCGTGATCAACCCCTCGTACTCCTCCCTGCTCATAGGGCAGTTGAGGTAATCGGAATCTCCTTTGCCGTATCGGGAGGCCCTGAATGCCGTATTCATATCGATCGATTCTGTATAAACAACCGGGGCAATGGCATCATAGAAAAACAGGCCCTCATCGTTGAGCAGTTTGCGCAGCGACAGCGAAATCGCATCCGAGCTGAGGGGTCCGGTGGCGATAACGACTCTGGAATATGACTCACTCAGCGCGGGGATATCGATGACCTCCGATTTTTCGCACCTGATCCCGCGGCAATGCTTTATGCGCTGATCCACCCCTTCTGCAAATAGCTGCCTGTCCACAGCCAGAGCAGACCCGGCAGGTACCGCATGCTCTTCCGCTGAAGCCATGATGATTGACCCGGCCAGTTTCATTTCAGCCTTGAGCAATCCATGGGCATTAAAAATATCCTTTGATTTTAAGGAATTGCTGCACACCAATTCAGCAAATTGCCCTGACTGATGGGCCGGGGTCATGACGGCGGGACGCATCTCATATAAAACCACTGGAATTCCCCTGGATCCAAGCTGCCAGGCAGCTTCACAGCCCGCCAGACCGGCACCGACAATAGCAACTTGGTTTGATTGACCCATTCGAGATTCCAAAAAAGGGGTGTCTTTGACTAAAGCAGATGGTTAAGCAACACGCTTACCCTAAAATGGTACATCATGTTCTCCCTCTTCATCATTCAGCCAGGCCGGTGGACCGTCCAATCCATCTTCAGACTTTGAAAGGGTTGGCTGCTGAGCCGCATCCAGGATTCGCCATGCTTGCAAAGTGTTGAAATATTTTGTTTTTCCTTGAGGATCCGTCCATTTCCTGCCCTTAAGGTTGAAATGCACATCAATTTCCTGACCGATGGAGAACTTGTCCAGCAACTCGCATTTATCCTGTATCAACTCAAATTTCAGATATTCCGGGTATTGGGGATTTTCCGAAAATTCAACAACGAACTCCCTTTTTTTGAAACTTGCCGAAATCTGATTGATATCAAAAATATCCAGCAGCTTAGCCTTGATATTCATAACTGACTTTATTTGAAAAGGTTATTAAAAAAACGTAACTCTTCAGCATATGTTTTGGAAAGGGATCCGGGACCTGTAGGTAATTGAACGGATTGGAAGTGGTTAAGTATTGCCAGGATGGCAATATCAATGACCGCCCTCGGAAGACGGCCATGAATGGCCGTCGAGAATGCGTTCAATTGCATACAGATCTCGACTTCCTTGGATCGATAACTGTGGTGAATAGTTACAAATAAACATGCGCGCGACAGATAAAAAGAAACACTCACGTTTTTGGCACAAAATGTGATTGTCCTATCAGTGGAACCCGATTACATCCAATGAAGATGCTATTGATGGCTAAAATACACTGATTTTTTATATATTTTAAAGACTAAACACGGACGATTCCCATATCCCTGGTACGACTATGAACACCTCGCAACTTAATTCATCGGGCTTGGGGCGAAACCAGAATTCTACAAAAAATGCCTTAAACCGTAAAGATAATCCTTTGGATAAAAAACAACCCCTCGAAAATTCCGACGTCCGGTTGAGCCAGGCAAAACGATCAAACCGGGCAGAAATTGTTTCATCCCTGAAAGATCCAGCAAAAACCGACAGTGTAAAAAAGGATTTCGAGAATGAATCTCCTCAGATCAGTGAATATATGAAAATGATCTCCCGTTTTGAAAACAAGGTGAAACAGGATGAAATCGAAAAAAAGGACCTGGAACGGGTCCTGCAGGCACTGGAGGATAAGATTCTTTCCATGAATACACAGCAGAAAAATAGACTGAAGAACATCGAGCTCTTTAAGAAAAAAGGTGTCGAAAACCTGAAAACCATGCGGGAAACCCTGGTTGAAATGTTTGAGGATAAAAACGAACGGGAAAACTTCTTCGATTTTCTTAAAAGCCCGGAATTCGTTACCATTCTGCTGAATGAGCAGGAACATCCCAAAGGTTACTCACCCGCCACCGCAGGATCGAACACCCAGAACGGGAAACCGGTGAAGGAAGAACCGGGAGCAGCTGAACCACAGACCCCGCAAAGGGTCTAACCGGCTGAAACAGACGGTTCAGGAGCAGAAGGGGATCAGCAGTATCCCATGCGCCCCATGAAACGCATTGACAAAATCCGATTTTGAACTGACAATATTAGAAAACGAACGACAGAATCGACTGACCGGTGATTCGTTGATCACTGACCAACAACATAGAAACCGGACCATAAACATGATTTACAGAATTCAAAACAACCTGCTGCTGCTCTTGCCTGACTGGTAAAAGAGAGCCGCGATGTTGTTTTGATCAGCTGTTGTGGGCTTTCAGCCCACAAACAAATAAAGGCCGTGGGCAACTTAATTGTCCACGGCCTTTTTTTTTGTCCCATTGCCAGAAATGGCAAGCACTGAGAGAGCAGAAACCATCAACCCGAGGAGAATCATGACTTCAATGCCAGTGCATAAATATCAGCCCTTTCCAAAAATCAACAATCCCCATCGACGATGGCCGGACCGACGCATCACCCGGTCTCCCACCTGGTGCAGTGTCGACCTGCGAGACGGGAACCAGGCGCTACGGGTACCCATGAACCTGGATGAAAAACTGGCATTCTTTTCTCTGTTACTGGAGTTGGGTTTCAAAGAGATCGAAATCGGTTTTCCTGCTGCGGCTGCGGTAGAATTTGCGTTTCTCAGAAAGCTGATCGATGATGCCCTGATTCCTGAAGCGGTCTCGGTTCAGGTTCTGACCCAGGCAAAAAGTGACCAGATCCAGAAAACGTTTGATGCCTTGAAGGGAGCCAAAAAAGCCATTTACCACCTTTATAATTCCACCTCAACCGTGCAGCGGGATGTGGTTTTCAACATGAGCCGGTCTGAAATCATCCAGTTGGCGGTGAATGCCACAAAGGAGATTAAGGTGACTGCTGACAGCCTGCCCGCCACCGAGATTGTGTTTGAGTATTCACCTGAAAGCTTTACCGGTACCGAGCTGGATTTTGCCCTGGAGATCTGTGAAGCCGTGATGGATGTCTGGCAGCCAACCCCTGACAAAAAAGCGATCATCAATCTTCCAGCAACCGTTGAGATGTCGACCCCCAATATTTTTGCGGATATGATCGAATGGTTTTCCGGTCATTTTTCAAGACGGGATTCGATCATATTGAGTGTACATACCCATAACGACCGGGGCACCGGTGTCGCGGCGACAGAACTCGCGCTGCTTGCAGGTGCGGAACGGGTGGAGGGAACCATCTTCGGCAATGGGGAACGAACCGGCAATGTGGACATTGTAACCCTTGCGCTGAACATGTTTTCACAGGGCGTGGATCCCCAACTGGTATTTCAGGACATCAACCGGGTGGCTGAGGTTTACCAGGAATGTACGAGCATGCCGATCCATCCGAGGCATCCCTACGTGGGTGAACTGGTCTACACCGCTTTTTCCGGTTCCCATCAGGATGCAATTAAAAAAGGGATCTCTGCATACGATGATACCGAAGCCCGGCTGTGGAACGTCCCCTATCTGCCAATCGACCCCAGAGATCTGGGTCGGACCTATGAGAAGATTATCCAGATCAACAGTCAATCCGGGAAAGGCGGTGTCGCCTATATCATGGAGAGTCATTTCGGATATAAGATACCCAAAAATATGTACCCGGAACTAGGAGAGATTGTGCAAAGGGAGGTAGATCGAACTGGTGAAGAAATTCAACCCCACGAAATTCATGCGCTTTTTAAAAAAGCGTATCTGGAGGTCAACACCCCATTTCGTTTTATCGATTGCGAGATCCGTACCCGGGGAAAAGAAACGACCCTCAGGGCCCAACTGGAAATCGAGAATGAGCCCGTAACCATCAGCGGGTGGGGGAATGGCCCTCTGGACGCTCTGGGAAGTGCACTGAACAAAGGAAACCATGCCCATTTCAAACTGATTTCCTATTCAGAGCATGCTCTGAACGAAACTATTTCTGCATCCGCCGCCGCCTATATTGAAATCGAATGTTGGGGGAAAAAAACGTTTGGGGTCGGGATCGATGACAATATCGCTATCGCATCCATCAAGGCTCTGATTTCCGCTTTGAATCGCGTCGAGACGGCGTTACCTTTTCCACTCGGCCTTGTATCTGACCATCAGAGACTTGAACAGAAAAGCGACTGTTCACTGTGACTGATTTGATTGAGGTCAGGGGTCGATTTTCCGGATCCTTCACAATGGCATAGCCACGTTCCATTATCGACAGGGGACTGGCCGCATTCAGGATATGGGACAGTTTCTGAAGCCGATTGCGTTTTCGCTCCAGAATCAGTCCTGTTTGGAACATCAGTTGACGTTCCAGGTCCAGAATACGGTTCTGTGCCTTTTCAATCCGATTCAGGGGGGAATGATACACAAGCTGCTGATGAATATGGGCCTGTCTGTTTCCAGCCCATTGCAGCCGATTGCGGATGATGTTGCAGAGACGGTCACTCAGTTCATCCAGCCGCTGCATATGGCGTTGAATACCCCATTGAGGACTGCGCATGCGTTTCTGATATTGATGCAGACGGTCGCTGTATATCTGAAACAGCTGATGCAAGACAGTGATCAGCCTGCCCCGGGCTGTTTCAATTCGGGCCGTGAGGTCTGACAACAGGGGAACCGCCAGTTCAGCGGCAGCTGATGGCGTCGGCGCCCGCAAATCGGCGACAAAATCGGCTATGGTAAAATCGGTTTCATGACCGACCGCACTGATGATCGGTATCCGGGAGTGAAAAATCGCCCTGGCCACCACCTCTTCATTAAACGCCCACAAGTCTTCCACCGACCCGCCGCCGCGACCGATAATCAATAGATCAATATCCTCCATTTTCTGGAAATGCCCGATGGCCGCAGCAATCTCTTTCGCTGCGGCATCGCCCTGCACGGATACTGGGTTGAGCAGGACTGGTATGGAGGGAAACCGGCGACCTAGAACATTCAGAATGTCCCTGATCGCAGCCCCGGTGGGTGAGGTCACAATCCCTATCCCACGGGGCAAAAAGGGCAGCGGTTTCTTGTGCGCGGAATCAAACAGACCTTCACCGGCCAGCCGGGCCTTCATCTGTTCGAACGCCAGTTGCAGGGCTCCGGCTCCCAACGGTTCAACCTTGTCCACAATCAGCTGATAGCTGCCCCGTGGTTCATAAACCGTAATTCGTCCGTGGAGCAGGACTTCCAATCCGTTTTCAAGGGTGAAACGGACTCGCTGAGCCACCGAGCGAAACATCACGCCCGCAATCTGGGCATTGTCATCCTTGATATTGAAGTAGAGATGCCCGGAACCCGGCCGGGCAAGATTGGAAATCTCGCCCTGCAGAAATACTTGCCCCAGATTCTCTTCCAGAAGATGCTTGATCTCCCGGGTCAGTTGGGTGACCGTCAGCGCCGTTGACACCACTATTTTTTCCAGGAAAACATTTTTCTGAGTTCAGCCCCGATTTTTTCAATGGGATGATTTTCCGATATTCTGCGCATCCCCTTGAAGTTCGGTTGCCCAACCTTATTCTCCAAGAGCCACTTTTTGGCAAAGTCACCCTCTTGAATCTCTTTCAGAACGTTTTTCATCGCCTTTCTTGAGGATTCGCCGATAATTTCGTTACCCCGGAGTAAGCCACCATATTCGGCCGTTTCGGATACAGAGTAGTTCATGTAGTTGATTCCGCCCTCATAGAAGAGATCGACAATCAACTTCAATTCGTGCAGACATTCAAAATAGGCGATTTCGGGGGGATAGCCGGCATCCGTCAGGGTTTCAAAACCGGCCCTGACCAGTTCGGAAACACCACCGCACAATACAGCCTGCTCGCCGAAGAGATCGGTTTCCGTTTCATCCCGGAAGTTGGTATGAATCACGCCGGCCCGGGTTCCGCCGATTCCCTTAGCCCATGCCAGCGCATAATCCTGCGCTTTGCCGGAGGCATCCTGATGAACGGCGATGAGACAGGGCGTGCCACTGCCTTCGACAAAGGTTCTGCGAACCAGGTGACCCGGGCTTTTAGGAGCAATCATCACCACATCGACATCGTCGGGCGGCACGATCTGTTCGTAAATGATGTTAAAGCCGTGACCAAAGGCCAGCACGTTACCGGGCGCCAGGTTGGGGGCGATATCAGCTGCATAGATATCTCCCTGAAGCTGGTCCGGCGCCAGGATCATGATGAAATCCCCGGCTTTCGCCGCATCAGCCGTTTTCATCACTGTCAGACCGTCCGCTTCGGCCTGTTTCCAGGATTTTGAGCTCTCCCGCAAACCGACGATCACATCCAGGCCGGAATCCTTGAGGTTTTGGGAATGGGCGTGCCCCTGGCTGCCATATCCGATGACAGTCAGTTTCTTCCCTTCCAGCAAACTGAGATTGGCATCTTTGTCATAGTAGATCGGTAAATTCATAACATTCCTGATTGAAATTGATAATATTCAGCCACATCATCGGATGTAGCTATCTGAAACAAAACAGCAGACCCGGCATTTCCGGTCTGCTATTGCTTGACTGCTGCCTTTTCGAACGTGTCTTCGGTCTTATCCATCCATTGCCCCAGAAAGAGCTGATCTGACGGACTCATTCTAAATCGCTGCTCAACGATATATTCAGCCAGAATGGGCTTAATCAGTAAAAAATAGCTCTCACGCCAACCGGGATCCTTCTGCAGACGGACGTTATAAATATACTCCCGGACACCCAGTGTCCTTTTGAACTGGTAAGATACAGGAGTATGATACCGCCCCAGAAACATCAATTCCACCCGGTCGACCTCTGCCGCCATGTCAACGGTATACATCCCGCTCTGCGGATACACTATCTCGGCGCTGACGCGGTAGAGATACCCCGTGGAGGATTCAATCAACGTGCGGTTGTACTTGCGGACCAGAATAATCGGCTGCACATCAGTCAAATTTCCGGATACCTTCATCTTGCCGCTGACCGAGCGCGTCACGACACCGACGCGATAGTCCAGCTGATCCGAACATCCCTCAATCAAAACCAGTGACACAATCCAAAGCATCAGCACACAAAACTTTAGCATCGGACTTCTTTTCGGTTGCAGGACGAAATTAAACTCTCTCATTTAAGAAACCATGGCTGGTGGACAACCGAACAGTTTTACGAATTGTACCGCACCTGGAATACGACAGATCCTCTTCTCTTTCAGAACTTTATCTAACTGATATGCATGTAATTGTTAATCAATTATGGTTGCAGTTTTTTTTGATCCTGTCAATTTAGGGAGGCTGGTAAAATGAGGGACTCATCCACCTCTCCTTTTCTCACAAACCATCATGCCCTGTCGGGCACAACGAAGCATGAGAACGACATCTCGATGCTGACCCGCGACTGAAAGGGGTTCACACCAGTCGCTTCCGTGTTGCTATTCTCATACAAATTCATCCCTGGCATAACAATTGAATTTTTAAAACAGAGAGCCGTTTCAAAGAGACCGTGGTTTCTTGATATCAGCTTAAAATTCAAGCGAATAAAATCAGATGAAAGATTGACACGGTGGGATGGATGACTTCAACCGAGCAGTTTCTTCCGCTCAACCATCACCGAACAATCAGTGAAACGATCCACCGATTCCACAACAGGAATATTAACTATGTTACAGATCGAGAAAATATTCAGCACCTCTTTTGATCAGTTAGTGGAAAGTATTTTTCAATCTCCTTCCAATATACCTTCAGATAAACTTGGGTTTGGCGTTGACAGTCTTGGGGATTATATTGAAGTATACAGAGAAAAAAAATTTCTCGAAGCGGAAAGAAAAAAACTGAAAAGAATGCTGGCACGTAAAAACACAGCCCTAGGGGCACTCAAGCAGCAAATCCTGACCCATGTCACTGAAAAACAGGATAGTGAAAAACAGCGTGCCATTGAAGATCGGGAAAATATAAACCGGACCCGTTTTCTGGCAAACGTCAGCCATGAACTCCGGACACCGGTCAACAGCATATCCGGGATTATTGGGTTACTGCACGACAGTCACCTGACAACAGAACAGCGAAAACTGATCACCATCATTGAAAAAAGCTCACAATCACTTTCAACCCTGATCAACGATTTACTTGATTATTCTAAAATCGAAGCAGGGGCTCTGAAGTTAGAAAAAATTGTATTTGAACTGGAAGAAGCTGTTCAGGAGTGTGTTGATATTCTGACAATCAGCGCTCAAGAGAAGCATCTCCAGTTCGGGTATCAATTGTCAGACGGTCTGCCGGCCTTCATCGTCGGTGATCCGTTGAGACTGCGCCAGATTCTATTAAATCTGGCGGGCAATGCCATCAAATTTACCGAAAAGGGATCCGTGTTGATCCTGGTGGATCCGGTGGATGATATTGACGGTGAATTGACCATCCGCTTCCAGGTTAAGGATACCGGTATCGGCATCCCCGCACGTCAACGAAAAAAGCTGTTCGCAGACTTTTCCCAGGCAGATGTATCCACGACCCGCAAATATGGCGGCACCGGTCTGGGTCTGGCCATCTCCAAGGAGTTGACCCAGCTGATGGGAGGACAGATTGATGTGGAGAGTCAGGAAGGGGCCGGCTCAACATTCTGGTTTACCGCCCGATTTTTAAAATCCGCAACCGTGCCGGGTAACTCAGAAGCAGCCATCCCGACAGCATCAATCAACCAGCAGCCGAATGGGACCAAACCAAGAATTCTGCTGGTTGAAGACGACCTCATCACACGAAAAGTATCTTTGCTGCTGTTGCAAAAATCGGGTCAGACCCATGTGGATGTCGCCGAAAACGGATTGCAGGCTCTCGAAAAACTGCGACAATCTCATTTTGATGTCGTCCTCATGGATATGCAGATGCCTCAAATTGACGGATTGGAGGCAACCCGGCGTATCCGGCAATCCAATGACGGTATCCTTAACCCACAGATTCCCATCATCGCCATGACCGCCAATACCCTCGTTGAAGACAAAAACGAGTGCCTGGCCGCCGGTATGAATGGTTTTATTTCAAAACCCCTCAATGCCGAAGCGCTGAACCACGCTATCGAGTGCTGTGTCAAGACCACAAGGGGATGTGATGGGCACGCTGACAGAGTAGAATCCATGAACGAACTGCCCACAATTGATCGCGAAAAGCTTGATCAGTTGCACCAGGACATCGATGATAAATATGAAATCTTGATACGGTTTTTCCTGGACAACCTGCCCCTTAAAATTGAAAGGATACGCTCGGCCATTGTATCCAACAACGCTCAGAAACTGAAAGAAGCGGCCCACAAACTGAGGGGGAACAGTGCCAGTTTCTATGCGGAAAAAATGGCCGACCTCTGCCAGAAAATCGAACTGTCCGCCTGTGAAAACCCGGTAACTCTCTCCCAATGGCTGACCCTTCTGGAGAACGAGGCCAGAAGCGTCACTCAGATTCTCCGTTCGGAAATTAACGGCCGATAGCGCCCCCCATTTCCATGTTGCGCAAGGACTTGCCTGCAAACAGATGAACACACGGTGTTGTGGGGATCCCTGGTCTGACAATTAAATGCCAGATGGGCTTTCCACTATCCCCGGACACCCTGTTTCCCTTCACAAATAAGCGCATTCCCGAAGGAGTGATTCCTGGATAGCTCTCCGGGGGAGTCTGCTCGAAGATAGCCGAAAAAGATAAACCAGAGATTGTGCTTTATCATTCCCGATCAAATTGATAGATTTAATGTATCTATTCCGATCAACCGCGACAGATCCATCCTCTCAAAATGCAGAACAGCGTTCCATGCAGATAATAAAAATTTTACCTGAAGCATTAATTAATAAAATCGCCGCCGGAGAAGTCGTTGAACGCCCGGCTTCTGTTGTCAAGGAACTGGTCGAAAATGCCCTGGATGCAGGGAGTGATCAGATTGTCATTACCATAAAAAACGGCGGAAAGGACTTCATTTCGATCCTGGATAACGGAAACGGCATGTCCAGCGAAGATGCCCAACTGGCCATCGAACGACACGCCACCAGTAAAATAGCAACCACTGAAGACCTGGAACACATCAGCACCATGGGTTTTCGGGGTGAAGCGCTGGCGGCGATCGCCGCGGTTTCCATGTTCGAAATGACCACCTGCAGCAGCGAAGCGGATGGTGGTTTTCAGATTCGGGTTGAAGGAGGGAAACGAATTCATTCAGCCAGGGTTGGCTTTCCCAAAGGTACCCGGATCATTGTCGAAAATCTCTTTTTTAATACCCCGGCGCGGCAGAAGTTCATGAAATCTGTCAATACCGAATACAACCATATCCATGATCTGATTATTCGCCTGGCGTTGGGTCATCCGCATATTCAATTCAAGCTGATTCATAACAAGAATGTTGTCCTGAATCTCCCGAAAGGTCAGATTCTGGCGGACAGAGTACAGCACTGTTTTGGCTCTGAGATCAGCGCTGATCTGATTCCCTGTGAACACAGCGAGTCTTATCTGTCATATGAGGGGCTCATCTCACTTCCTTCCGGAAACCGGTCATCAAAACGATGGCAGCATATATTCATCAGTGACCGTTATGTAAAGTGCAGAACGATCAATCATGGGATCTATCAGGGATATAAAACACTGTTGATGAAAAACATGCATCCGATGTTCTTTATCAAAGTCACGTTGCTGCCATCGGAAATCGACGTCAATGTTCACCCTGCCAAAACAGAGATCCGGCTGAAAAACCAGAACCTGATCCATACGATCTTTGCAGAGCAGATAGCCCGGCAATTAAAAAACAGATCCCGCAAACAGTTTTTCGAACCTGTCGGCAAGCAAAAGCAGCATGAGACCCCATCAGCCCGGACAGAAGACCGATCATCCCCAATTCAACCATCAAACGGCCCCGGTGAAAATACTGTGCTTTTTACGGAGGCAAACGAACAGATCGGTTTTTTGAAAAGCGAACATGAGCCGGTAACGCCCCATTCCACACATGTCCGTCTCCCTGAAAGAACCAGTCCGAGATCTGACGAGGAGACAGAAAAGATCACAGCCGATCCTTTCAGTTTTTCCAGCCAGGAGCCCATCCAGGCGATGACACCCCCATCCGATTCATTTGAAAGCCGTCAGTCACCCCGGGTTATCGGACAATTGCTGAACAAGTATATCCTCGCTCAGGGGGAGGACAGCCTGATTCTGGTTGACCAGCATGCTGCCCATGAACGGATTCGTTTTGAGGAGATCAGAAATCACTTTTATAACAGAACCCTCGTTGCACATCCATTGCTGATTCCCATCATGATGGAACTGCCACCCCAGGATGGACTGCTCCTGGAGCAGAATCTGGACTCCTGGAAAAAACTGGGTTTTGTGATAGACCACTTTGGCGGTAATGACTACTCTATTAAAGAGATACCTGTCATCCTCAAGGACAGTGATGTTCCTGCCCTCATCCATGACGTGCTGGATGAAATGGCACAATTCGGCAAATCAGGCAAATTGGAAGGTTTTTTTAACGAGGTTTTCGAACGCATGGCCTGTCATTCAGCCATTCGGGCAGCACAACATCTCAGTTTACAGGAAATGCAGTCCCTGCTGGATCAGCTGTCGACACTGGATCTTCAGATATACTGCCCCCACGGGCGCCCTGTCATGATTGACATCAGCCTGCACGAGCTGGACAAACGATTTAAACGCTGAAGCAATGTTTTTAAGACCAGTATCTTTGAACACAATTCGCATTCACTCAACCAACTGACCCGGGTACGATACAGGGGATAGCGCAGGATTTTGCCCGAACGCTCTCAACCTGACATACCCGAGCGGTTTTTTTAGACGTTATCATTCATTATTCCTGGTTTACCATGAAAATTTTTGCCCTGGTTGGAAAACCGAATGTCGGTAAATCAACCTTCTTTAACCGTCTGGCAAAAAAACGATTGGCCATCGTTAATGAAACCCCCGGCGTCACACGTGATCGCAACATGTCAATGATCGATTACAAGGGGTTTCAGTTTCTTCTTATCGATACAGGAGGATTTGAACCGGATTCCAAGGAGATCATTCCTCAAAAAATGAAGGAACAATCTCAGCTTGCCGTAGAGGAAGCAGACGGCATTATCTTTCTACTGGACAAATATTCCGGTTGGACACACCAGGATCGTGAGATTTATCATTATTTAAGAAAATCAGATAAACCGGTTTATTTTACCGTCAATAAAATCGATCACACCAACCATGAACAGGAGACCGCTGAATTCTATGAGTCGGGGGCCGAAGAAATATTTTCGATTTCAGCTGAACATGGCGTCGGGATTCTCAATCTGCTGGAAAGCATGGCCAGAGACTTTCCTGAAATTGTCGGTAACGAAGGGGCTGATCGTCCGGAAACAAACATTATCTCGATCTCTCTGGTCGGACGACCGAATGCGGGAAAATCGTCGCTGGTCAATCATTTTATTGGTAAAACCAAGCAGATTGTAGATCAAACACCCGGAACCACCCGCGATCCGGTTGATAACTATTGCCGCTACCATCAACAGGAACTGCGACTGATCGATACCGCCGGTATTAAAAGAAAAAGCCGTGTCAGCCTGATTATCGACAAATACAGCATGATCGCCGCCTTAAAGAGCGTCGAACGATCCGATATTGCCCTGCTCATCATCGATGCCACCGAAGGCGTGGTTGAACAGGACGCACGTATTGCCGGGTATATTGTCGAACGGGGAAAAGCGCTGATCATTGTGATCAACAAATGGGACCTGATCGAAAAAGATAACAAGACTATGGACAAAATGAAACAGGAAATTCGAGATAAACTCTCCTTCCTGGATTTTGCCCCTATTCTTTTTGTCAGTGCTGAAACAGGGCAACGGGTCTCTACGATACTCGACAAAGCACTATTGGTTTACAAGGAGTTTTCCAAGCGTATACAGACCTCTGACCTGAACCAGATCATACAATCCATTACCGCCCGGCACATGCCCCCGGTAACCAGTGGGAAAAGAACCAAAATCTACTATGCAACCCAGGTATCTATCTGTCCGCCCACTTTCATGATTACTTCAAACTATCCCAAGGCGATCAATTTGTCTTACCAGAGATATGTTGTCGGGCAATTCAGACATTTTTTCGGTTTTGAAGGAGCCCCTATCCGGATTCTCTGGCGGGATAGATCAAAGAATAACCCCAGTAAGGACAATATCGCATGAATACAGCAATTGGCATCGAGCTCATCTCCCGCGGCGGACCTCTCATGATCCCCCTCCTGATCTGCTCTGTGCTGTCTCTGACAATCATTATTGAACGGCTGTTTTCCTTAAGACATGCCCGTGTCATGCAAATCAACATCCTGATGGAGATCGAAATCGCCATCAAGAAAAAAGATCTGAAGACAGCGCTGGAATGCGCTCAAAAGGTTTCCTCGCCCATGACAAAAATCGCGGAAATCGCCCTGATCAATTCGGACAAACCGAAGGCGGATCTCAAGGCTTCCATTGAAGAAGCGGGTCGAATGGAGGTTCCCCACCTGGAAAAATTTATGACTATTCTGCAGACCATTACTGTCATAACGCCGCTCTTAGGCCTTCTCGGGACTGTCATGGGCATGATCAAGGTTTTTGAGACCATCGTGACAGAGGGAACAGGAAATGCGGCGATCCTGGCCGGCGGAATATCCGAAGCACTCCTGACAACGGCAGCAGGTTTGTCCATAGCCATCCCCACGCTGATTTTCTATAACTTCTTCAACAAAAAGATTGAACATCTGATTGTGAGAATGGAAAATCTATCGGTAACCCTCTATGAACTATTGACCAACGATTATTCAGAAACGATGTAGGATCCTGAGACCATTCTTGTAGACGACCGTGTATCTCCTGACTGACATTCAACCAGAAAACGGTTAATTCACCATGCAGTTTAGAAAAAAAAAGACCACCCCTTTGAGCATCGATATTACTCCACTGATTGATGTTGTATTCCTGCTTTTAATTTTTTTCATGATTTCAACTACATTCATAAATGTGACCGGTATTCAGATTGAGTTGCCGACGACTGTCAGTAAACCCAGTCCCAGCAAACAGAAATCACTGGAGATTACCATCACTGCCCAGCAGCAGTTTTTTTTCAATGGTCAGCCAATCAAACAAATTCAGTTGCAGCAGGCGCTTGTAAAAGCAAAAGAGAGCAGTGGCCAGACCGACTTGATTATCCGGGCAGATGGCAGAGTGCAGCATAAAGTGGTCGTTTTTGTCATGGATACAGCAAAGCGGGCCGGTGTGCAAAAATTCTCCATCGCTACCCGGAAGGTAGAGGAATGAGAGTATGAAAAGAGCCCTGCGAATGCTGATTGGTTTTTTGCTGTTGGCATATACCGCATCCGCAACGGCCCAGACGAAAACTGGGGAAACATCCGCAAGTGTCCCTTCAGCAAGCCAGACCACATCCCAGAAAGAGGATCTCATCCAACAGTTTTACGGCAAACCGACCATTCCGGACTGCAACAACACGAACTCAAAAGGTTGCATTGACCATCTGTTAAAAAACAATGACTGTGAACGGTGTAATCTGAGATCCACATCTCTGATCGGGGCCCGGTTTTCCGGAGCACTGTTAACAGAAGCAGACCTGACCGGCACCGATCTGACCCATAGTGATCTCTCCAAAGCTGATTTGAGTGGCGCAATCCTTCTGCGAGCCATTCTGTCAGAAGCAAATCTGATGGGCACCCAATTCAGCAAGGCCAATCTGAGAGAAGCCAGTCTGGATGAAACCCGTCTCAATGGGGCAATCCTTATTGAAACAGACCTGAGTCTGGCTTCAATGCGATTCGCAGACCTGACCGGTGCCAATCTCACAAAAGCAAAGCTGGAGAACACCTATCTGCTGCAAGCAAATATGAACCATGCCATTCTCGATGAAGCCTACCTCACGGATGCTGATTTGACGGGGGCGAATTTACGGAAAAGTCAGGCGATACAAGCTGATTTCAATGGGACCAAACTCAACCAGGCAGACCTCTCCTTTTCGAATCTAAGCCAGGCAAGTTTCAAGGACGCCACACTCGAGGGTGCAATTCTTAAAAAGGCCCGGTTGACCGGAGCCAGATTCGAAAATACCAACCTGATGAACACCCATTTTGAGCAGGCTGATCTTCGAAAAGCCAATTTTAAAAACGCAAACCTGATGGGCGCTAATCTGGAAGGCGCCGATTTGACCGGAGCCAATCTGAGTGAAGCGAATCTATCCGGCGTTAATCTTGTCGGCGCTAAATTAAGCGGGGTTGATTTCAAGGAGGCCAATCTGAGAGGGGCAAACCTTGCGGGCGTTAATCTTGAAGGCGCCAACCTGGAAAAAGCCAAGCTCACAGGGGCCAACCTAGAGCAGGTCAATCTCAAATCAGCCAATCTGGAACAGGCCAAGCTGATTGGTGTCAATTTCCAGCAATCCAATCTTGAAAATGCTTTTTTCATTGGCTCCGACCCCAGAAACGCCAATTTCAGGGGGGCCATTCTCAAGGGGGCCAATTTAAAAGGGGCTCGTCTGGATCGTGCTGATTTTACAGATGCGGATCTTTCGCATTCGAACCTGTTCGAGGCCTATATCACAGAAGCCATTTTTCTCGATACCGACCTGCAAAATGCCGTCTGGGTCAACGGCAATACCTGTCAATCAGGGTCCATCGGTCGCTGTATTCAGCTCGTAAACTGAAGGAAAGACCTGCCCGAGCGTCCTGAACCCACAGTTCTTCCCGAGTTAAACCATCCCGACTCAGAAAAAATTCCTGTACTGCTCCTTCAGCTGTCTCAAAGGCCATTGACGAATCATTCCCGACTATTTCAAAACTGTTTGACATCTGTTTCAAAATTATTTATCCAGATACAAAAAAGGTTTGTGGATCAATTTCAATACCTGAAAAAAAGGTGCCATGAAGCTTTTTCCCGGTTTCACATCTTCCTCAAAACAACGGGCTAAACGAACACGCATCTTTTTGCATGGCAATCTGATGCATCGTATCAGCAGCGATCAGCAGGTCACCGAATTTTCAAAGGGAGAATTACAATCTGCTTTAGATGGATCTCATAAACCGGTTTTTTTTCTGGCATCTCCTTATGTTCATACCTTTGTCCATGAAACCATCCATCTTTCCAAAAACGAGATGGAAAAGGCTGATCAACAACTTCTTGGTTTCAGAACGCCCCCTTCAACGCATATCAATATCACTTCTTTGAAATTGAACGACAAGCAGGCCATAACCATCCATTCCCACCTGACGCGAGAAGGAACGGAACTGCTGAAAACGGTTCGAAAAGAAAAAATCCGCATCTCTTGGCAGCCTGCCATACTCAATTTCATCAGGAGCATCCATCAGGATGGGACAGGATGGTTGCCAGGCGTGGATACATTCCGAATCTATCTGGAAGAAGAAATGATAGAGATTCAGAGACAGGGAGACCTGTTTCGGTTTCAGCACCTGAACTATCTGCACAATCAGTCTTCCTTGGATGAAAGAAAACAGACTATCGAACGGATTATTGAAAAGTCCCTGGGTAAACAGGATTTCTCAGTGCTGAAATTTACCCTGAGGGCGCCATTAGCTCCTGAATTCAGGAAATATCTAGCCGATCACCGCTTCACAATTCCCCAAAAAGGACGGTCTGTGCGTTCTGTTACGCGGACCCGGCACAAAACGCCGGTGGTCATACACCACTTTCTGAAACGGAACACGCTCCTGGGTCTTACCACAGCCATCGTCATCATTTGGGCCATCCTGCTTCAGCTTCATGTTGAAAAGGTGAATCGGAAACGTCTGGCCTTGCGGCAATCCATATCCATCCTGCGCCAGCATTCTGATCGTTTGAACCAGATTGCTGGGATAGAGAGGGACTACGCCCGTTTTATCGCGATAAAACAAACGACCCAATCGCTAAAAATCCAGCCGTCACTTTTCTTGGAAGGTCTTGACAGAATACTGACGAGGGATCTCTGGGTCAGGAACATCGCCTTTGAGGGACAACACATCGGGATGGAACTGCTTGATAGCGGCAAAACTGAACTTCAGAACTCCTGAGCTTAGCCCCTGCCAACAGTGGCCCTTGTTGCCAAGGTAAGGGGTAAAAGGTCAAACAATACAAAGAGATTTACAATTATTGGCAGACCCTATAAGCCATCATTCCCTGAAAGGGCCGGATTT
>JAHJRI010000453.1 GCA_018830885.1 bacterium | reverse complement strand
GCTTCACTGAAACTATTACCTTCTTCACTTCAGGCGTAAGCGCTTTTCCTTGAGTTGCCATGACACCTCCTATTTTTTCGTTGTTTTGAGGTATCATACAAAAATAAATCAAAAGTATCAACTCAATTGCGAAGCACTATAAGCATGGCAATGACTTCATTCTGAAGTTGCCATTTTTAATCAGCACCTCTTCAACCCCTATTCCGCCCAATGCCCCGTCCAGCAGGGCTTTTGAAAGGATGCTGCTGGACGGAGTGTTACTGTCTCTGACCGGTGATTTCAGCAGGCTATTTATCTTTTGGGTGATTACATGGACAAGATTCTGAAATTCAAGAGAGATGAGGGCACTCGTGATAGTTCTCCACAGATAACTGTTTTTTTCGGAAAATTCCTGAATTCTGACGTCTATTCCATTTGATAGTTGAATTTGATCGGCTGAATAATGATTTTTTTGAATGCCCCAATTCAGGTTTTTCATTGTTTTCCTGGATTTGACCTGTTGCTGCCCTGGAACCCCCTTCATCTCACTGTTCCGGACCCTTTTTTGTATTTCTGCTCCCGGTGCGGCAGGAGCGGCATTGTCCTGAAAATTCAGCCTTCATTTGACTCCCAGGCCCCACCCCGGGTTCACAGGAATTCCCTGTTGGTCCCAATGACGTCATTTGTGAAATTTTCGCAGTTGTCTCTTTACCTTTTTTAAAAAGCGGTTCTGTCGACCGTGTTCGACTCCTTTTCAGAGTCTGATTAACCATTGCCTTATCAGCTTCGCCTATTTCCTGCAAGCAGGTTTTTATATCTGAAATGCCTGATTTTAAAGAGTCTGGGTACTCTCGACCAGGGTGTTTGGGGGTGTGGTTTTCTGAATGAGAAAAAAGAATTGACAATCCCATGGTTGCCCTGATCCTGTTTTAACGACTGCAATCGAATCCCGGTGTTTCTTCAGGTACTTGTGCAAGTGCCTGCATGACACCCTGTTTTATATCATTTGAGCTGGTTCCGGATATCATGATCATCCGAATTCAGTTACCCTTTTCCCAAATACGGATGGGGTGTTTTTTCTGAACGTTCGGATAGGTCTGTCTGGGTTGCCAGAAAATGAGAAAATTCTCTCGACACACATTCAAAAATTTATTCCAATGGGCCTGATTTTTTCTCTTCAACCACATGAACCCTACAGAATAAGCGCTGGAACTGCAAGAAAAGAGCGTCTCCCAACCCGTTACGCTTGATTGGAGAAAAGCATGGACGAATTAAAAGTGTTTAAAAAACAATAACAAAAACGACATTTGGCCCTGAAGGTGGATTAGGACTTGATTGGGACGGGAATCTTTATTTATTATTGATTTTACGGGTCGTTTTCCGTTTTTTTTCAATCTGGTGTATTAAACCGCCGCTAAACCAGGATGGTTTTTCTGCATCCGGCAAAAAACCAGCCATTCCCTTTTTGTTTTGATGTGAGAGGTGGCCGGCAGTATGCCGGTTAAAGGTACCGTACCGATGTTTTCAAAAAGATGCCGCAGCCTGTCATGTATTTTGTCGATCACACTCTATCTGCTGATAACAGGTCCCCTGGTATCCGGGGTTCCGTCCGCCCCTGCAGATGATGCGCCGGTGGATATCGAAAACCTGCTGGCCCTTATTGAAAATGGTATGCAGGGCAGCAGTAAACAGATTGAACAAGGAAATTATTTTGGGGCACAAGCCAGCACGGAGTCTTCAATCCAGTCCCTCTCGGTGTTGCTTGATCTCTTTCTTCCGTTGACTGAACGGATAAAACAGTTGTGGGAAAGAGAAAAGGAAATCGTTGCGCAGACAGAAGGGCTTATTACGGGGAAAGATAGCGCCACCAGAGAGAATCGGTTGAACATAGCAAAACTGGAGACGGATCAGCGAGAAAACAGCAACAGGACCCGAAAGACAACAATGACAATATCCCGGCAACTAAAGCAGGGCGTCGACAACCAGGCCGGAGCAGGTCAACCTCAAACCCCCACTGATCCCCAAGACAAGGCATCTCAGGTTGAATTATGGAAACGGGTCGAAGTTCTGTTAAAAAAGGCCACAACGAGCCAGGATAATGCCGTCGACCATCTTGCCGGAAACGAATTAAATCCGGCGCTCAAAGCCGAAATCATGGCTGCGGAAAGACTGAAGGAGGCACTGGATGTCTTTCAGCAGAACCAGCAGAACCAGCAGAACCAGCAGAACCAGCAGAACCAGCAGAACCAGCAGAACCAGCAGAACCAGCAGAACCAGGATCAACAAAACCCATCCCAGGCGACAAATCAGAATAACAGACAGACAGAAGCGGATTCCGGAGCAAGTCCCCGGCCTGAGAAAAAGCTGACCCCTGAGGAAGCTCTCAGGGAGCTTTCCAGGCTGCAGCAGGCGTCGGATGCTGAGAAACGACGTCGTGAAAGGGCATTGGGTGGGCAGGTGGTTCCCGGCAGGGTGCCCAGTGAAAAGGACTGGTAGCGATGATTCACGCATTGTACCTGCACATCCCCTTTTGTCATAAGATATGCCCGTTTTGCTCGTTTGCTGTCTGCCGGGATAACCCAGCCAAGCATGCCGCATACTTCGAACTGGTAAAAAAGGAGTTCGATCTTCTGCCTCCGCTGGATCTTTCCCGTATCGAATCCATCTATTTTGGCGGGGGGACACCGTCGAGACTGCCATTGAAAACACTGACAGACTGGGTGGAATGGCTGAGGAAAACGGTAGGGGTTGGGGTACAAACCCAGTGGTCGAT
Source organism: bacterium (assembly GCA_018830885.1). GTDB lineage: Bacteria > SAR324 > SAR324 > XYD2-FULL-50-16 > XYD2-FULL-50-16 > JAHJRI01. Next base: position 3,571 of record JAHJRI010000453.1, on the reverse strand, counting down.
CGAAGCGAACCCGGAGGACCTCTCTCCTGACTATGCAAACGGATTGGCCCGTTTGGGATTTAAACGCATCAGTCTCGGGGTTCAGAGCTTCCAGGGGCAGGGACTGGAAAGCCTTCGACGGCAACATACGCCCGAGGATTCCCGGCAAGCTGTCGCCAATATTCACCAGGCAGGCATCCAAGATCTGAATCTGGATCTGATGTTTGGTTATCCCGATCAGGGGATTGAAGACCTTGAAGCGGACCTGGCGGCGTTCAAGGAGTGCCATCCGACGCATATCTCCGCATATTGTTTAAACATCGAGCAGAGAACCCCCCTGTTCAGGCAGCCGCAATGGCAGCAATGGCAGGACGCCAACGAAGCATTGATCGCTGAAATGTATCAACGGATTGTCACCTTTTTGGCCCGTCAGGGTTATCGGCAGTATGAAATCAGTAACTTCGCCCTGGACGGGTATCAGTCACTTCAGAATCTGGTTAATTGGGGTGGTCAGGATTATCTTGGTCTGGGAATGGGGGCACACTCACTGGTTTCTTCACAACGATGGGGGAACCATAGACGCTGGGTGGATTACAGGAAAGCACTGCAGTCTGACCACCTGCCCCGCCAGTACCAGGAGACGCTGGATTTGACCCAAAAACGGGATGAAAGACTAATGCTCACCCTCCGCCAGACCAAAGGACTGGATCTGTCCGAATTTGAATCATGCTTTGACGTGAATGTGTCGGCTGTCTGGGGCTCTAAATTAGACCAGTTGAAAACAGCGGGGCTGGTAAAGCTCGACCAGCAACGAATGCAGCTGACGCTTCCGGGCATGTTGCTGGCCGATGAGATTACCGCTGTCCTGGCTGCGATGCTGGCCAATCTCTGACAATTCACCAGTAACATCAAAGACCTACAGAACAGACACGATCAACGGGACATGCACTGAGCGGTCACTGCGAACGGTGACTGATCCGCAAAATGTCTGGTTTGCGGAGCTTGTCCATCTCGAAAGAAACCATGGACTTTTTGATAATGCTTGATTACTTGATGCAACTCAATTATAAAACACTCATTTTTAGCCATAATTACGGAGCAAAATAGTAATCTGCCAGCAGGTCAGCCGGGGCTCTGATTCGACGATCCTCGCACGGAGTGAGGTTCCGGTTCTCATCTTTCAGGTGTCGAACAGGTGGCACGAAACGCTGTTTACATGGCGTGGCTTCTGGTAAATATGTTGTGCGTGTATTCAGGAATCGTTGCTTTTGGCACTCCTCGGAGTTTCCCCAGTATTGTTTGACCCGGCTTCATTCAGATTTGGGAAATATTCATCAGGAACCTGTTTGGGAGTATCCGCCGGGTGAATCACAAAACATCTTGATGACGTACGTTGGCGCTGTCAGGGAACCCAGTACATAAGATGACGGGCTGGTTTCCGTTTGGCGGGAATAATCGGCATTGCCGGTTTGTTGTATCCTTTAGAAGATCAATAATTATTCATAATTTTTTTGAAAAGAAACCATGAAAATACATGAATTTCAAGCAAAAGAAATAATTTCCCGGTACGGTGCGGCCGTGCCCCAGGGTTATGTGGCAAAAAAAGTGGATGAAGCTTTGGATGCTGCAGCAAAACTTCCGGGTGAGGTTTGTGTGGTAAAAGCACAAATTCATGCCGGTGGTCGCGGAAAAGGTGGTGGTGTCAAGGTCTCTAAGGGCAAGGAAGAGGTCAGGGCAAACGCAACTGCCATTCTTGGAATGCAGCTGGTAACCAAACAGACCGGTCCCGAAGGACAGAAGGTAAAGACCCTTTTGATAGAAGAGGGAATGGAAATCAAGAAGGAGTTGTACTTCTCCATTCTCCCGGATCGTGGGACTCAAAAAGTCGTTTTAATTGCCTCTACAGAAGGGGGGATGAATATTGAAGAGGTTGCCGAAGCGACCCCGGAGAAGATCCTGAAAGAGTTCGTCGATCCCGCACTCGGACTGCGACCCTTTCAAACCCAGCGTCTGGCCTTTGGCCTGGGACTGGACAAGTTTGATCCCAAGTTGATCCGCCAGGCATCGGCCTTTTTCATGAACTTGTATAACGCTTTCATGGCTGAAGATTGTTCAATGCTGGAGATCAACCCGGTCGTTATCACGAGCGATAACCGTATCCTGGCCCTGGACTGCAAAATGTCCTTCGATGACAATGCCCTGGTTCGTCACAAGAAAACGCTGGAACTGAGAGATCTGGATGAAGAGGACCCGACTGAAATAGAAGCCAGCAACCATGACCTGAGTTTTATCAAACTGGACGGTTCCATTGGCTGTATGGTGAACGGTGCCGGTTTGGCGATGGCTACCATGGATATTATCCAACACTATGGTGGATCCCCTGCCAACTTCCTGGATGTGGGCGGCACGGCAGATGCGGATCGGGTCGAAGCGGCTTTCAAAATTATCACCAAGGACCCCAACGTCAAGGGTATTCTGATCAATATTTTCGGTGGTATTGTCCGCTGTGATATTATTGCAGAAGGGGTGATTGCAGCATTTAAAAAAGTGGATCTGAATATTCCGGTGGTTGTTCGGTTGGAGGGAACCAATGCTGACAAAGCGGCAGAGATAATCGAAAAATCCGGTATCGGAAACAAACTGATCATGATCAAGGGATTTGCTGATGCTGCAAAAAAAGCGGTCGAGGTTTCAAAAGGTTAAGACACAACATCCATCTAATTAAAATATTCATTGAAGGAATAAACCATGAGTATATTAGTCAATAAAGATACCAAAATAGTTGTTCAAGGTCTTACCGGGGCACAGGGTTCCTTGCACGCCAGAGCATGTAAAGCGTATTTCGGAACGCAGATTGTCGCCGGTGTCACTCCAGGAAAAGGCGGACTGGATCATGAAGGCGTTCCTGTATTTAATACAGTGAAAGACGCAGTCACAACAACGGGTGCAAACTGTTCACTGATTTTTGTACCTCCCGCGTTCTGCGCAGATGCCATTTTGGAAGCCATTGAATCGGAAGTCGATCTGGTTGTCGCCATTACTGAAGGCGTTCCTGTGCTGGACATGATAACGGTTGCAGAGGCCCTGCGGGGATCAAAAACCCGTCTGATCGGCCCTAATTGCCCGGGTATTATCACCCCGGGGGAATGCAAGATCGGGATTATGCCGGGTTTTATTCACAATCCGGGTAATGTCGGAATTGTATCCCGCTCCGGAACCCTGACCTATGAGGCCGTCGACCAGATCACCAAAGTGGGTCTGGGACAGTCAACCTGTATCGGAATCGGTGGTGATCCAATTAATGGAACCAATTTTATTGATACCCTGAGACTTTTCCAGGACGATGATAAAACCAAGTCCATTGTGATGATTGGTGAGATTGGCGGAACTGCGGAAGAGGAAGCAGCAGAATTTGCCAAACAATATGTCAAAAAGCCGATCGTGTCCTTCATCTGCGGACGAACAGCGCCTCCGGGACGTCGCATGGGCCATGCCGGTGCGATTGTGTCCGGTGGACAAGGAACAGCGGAAAGTAAGATCAAGGCGCTTGAAGCTGCCGGTATTGCTGTGGCTCCGACCCCGGCATCCATCG
>JAHJRI010000452.1 GCA_018830885.1 bacterium | reverse complement strand
GATGCTGACTGAGTTCCAGTTAATCAAGGTGCCCTTAAGTGTATAAAGAGAAGAAAAAGAGTTTTATCAGTGAAAAAACATTAGCGAATGGAGATTCAATATGAAGATAGATTACCGTCAGCAGGATACCGGACCGTTACCACTGGAAGGGATTAAGGTTGTTGAATATGGGGTTTTTCACGCGGGTCCTGGCGGCGGCGCCATACTGGGAGATCTTGGGGCGGAAATTATCAAGATAGAGGCTGCCGGGGGGGATCCGGAGCGGTACTGGACCTCTGTGGGCGCACTGGACATGTCCGCTCCCAATGGTGAAAGCCTGATGTATGAGGTCTCCAATCGGAACAAGACCAACATCTGTCTCGATATTAAAACGGAAGCCGGCCGGGAGATTCTGCATCGTCTGGTCAAAGGGGCGGATGTGTTTCTGACCAATCTCAGAAAAACCACCAAAACCAGGCTGGAAGTGGACTATCCGTCCATTTCCAGAATTAACCCCAAAATCATCCATGCCAGCGTTTCCGGTTATGGCCCGGAGGGCCCGCTGGAGGATATCGGCGCTTTCGACCCGCTGGGGCAGGCCTGTTCAGGCCTGATGTTCGTCACCGGAACAGAGTTCCCCGCCCCGATGAATCTCGGGATTCTGGATCAGGCCACCGCCATCGCCCTGAGTCATGCCATTATCACGGCCCTGCTGGTCCGTGAACGGCAGGGGATCTCCCAGGAGGTGCAGGTCTCGCTGTATGGCACCGCCCTGTGGCTGCAGCACCCGAACCTGATGCTCAGCAATGCATTGGGCATCAACCCTTGTATCTCTTCAGACCGTTCCCAGCACTCCCCGCTGCGCAACGTTTTCTGCTGTAAAGATGGCGAATGGGTCATGTGTACCCATCACCCGGACGAAAAATACTGGGACCGGTTCTGCAGGGTCCTGGGAAAACCGGAACTGCTGGAGGATCCGGACTACACCGATGTCAAGGGGCGGCCATTGAATAATGCCGCCCTGAACAGGATCTTCGACGGGGTTTTCGCCACCCGCACCCGGGAGGAATGGATGACCGACTTTATGGCCAACGGGTTGATGTTTGCTCCCATTCAGAAAGTGGCGGACGTGGAGAAGGATCCCCAGGCGCTGCTGAACCAGTATATCCGGCCCTGTCACTATCCCGGGCTGGGGGAGCTCAATATTCCCGGCTACCCGGTCCATTTTGGCAAAAGCCGGGCCGGTATCCAGAGCAGCGCCCCCCAAAAAGGGGAGCATACCGAGCGGATCATGCAGGATCTGGGTTACCCGGCCGACGCCATTGCAAAGCTGAAAAAGGAGGGTGTGATCTGCTAGCCCCCCTATTGCCGGTTTCCGGCCAGCGCTTCGCCGGACGGGCCTTCCGGCCGGACCTGTCTGCCAATGCTGCAATTGACAGTTTTCACCCCTTTGGACTAGATTTCAAATATTGAACCAATGTCATTCACTCGAGCCAAGGGTTTCGCACCAACAGTTCCGATTTTCAAGAAACGCATGAATCCATCCTGGAGTTCCGGGAAGCCATCCCCGACCTCCAAGGTTCTTGAAAACCGGAACCGTTAGCGCTTAGTCAGTAACGTATGCTTAAGTTAACGGCATTGAGTATTGAACCGGAAAAAACTTTGTCTGTCTGCCGGGATAAACAACCTGCCCCGGAAAAAACCACACCAGGAACAAACCATGAAAAACAGAAAAATTGATCTCGCCGAGTATGGCATCACCGGTGTCGAGGAGATCTACCATAACCCCTCGTATGAAGAGCTTTTTCGGCACGAAACCGAAAGTCAACTCCAGGGGTATGAAGCCGGATTCCTCACCAGTCTGGATGCTGTTGCAGTGGATACCGGGATTTTCACCGGAAGGTCCCCCAAGGATAAATATATCGTCAAGGAGAAAAGTTCTGAGGAATCCATCTGGTGGAAGGACCCCCTGCGGACCGCATCGGACAACAAACCCATTTCCGAAGAGGTCTGGAAAGACCTGCTGGACACCAGCACCAGACAACTGAGCGGGAAAAAACTCTATGTCACGGATGCCTATTGTGGCGCCAACGAAAATTCCCGTATTCGGATCCGGGTGATATCGGAAGTGGCCTGGATGTCCCATTTTGTCAAAAACATGTTTATCCGACCCACTGCGGAAGAGCTGAAGAAATTCGTCCCGGATTTTGTGATGCTCAATGCCTGCAAAACCGTCAATGAAAAGTGGGTGGAGCATCAGCTGAACAGTGACGTCTATGTCGCGTTTCACCTGGCCAAGAAAATGGCTGTCGTGGGTGGTACCTGGTATGGTGGAGAGATCAAGAAAGGGTTTTTCTCGGTCATGAACTATTTTCTGCCGTTAAACGGTATTGCCTCCATGCATTGTTCCGCCAACATGGGCAAAAACGGTGACACAGCGATCTTTTTTGGTCTGTCCGGTACCGGCAAGACAACACTGTCCGCCGATCCCGACCGGTATCTCATCGGTGATGATGAGCATGGCTGGGATGACGAGGGTGTCTTTAATTTTGAAGGGGGCTGTTATGCCAAATGCATCAACCTCAGCCAGGAAAAGGAACCCGACATCTACAAAGCCATCAAGCGGAACGCCCTCCTGGAGAATGTGGTATTTGACAGCAAAACCGGGAAAATCGATTTCTCCGATACATCAAAAACAGAGAATACCCGGGTTTCCTATCCCATTGACCACATCGACAACATTGTCCGACCGATTTCCAAGGGCACCCACCCCAAGAAAGTGATCTTCCTGACGGCAGATGCTTTTGGCGTTTTTCCACCGGTTTCAAGACTGACCCGGGACCAGGCCATGTATTTTTTCCTCAGTGGCTATACATCCAAGCTGGCCGGCACCGAAAGGGGGATCAAGGAACCGATCCCCACCTTTTCGCCTGCCTTTGGCGCTGCTTTTCTGCTGCTGCATCCCACTGTTTATGCCCAGGAACTGGCCCGCAAGATGGATGAGCACGACTCAACCGCCTATCTGGTCAACACCGGCTGGACCGGTGGCGGTTACGGGATGGGAAAGCGGATCGATCTTGAGGATACGCGCAATATCATCAAAGCGATCCTGGATGGTTCCATTGAAGATGAAACATATGTGGAACTGCCCACCTTCGGACTGCATATCCCCACCAAGGTCAACGGGGTGGACAGCTTTATCCTCAACCCCAAGAACACCTGGAAATACGAAACCGCCTATGTCATGCAGGCACAAAAGATGGCAGAACGGTTTATCGAAAACTTCGAGAGCTTCACCGATACGGAAGAGGGGAAACGATTGGTGGCGGCCGGTCCGAAAAACAAGTACATGAAGCAGTACTATGATTACTACGAAAGAAAGATCGCCGAACTGGATCAGGAGCACAAGGATGAGATCACCCGCCTGCGGGATCAGATCTATATCCTGCAGAACTCCTTCAGCGAATATATCTCCTTCAACTCCATCAACTCCAACTACAAGCAGCAGAAACTGAACCGGCATCTGCCGGTGTACCTGTTTGTCGGAACAAAAAACAAAACCGAACTGGGACGAATGTACAAGGCGGCCATCAAGGTGGTCAACACCGCCGGATTCCGCTTTTACAACCCGAACAAAAAACCGGACGTGTATACCAAGCGCATGGCGGTCTCCCGGGAGAAGCTGACCCTTTCCGGTGTTTATGACAAGATCTATGAGATCGAAGCCTCCTTCAACAGAACCGGAGACCCGGTCACGGAACTGGACAAAGCCACCGACGCGTTTTCAGCCCTGACCGAGAAAATCGACAGCCTGGCCGTGAAAATGGGGTCCCTGTTGATTGTCAAATCCATCGGACCCAAGGGCGAGTCGAGCCTGAAAACCCGGATCCTGACGATTTCAGGTTTAATTCACCTGGATAAGCACCCGGAATTGATGGAAAAACCGGCCCGGATGCTGAAAGAGCTGAACTCCTTTTAAATCCCGCCAGGACCTGCGACCGGCGGGGCAGTCACACCTGCTCCGCCAGCCAGCGCTCCGCATCGATGGCCGCCATACACCCTGTTCCGGCAGCCGTCACCGCCTGTCGATACTTGGAATCGGCCACATCACCACAGGCAAAGACCCCCTCCACACTGGTTTTGGTGGATCCGCTGCGGGTGACGAGATAGTTGTTCGGGTCCATTTCCAGCATACCCTTGAAAACCTTGGTGTTGGGCGTGTGCCCGATGGCAACGAACATCCCGGTGGTTCCCAGACGCTTGATTTCACCCGTCTTGACATTTTTCACTGCCAGATCGGTCATCCCTTTCGCATCATCTCCGATCACCTCTTCAACCACAGAATCCCAGACAATGTCAATTTTTTCGTTCTTGAAGACTCGTTCCTGCATGGCTTTACTCCCGCGCAATTCGTCCCGGCGATGAACCAGATAGACCTTCTCGCAGAAATTGGTCAGATAGCTGGCCTCCTCCAGAGCGGTGTCGCCACCCCCCAGCACCGCCACTTTCTGTCCCTTGTAGAAAAAACCGTCACAGGTGGCACAGGCGGAAACACCACGGTTTTTGAAACGGGTTTCGCTTTCCAGCCCCAGGTAACGGGCCGATGCGCCCGTAGCGATGATCAGAGCGTCACAAGTATAAATCTGACTGCCCGCCGTAACCTTGAAAGGGCGTCGGGTCAGATCGACGGCGGTTATCTCGCCAAATACAATCTCGGTTTCAAACCGCAGCGCCTGTTGTTCCATTTCGTTCATCAGCACATTGCCATCAATACCCTTGGAAAAACCGGGAAAATTTTCAACCTCGGTGGTGGTCGTCAGCTGTCCCCCTTTTTGGGGACCGGTAATGATCATCGGTTTAAGATTGGCGCGGGCGGCATATATGGCTGCCGTATAACCGGCAGGACCGGTGCCCAGAATGATAACTTTACGGTGGTTCTCTTCCATGGTTACCCTGTTCAAAAAATGGATGCAAAAAAAGTAATGGTCCCACGGTGCCTAACTGTTTTAACCGGGATTCTGTCACCGGCAGGTCTCACATGGGATCAGATCATTGAGAGAAGCTATTCAAATCGTTACTGCACTCACCATGCCACTGGTTTCAGACAGGTTTCGGATCCGGACGCTGCAAGGGTATATTCCATTTCTTCATATATTTCCAGATAGCGGTGCGACTCAGTCCAACCCGCCGACCCACCTCCGCTTTGTTCCAGTCGCTTTCGCTAAGAACCTCGATCAGATGCTCCCGGGTCAGATTTTTTGCTGAAAAACCACTACGGGCATCCGGATTGAAAGGCACCGACAGTGGGGGTCGATATTCCGTCTGCCGAATTTCCAGGGGCAGGTCGAATACGTCGATCCAGTCATTGGTGCATATCACAAATGCATGCTCGATGGCGTTTTCCAATTCCCGGACATTACCCGGCCAGGAATAGTCCATCATCACGCGCAGCGCAGGTTTGTCCAGACCTTTGATCTGTTTGCCGGTCTTTGCATTCTGAGCCATGATGAAATGCTCGGACAGCAGCGCGATATCCTCTTTCCGTTCACGGAGCGGGGGCACATAGATGGGAAACACTTTGAGGCGGTAGTAAAGATCCTCCCGAAAATGGCCCGTGCGGATCAGACCATATAGATCCCTGTTGGTAGCGGTGATAATCCGGATACTGACCTTTCGTTTTTTTGACTCCCCCACTCTTTCCACCTCCCGTTCCTGGAGAACCCGCAGGAGTTTGACCTGGATATAGGGGCTCAGTTCACCGATTTCGTCCAGAAAGATGGTACCCCCTTCCGCCTCTTCAAATCGGCCGATGCGGTCCCTGATAGCGCCGGTGAATGCCCCCTTGGCATGCCCGAACAGTTCGCTTTCCAGCAGTGATTCTGACAATGCACTGCAGTTGACCGTCACCAGGGGCTTGGTTGAACGGACACTGTGATAATGGATGGCACCCGCCACGAGTTCCTTTCCAGTGCCGCTTTCTCCCTGGATCAGAATCGTTGCCTCACTGGCAGCGGCTGAATTGACTGAGGAAAAAACAGCCTGCATGGCATGGCTTTTCCCGATGATGTTGTCAAAGCGGTAAACCTCTCCCAGTTTGCGACTCACCTCCTCCATCTTGAGTCGGGTCCGGTTGAGTTCCGTCAGATCCGTCACCGTTTCCACAACACCCTTGAATCTGCCCTGGTCATCTTCTACCAGACGGGCGTTTTTCAGGACGGGGACACTGTATCCATCCTTGTGACGAAGCATACATTCAATGGCTTCGACCTTCTTGTTTTTGACCACGCCACACTCCTCAAGACCTGAGGTGCAACCTTTGCCAAATCAGAGGTTGAAGTCAAGGATATCGCAGCTTTTACCCAGTACCTCGTCGGCGCTGTATCCTGTAATCTTCTCGATTGCCCGGTTCCAGAGGGTAATTTTTCCCTTTTCATTCAGGGTAAAGACCCCGTCCGCCATGGATTCCAGCAGCAGACTGGCGAATTTGGGGTCCAGGACACGGTTGTTCATCATCGTCATGATTAATCCCTTTTGCGACCGTAAAAAGCCGTTTCTTGCCAGCAATGTCCGGTTAGCAAAACGATGGGCGTACCCATTGTTAAATGAGAGAAACAAAAACCGTAATATTTTCTGCGAATATTCTCAGGAATGTTAATTTTACAATTGCCTAATATTACAGAACAAGTTGTTTTGTTTCTTATAAGGATTTTGCAGTCCATTAAAGACCATTTGTAAAACGTTCCATCAAGGGGATAGCGATTTAAAACATGAGGTGCGAGGCTCG
>JAHJRI010000039.1 GCA_018830885.1 bacterium | reverse complement strand
TCATCGCCGCCGATTTGTTAAGTGTTGACATTACGGGATACGGCGGTTTTCGGCTCACAACCAAAAGTCGGCCGGTTTTAAAAGGCGAAGAGAGGGTTTTTTTTCGCAGGGATCCCATCGCGGAAAAACGACAGAAACAGAAGAAACCGGCAGCTGTTTCAGATAATCCCCAGGATCAGCAGATCTGGCAGAACCTGCGGGAATTGCGCCGGGAGATTGCCAGGGAGCAGAACAAAGCCCCCTATCTGATTTTCCATGATCGCACGCTCCTGGAGATGGCTGATAAAAGGCCCCAGACCCTGGAAGGATTGAGGGGTATCTCAGGGGTTGGGGAAATGAAACTGAACCGCTATGGTGAACGGTTCCTGTCGGTCTTAAAGACGTTTTGAAAAGTCCTTCGCTATGCTTCATTCTGATGTTCGGCACGACTCTTTTTGCGACGTAGTGAGTGTCTCAGCATTTTCCTCAGTATTTTGCGAGCCGATTTCCTGTTTTCCTCTTTTATGATCTGCGGCATGCGGAAGAGATCAACAAACCACCAGAGAAACAGTCCCCCGCAGGTGAGGAAAAACAGAAACTGTTTGATCAAGTGGCGGGAATAGAGATAGTGGCAGGAAAAAGGTGGGGGTATCAGCCAGAGAACGTAGGCGATGGCAATACTGCGGGATTGAATCCGATACTCTTCCCAGAATTCATCCTTGAGAACGGCTGGCAGTTTTAACAACGCTTCCCGGATTGTTGCAGGCAGATGGTCGGACTGCGCATTGAAAAGGGCAGGATAGTCGCTGGCAGTCTGTTCAGGGGTTTCATACGATGCACGGATCTCCTCGGCAATGCGGTCCATCTCTTCCCGTGGAACCTCTGTGATCTCCTCAAGGGCCTGCAATGTTGCTTCAATAGAGGCCTCCTTATCTTCTTTCAGCCTCAGTTCCCGTTCTCTTTCCAAAACCCGTTCCCTGATTTTGTCCAGGATCTCTTCTTGATATTTGCTCATACTGATTATTTCCGGGTGAATGGATCTGCTTGCGGCAAAGACTTTTTACGGGTTTCAACCAGGCCCGTGCGACATGCATCAGGCTTGAGATCTTTGACATGGAGCCCTGAAGCGCTCATTCGGTTTTTTCTTTCGCCGGGTGCTGTGCGATAAACTTCTTTATTTTAAGAAGACGATTGTGCGCCTCTTTTTTCTCCGTTCCTTGCTGCTTGGCATTCACAACAAATGAGTAATGCCGGATCGCAGTGAGCCATTTTTCCTGGGATTGATAGAGCTCCCCCAGTCTGAAATGAACCTTGATATACCATGGTGTATCATCAATCGGTTGCTGAGCAAGATCACTTAATGTTTCAATGGCTTCCGCAAATTTCTTTGTTTCAATATACACCTCTGCCAGCAGCGCTGAAGCCTTGTAGTTGATATCCTGATTGGCTTTGCCATGCAGACTGGCCAAAAGAGGGATCACCGTTTCCTTCTTGGCCCCTGTCTGGATGAGAATATTTGCCAAGCGATAGGTGTAGTGGCTTTTTTTTGTTTCATCCCCACCGGTTTTAATGGCTGTCTGATAAAGGGGAATCAATGTTTTCCACTGTTTTCGCTGTTCGTATCGTTTGATCAGTATCTCAAGGATCGACAGCCGCACTGCCGTTTCTTTCCGAGGCATGTATTGATAAGAGGCCTGGTAATACATCAGGGCCTGTCGCCGGTAGTATGTCACCGGTCTCAAGTCCGGTCTTTGCGCCCGCCATGCCTTATTTTTCATGGCTATAGAGATCTGATCAAGCGTTCGGGCAACGTTCAGCAGGAACCAGGGGTCCTTTTTCTTTTCCGGTGAGATGGCAACCACCGCTTTCATCGCGGACAGAGCCTTGTCCCATTGTTTCAATTCCAGGTGAAAGTCTGTTTTATAGAGCAGGATGCGCTCCTTATCGTTGAAATGGGACAGGGGTTCTGTGCGATTCAGGTATTCAATGCCATCTGCCAGTTGCCTGGTTTTACGGAAAACCTCCAGGTAGGATTCAAACACCAGGGGGGCGAATCTGGATAACAGATCGATTCTGGCAAAGGCCTCACCGGCGGGATTCCATTGTCCGCTGTTGTAAAAACAGGTGCCGGCATAGTAGTGCATTTCGTCGGCGACCGGCATTTCTGCTGCGAAATCGATCCTGGCATAGTTTTTAACCAGGGATTTGCACTGCTTTTGACGGTAATCGTTTCTGATGATCCCGATCAGCAGTCGATTGCTGTTTTCAGGGCGGTCTTGAAGTTTAAGGGATTGGGTATAAATCTGGTTGGCCTGGTCCCATTTTTTACGGGACTCAAAATAGTTCGCCCGGATTAATGTTAGTTCAACATCACTGGCAAAATGGGTATTATTTTTCTGCAGCCACTCAAAATCCTGCTCTGCCTGCGTATCCTGTTCAAGGTCCAGCAGAAACCAGCCCCTGTGGTAACGGCTGTTTTCAGGCTCAACAGGATCCTGAGTTGCCAGATTCTGGCTGTAAAGAAGAATTGCTTTCTGCTTTTCCTCAGGGGATATCCGGCTTTCCGGATTTTGATTCAATAAAAACAAGGATTCGGCCACCCAAAATCTGGACTTGTTCAAAAAATCAGGGTGCGGCCATTGGTTGATTAACTGCTCATGCCATTTGATAGACTCACGATAATTGCCGGTTTTCTGGGCATCCACGGCATACTGAAAAGCTATTTTTGCCTTGTGGATATTTGCCAGGTCGGATTGCAGCAAGGGCAAAAACAGTTCATTGGCCTGATCCACCTTTTTCTGAAAATAATAAGTCCAGGCCAGGTAGTTTTTTGCTTCCAGCTGCTGATCCGGATTCAGGTCTCCATTTTTGACGGTACCTTCCAGATAGACCTCTGCGGTTTCCCAGTTCTCCTGTTTGAACGCCAACTGCCCGAGTTGAAAATAGGTCTTATATAAATATGGCGACTGGGGGTATTTTTGAATCAGCCGTTGTAACTTATCCTGTCCCTTATCATTCTGCCCCAGCTGAAGATGCAGGATGCCGGATAGATAGAGCGAATTTTCAACCAGCTCTGAGTTTGGATAGGTGTTCAGGATGTTGTCGTATTTTAAAAGTGCAGCGTCATATGACTTCTGAATAACATCAATCTCTGCTTGAACAAATATGATCTCAGCCCTGAATATCCCTTGCGGGTAGTTTTTCAGGTATTCATTGGCCTCTTCCTGGGCAAAAATATAGTACTTATCCTGTAGAAGATGGTGGATAAAATCCCGATCCTCAACTTCAATGGGTGTTGTTTCCTTAATCTCCCCGCCATAGGAAGACGAAACAGAGACAAGCAAAAGACAAAGCCCGGCCATCAATGAAATCATGGCAAGCCCGGCATCACACTTTTTTTTCCAGAATACGAACCGACGGATGTTCTGCATAAACCAGTAAGTGATAGGCGAAATAATCATAACCCTGATCGCGATGAAACAGGCTGCGGATCAACTGTTAAAACCGGGTTCCTGTTTGGACCCTGTTTTACAGTTGATAAAATATCAGGATTGACCAGTAATCGCAATGGATGGGATTCCAAATGGCAGGTATGACGCTCCTCATCGAACCCTTCGCGCAGGATTCCCGGGGCGTTCTTGCAAAAAGTGAGAACAGGGTAGTATACAGATTTTTCGGTCTTTCTATCGGGAAAAAAGAGGTTGCAAATTTCCATAAACTTAAGGAGACTTTAACTGTTCGCCAAAGAGTGGACAGACCATCCTGCCGATGCATTTTTTTGGAATAACCGATGCCAGAATCAAAAGAAAAACGTTCCCCCCAGACAACCCCCCGGCGTCCGCAGACAAAGGTAAGGCCCACTCAGAAACAAAGCAGTAACCCCCGTTCAGGCAGCCGGACCAATACTGAAAAATCGGCACCAGCCAGGGGACAGACAGGCATCATCATACATGACCTGAAACCGATCAACCGGATTATTCCCTATAAACGGTCATTTCTCAATATCAGCCCTACCGTCGGCGGCGCCACAGGGCAGGAGCAGGGCTTTATCAGAAAAGTCCGGGGATTTTTTGACGGTTCGGCGGGCAAGGGTCTGAGTAAAGAGGAGATTGTCAGGCTCAGAAAAGCGGTTGGGGATTTAAAAAACATTTCAGAAGCCATAGACGACAAGGATGGTCAGAAAGCGCCTCGAGGGGGTGAGTCCAACAGTCCGAAAACGAAAAGAGAGCTGCTCGAGGAAAAGAGAAAAGTGCTGGATGAACGGTCCAGGACCGAGAAAAAGAGCAGTCCCAGTGTCGGTATGCGGATTGAACTGGAGAAGCTGAAAAAAAGCTATCCCAATGATCCCAACCTGACCATCCTCAGTGCTATCATGACCAGTAAGGACAGTGTATCGGTGCATCGATCGGTCAACGACCGGATCAACTCATTGTATTCAGCCCTGCAGGCGACGGGTGCGGTTGTCATGAATGAGTACATGACAACCTATTCGGTGGATGTCTTGTGTGATATCTATTTCCTCTACCTGGAGGCGATACGGCCCAAACTGGTAGCCAATCTAAAGACGGTGACGGCATCTGAAACTCATTCCATCAGACGGGATATTCACGTCCTGAATTTGCTGTTTGAGCAGAAACGGTTGAAAAAAACGATAACCAATATTGCCAAGAAACTGGACGGTTTCGGATACCCGTATGAGTCCATGAGTCCCCTCCACATCGCAAAAACCTTCCAGGCTGCAAACGAGGAAGGGGATACCCGTGTTGGTCCCGGAACGGTGAAGTTGAACAAGTTCCTGATCCGAATCTATCTCAATGTGTTTTCTCAGATTCCAGCACTGATGCCCATCGCCAAAAAAATGTGTGATGTGCTGCCCGGTAATCGACAAAGCCGGGCTCTCATTGCCAACGTGAATATTGAGAATGCCATCATGAATATGAGGATTGCGAAGCTGAACAAGTCGATGGACCTGCCGAGGATGATCACCACCGTCTACAACTATGGGAAAGGTTTTGTCGGGACTAATTTTTCTGAGAGCGTGACCTCTCCCGTGGAAGCGAAAATCCTGGTCAAAATTGCGCAGATGGTGGAAGAGATGGCCATGCTCTCTTCCAGTCTAGATCCGGAAGTCATCGCCTATGCATACAGTTGTGCCACAGTTGCCCTGCACTACTACAAGGATGAAGCGGAGCTATTGATTCGGCGGCTATCGGATATAGCCGCCAGACAGCGGATAGACTTGAATCGACCGACCGGCCCAAAGGGTTAGTTTTTATCTTTGGATTTGATGAACTCTTTTCTGGTTTTCAACCAGGTTTTCGCCTGCCATGCTTCCAGTTCGAAGAGCCAAGTTTTTCCCAGTTCCTTCAGTTCCAACCAGTCAGACTTGCCACTGGCCGTATCGACAGTTGATATGTTAACATAGTAGGTCTTTTTCTCATCGTTCGGCTTTTTCTCAAGGGGGATTTTTTCTGTCTTAACCAGGATCTGAAAGTTGAATGTCGTGTTGTCAAAAAGCATGACAGAGACTTCGGATTGAAGTTCCAGCCGTTTTTCCGGATTGTCACTACGTGAAATGGCATTTTCAATGGAGAACGTTTCCAGTTCAGTGAGCATGTCCTTCACCGCCTGCTCGTCAATCGTCTCGCTGTTTTTCAGGTCTTCGAGCAGCAGTTTTTCAGAGGGGTCTTTCCTGGCAAACCGGAAACGGGAACTGGGACTCTCAAAACGGATGGTTTTGATCTGGTCCGTTTTCATCGTGATCAGTGCTTTTCGAATCCACTCGTCCGTCTGGGGATTGAGGCTGAAGTTCTCTTTAATCAAATATACGGCTGGTGATTCTCCGATTCTCACATATGTGCCATCCGGCCTTGCAGCAAGATTTGGATTAGAGGAGACGGAGTCTCTGTTTTTTCCAGCCACCATCTTGAACACGGCCTTCCCTTTGCTTTTTAATGTCAGCTCGGTACCTGAGGTTTCATCTGAACTTTTAGCCTCGGCCCGGTACTGCAGTTTGAAATGGGCAAGACGGCTTTCATCTTTTGTGATCAATGCTGAGAGACGGTAGGTGGTGACCGTATCGAGGAGTTCAACCAGTTTCTGTGTATTGGCAGGGAACCCGTTCTTTTCGGTGATGACCCATCCGTTCGATTTTTTATGCAGATGAAGCGTGGTCTCCCCTTTTCCGATCACTATTTCATCGATGGACTCCACGAGCCCGATACCTGCGATTGGTTTCCCAATCGGGGAGTCCTCCCGCCGTTTGTCCTTTTTGGTATACAGTTGCACAAAGAGGGCGATCACGACGAGAAAAACGGTAATAAGGAACAGATTTTTTTTTGACATGGTTCACTTTATTTTGCGGTTTTAAAAGACAAAAGATTATTTAGATCTGTTGCGGAACCGTCGGTAGTATAAGAACAGACCGGTCAGAATCAACAAAATGGGAACGACAGTCAGATTGATCAGCGTGAGACTGGTCTTTTCAGATTCGATATCCTGCCGCAGCAGTTTTCTGATTTTGCGCAGCTCTGTTTTTGTTTTTTTCTCTTCCTGTCTGAATTGCTTTATTTTTTCAATCTGTTCTTTGGTTAAGACAATTTTATTGGTTCCTTTTTGAACATTCAATTGACTCAATTTCTCCTGTACTTCCTTTAATTGAGCTGAAATCTTACTTTCTGCCGCCTGGTATTTCTCCTGGGCACTTTTCTCAAGCATTGCAAAACGCGTGAAGGATCTCTGGAAACGACCCCGAGATCGGATCTCCATCATATCCTGAGCGCCACCCAGATATTCCACCATGTTCAGCATGAAATTCAGGTTATCATTTCTGGGCTGCTTGAATATCTGACCAAGCAGGTTGAACTGCTCAATACTGAAATTATCAGATATAAAATCAACATCCGTAATCAGAAGGATTTTGCTCTCCTGTGTTCCTGCCGATAGATACGGTTGTAACGCAATTTTCGGAGCAGCTTTGGTCTTGTCATCGCTTTTGGGCGGTTCGGGCGGTTTACTGAAAGCGGATGTCAGTTTTCCAGTCAGAATCCCCGCCAGGATATATGATTTTCCTGTGGGTTTAACCTGATTGTTGATCTTCAAGGGGTCAGCAAAACGAATCATGTAACTCTCCACAGGTCCGGTATTGGTGGAGGTTTTGATCAGTGTCTGCAGTTTCAGGGGGCTTGATTTCTCCAGAGTGAACCCCCCGGGTTCGATCATCAGCATATCATCCAGATCTTTGGTGGCGATCAGGTCCTGTTCGAAAGAGCTTCTGTTCAGACTGTGCCAGAGTGTGAAGGACACTGCACCGATGGATCCGCCGGCGTTGACACGGGTCGCGTGATCCTTATCACCCAGGATACTGTTTGCCTGATAGTCAATCCCCCAGTGTTTGAAGAGCTTTTCGAGATCGCTGGAGGCCTGGGGCATCTGCCCCATTTGAGCCATCATAGCTGCCTCCTGATCGACTCTGGCATTGGGGTCAACCATGATAATCAGTTCTCCGCCTCTGAGTGCAAACTGATCGATGGCGTAGAGTGCTGTTTCACTCAGGTTTTTGGGATGGATCACCATCAGGATAGAGATATCGGCTGGAATTTCCTGCACCGAGGAATCAATCGCTTCGACCTTGAACGTTTTTTCCAGTTCTTCGACGAGGACCCATTTGGGCTGGTCGCGCTGGCCCTGCATCTGCTGAAAGCGATTGGCGGTACTGCCCATCACAGGTATGCTGCTCAGGATACCGAGTTTCTTGTCTCTTTTTTGGGTGAGTTGCAGCAGCAGGTGAGAGATATCATACTCCAGAAACTGTTCCCGTCTCGGGTCCATCAGGGGGATATTCAGTTCGCGGTCCTCCTGGGTGATAACCAGACCCATATAGAGCTTTTCACCGTTACCCAGATCAGCACCGGTCAAACCATATTTTTTTGCCCACTCCTCCTCATCCGAATCCGGTTTTGGGTCATAGGTTTCCAGATGGATGATCTCAGGATTGAGGTTCTGGTATTCTGTCAGCAGTTCGCTGATTTTTTTGCCGTAGTTCTTGTAGGTGATTGGCAATGATTCCAGGTCCTTTGAGAAGTAGTACTTTAAAGTGACCGGTGTGGTCATCTTCGCAACGATTTTTTCCGTGCCTTCTGAGAGCGTGTAAAGCTTCTCTTCTGTTATGTCCAGCCTGAAGTACAGCGCGGCTGAAATCACATTGACAGCGACGACGATGACTAACACCAGAATAAAGTTGACTGCAGTGGACCCCAATAATCTCTGTCTTTTTTTCACGTTCGCCCTTGTACGAGATGAATTGATTTTTCTAATTGGAAATCGCCGGTTTTTCAGCCGTCGCTCTTTCCTGTTGGCGGTTAAGTTCAGATGAATCGTTCTTTATTCTCATCTTTACGAATCAGCCGTCAGGCTGCTTTCTTTGTTTCCAGAATCAGTGCATTGATGATCAAACCGCCGCCGATAATGGACAGAAAAAACACCAGATCTCGGCTGTCAATAATTCCCCGGCTGATCGAATTGAAATGGGTCGAGAAACTGAAGGTTGAAATGGTTTCGGACAGCCAGGTGGGGAGGAACTTATTCATGATGTTGGTGAAAACGCCCCAGCCAAGTAAGACCATGCAGAAACAGACGATGACGCTGAGAATAAAACTGATCACCTGGTTGCGCGTCAATGAAGAGGTCACGCATGTAATGGCCAGATAGGAACCGGCCATTAAAAAACTGCCCAGATAGCTGGCGATAATCACGCCGTTGTCCGGTTCTCCCAAATAATTGACGGTGATAATGATGGGGAAGGTCAGCAGCAGGGCAATCCCGATGAATATCCATCCAGCCAGAAATTTACTGATAACCGCCTGCATCATACTGATCGGTAATGTAAATAGAAGTTCAATGGTACCGGTATTTCTTTCTTCTGCCCAGAGGCCCATTCCAATTGCCGGTATTAAAAACAGGTAAAGCCAGGGGTGAAACAGAAAAAAGGCCTCGAGACTTGCCTGATTGGCGTTGAAGAAGTTGCCTAGAAAAAAGGTCGTTCCGACGGTCGAGAGCATAAAAATAATAATAAAAACGTAGGCAACGGGAGAATAAAAATAGCTCATCAGTTCCCGTTTGATCAAAGTGGTGATTTGCGTCATGTCTTCTCTATCCTCCTAAGGTGAGATTTCTGAAAACTTCATCCATGAACCCCTTTTCCCGGTATATTTCCGAAATTTCAATGTTGTTGGTCTTCAGGCAATCTTTGACCTGTCCGAGAATGTCCTGTTTCCGGTTGGGAAATATCTGCACGGTGAAGGGGTCTTCAGGGCGAGGCGGCGCAAAGGTTTTGACGTCATTGATCCCGTCAAGTTTTCGCAGAGACTCGATGGTGGTCGCTTCCAGATTGTCCGTTAATTTTACAGTGACTGTGTTGAACATTTTTGAGTGGCTCAGGAGTGTTTGCGGGGATCCGTCAGCAACGATTCTTCCGTGATTGATGATAACCGCACGCGTGCAGACGGCCTCCATCTCTTCCAGAATATGGGTTGAGAGAATAATCGCTTTTTCTTCGGCCATTTTTCTGATCAATGCGCGGACTTCCTGCTTTTGATTGGGATCCAGGCCGTCCGTGGGTTCATCGAGAATCAAGACAGGTGGATCGTGAATCAGGGCCTGTGCAAATCCCACCCGTTGCCGGAACCCCTTGGAGAGCGTGTCGATGGTCTGAAACCGGGCGCTGTTCAGGGTCGTGAGTTCGATTATCCGCTCCACTCGGTTGCTCTTTTCCTGCCCGCTGAAACCCCGGGTTTCAGCGATGAAAACGAGGAACTCCAGAACCGTCATGCTTTTGTAGCTGGGAGCGCTTTCCGGCAGATATCCCAGAATTTCGCGAACGGCCATCGATTCGGTCAAAATGTCTTTACCGCCAATCCGGGCAGTTCCTGAAGTCGGTGTAATAAAACAGGACAGCATTTTCATGGTGGTGGACTTGCCGGCACCATTGGGTCCCAGAAAACCCAGTATTTCCCCTTTATTAACCTGGAACGATATGTTGTCGACTGCGACCAGGGAGCCATATTTTTTTGATAAACGATCAACTTCAATCATAGTCTGTTTTTGTTTGAAATAGTAAAATTCCCAAGAAGAATGGGATCCGGTTAATTTAAAATCACTCGTGCTGCTGAATGGGTTCAAAGAATCATACTTGTAGACAGGTCCGCGCGATTATCCGGGATCGAATATGAATGCGGTTTTTCGTTTCATCGAGGGCAGTTTTTTTATCAGGGAACAGCGTACCTGTCATGCAGGGGTACGTTCGTTTCTGAAGCATCAGAATTAAACAAGATTCTGTAAAAATTCACTGGTAAAGTCAATAGCTTTTCCGGGAAATCTGTTTCTGGGATTTCGATTGGCTAAGGCGGGAAATGGATATTGATTGAAAATAACCTGTCTGGATGGATCCTGTTTCTGGATCTGAAGAAGGTATTCCTGATGACAAAAAGGTCCTCGACAGGGTCTCTGGAAACTGTCGATCATTGTGGGAGGTGCGCTCCATTGGCCGTATCACAGAATTCAGGAGCCGGCTCAGGCAGCATGACATCTTGACGCACAAGGTTTAAGATAGTACTTAATCAAGTTACTGCAAAATATCGGTTTCGTCGATGAATGGTCTTTGGGAAAATATCCTGCTCCGGGTTGTTCATTGATCAATGAAGCCGTTTAAAAACCGAATCGGTTGGAGATGCTGGGTTTTAAACGCATGTTTCGTTTGCCCAAGATTTAAGATTTGAATGCCTCAACTTAGTATCTTTTTTTAAATCCTCCGCACATTTTACTACTGCTTTTTATTCAGGAGTCAATTTTGGGATTTGAGATGTTTCTGGCAGGACGATATCTGCGCAGTCCCCGCAAGGACAGATCCATTTCTGTCATCACGAAAATCGCTGTCGGTGGCGTAGCTGTGGGGGTGCTGGTTCTGATTACAGCCCTGTCCATGATGAATGGCATGGAAAAAGAGATGCGGGAGGCACTCCGGGGTGCAGAGAGCGATTTAACCGTTTATTCGATGTCCATGGGCGGTTTTCCCTGGGGCCCGGATAACAGTTTGATCGATCGCATCAAAGAGGCGGTGGAGATTAAAGCCTATGCCCCATTTACATCACACCAGGCACTGATCAACGGGCCGCAGAAATCTGCCGGAACCCTGATTAAGGGGATCGATGGCAGCAGGGAAGCCGATGTGGTACCCATCGAGTTTTTTATCAGAACAGAGTCCTTTGAAACCAAGCGGGACAATTCCAATCCCGGCAGAAAGATCGGCGAGTCTGAACGGCTGAAGGCGAAAAAGATACTGGCCCAGTTGAAACCCCATCTGGAACCCTTTAAAGATGCAGACGGAAATGTGCGACAGACCAAAACGACCGGCATCATTATCGGTTCCCAACTGGCGCGCAATCTGGAAGTCCGGGTTGGTGGATTCGTTACGGTCATGTCACCGGAAACCCGGATGTCGCCGATGGGGGAGATACCAAGATCCAAACGGTTTAAGGTGGTTGGCTTTTTTGAATCGGGTCTTCCGGGTTATGATGAAGTGGTTTCCTATATAGATATCGGGATTGCCCAGAAGATATACCGGATGCAGGGTCATATCAGCGGGCTGACGATCAGTATTGAAGATGGTGAGAAAGCGGACGTATACAAGGATAAACTCCGCGAGCAGATCGGGTTTCCATACTTTTTCACCACCTGGATGGAAAACAACAAGAATATGTTTGCCACTTTTCAACTGGAGCGGTTTGCCCTGGGCATCATTCTGACCCTGATTATCCTGCTGGCTTCGTTCCTGATCGTCAGTT